>NZ_JBHTMP010000005.1:0-129487 GCF_042679305.1 Micromonospora sonneratiae | reverse complement strand
CCACTGTGGTGGTGCCGGCAACAACACCGTCGATGGTGACGGTGATGGTGTTACCCGGCTCGCCCGTTCCGGTGATGGTCGGGGTGGAGTCGTTGACCTGCTGTCCGTTTGTTGGGCTGGTGATCACCGGAGCAGCCGGTGGGGCCTGCACGGTGAACGTCACGGAGTTCGATGGCCCGGAGACTATGCCCCCGGACTCCTGGGTTGCCGTGATCGTATGGTCGCCTACCGCTAACGGAGTTGCCGGGACAAGCGACCACGTTCCATCTGGCGCGACCACCGCCGTTCCGATTACTGTCCCACTCTCGGTCACCGTGACCGTCGCACCGGGAATCCCGGTACCGGAGATCGTCGGCGTCTCGCCGGTCGTCTGACCGTTGGTCGGCGAGGTGATCGTCGGCGGGTCCAGAGCGTCGCACTGCACGCCACCGGACGGAGCAGTCGCGGTGGCCGACAGCGGCAGCAGATCGAAGTCGAACGACGCGAGAGTGACACCCAGTGAAGTGGCAGAGCCACTGATGCTCACGAAGTTCAACGAACCCGAGCCAGTGGCACCCGACGAGGCGTCGACGAGATTGCCAACGCTGATCGTCAGGTTGACGGTCGCCACAAAGGGAATGTTGAGATTGATCGGGAGCGACATGCCAGCGGTCAGTGTCGTCGTCACCCCACCGACCGTCACCGTCACGCCGTAGTTGTTGGCGGTGACCGTACCCGTCGTGCCATCGGACGTGGCCGTCAAGAGCGGGTTGGTCGCAACGTTGACCGCGACCAGACCGTTGATCAGAGACAGCGAACCAAGGTTACCGGTGCTGGTGGAAACCACCGAGCCGCCCGACAGCGTCACCTGGCCGCTGGTCTCCAGCGTTCCCATATCGAGAATGGTGATGCCGGGGATGCCCAGGTTCGCGCTGGCCATGCTGGTGGTCGACTGCGCGATCGCCGTACCGTCAGGAACGCATGCTGCGTCACCGGCCCAGTTCGTCGAGCCAGTACCGACAAGTTCACCCGTGTCGAGCAGGCCGGGCACATCCAACTGACCCAGCGCGACGTTGTAACTGTCCGTAGGCGTGGTGTTGTTGGAGTTCGCGTCGCCCGTGACGACACTCACCGGGATGCCGATCGCGCCGGCTTCGAGGTTGGAGGACTCCGCGTGGGCCCGTGGGTCGGCAGTACTGTCAACGGCGGTGGCTGAATGGCCCAATGCGGCACCGATGGTAAGGCCCGCCGCCGTGATGTTCAGCGACATCGCATCGCCGTGTGTGGAGCCGCTGTAGGTCGCTGGCAGCGGATCGGCCTGGGCGGTACCGGGGCCGAGGGAAGCGGCAAGAACGGCACCAACCACCGTGATCGCGGCGCGCGCCGTCATTCGGCGACGGTCGGGCTGGAGGACAAGGCTTCTCATCTCGCCTCCATCCGGCCGGTGGAGGTGTTCCTCCGCTGAGCAGACACCAGGGCCGGGACGAGAGCTGGCTGGACCTGCCGAAGCCGCTCGATCCGCGAGTACGGGAGATTGCCGGCTGGCCGCAACTCGGGCACGGGCTGCCCGGGTATGTCCGCCGTCCTACCCACCCTCTTCGGGTACGCCGGAGCAGAACCGCTCACAGCGCTATGTAGCCACATCGATTCCATGTGCGTCACCGATTACCGAACCTTTCGGAGTCAGGGGACAAAGCAATACGAAATGGCATAGTAAGACATGAATCATCTTTCTACCGAAAAACCTCAAAACGGGCAGGAGGCTCTTGAGAAATCCACTCGGGATTCAAATGCACAAAGTTTTCACAATTCGTGGAGCTGGCCTCTTGGGTGCGCCCTGCGGATCTTTCGATCAAGGTCGACCAGAACGATGCCGGAAGCCGCGAACTTGTACTCACCCGCCACCGGGGGCGGCAGGGCGCGGATGTTGCCTTCCTCGTCCGCCGTACGTGGGACGACTGTGCCGCGACCGAACTCCAGTGCGTCGGCACATCGGCGACGACGACCAGCGAAGGCGACGTGGCATACCAGCGGGTCGAGGTGGCGAAGGTGGCCAGCCGCCTGTCAGGCCGCTATCCGGTCCGTGCTCCAAGCCGGCACCGGGATCAAGGACCCGGAGACCGGGCGTCACAACCTCGACATCGCGGTGCAGGACGGCAGGTTGCCGTACTCCTGGACGGCGCCGCCTGGTCGCGGAGGAGGCCCATATGCAGGCCTTCCGCCTCGGTCAGCCACTCTGCGGCGGGTGATCGGTGACCTCGGCTCGGTCACCGATCACCCGGCTGCCACGGCGGACACCCTCGCCGACGACTTGCGCTCCGCGCACATCCGGGTCCGCGAGGCAGCCGGTCAGCGGGTGCGCCGCCAGATCACCGTCACCGCCCAGAAGCCGGCCGACGTGCTCGGTGTCTATGTCTGTCTGCCCGCCGGCAGCAGTTGACCGTCGCCTCGGTCGGGGCCAGCCACGCCGGACTGGCGGTCCGGCCCACCGTCGGTACGGGCAGCGAGCTGTTCGTTCAGTCGATCCACCAGGGTGGCCAGTTCATGTTCCAGCAGGTCCGGATGGTATTTGGCCAGGGTTTGCCGGGTGTACCCCAGCACTTCCATCCCGAGCGGCGGCCCGGCCATCCCGGTGAACACCTGGTTGGTGACGACGATGTCGCCGTCGACACTGACGAACCTGGGAGCCACCATCCCGGTGAGCCCGTGGCCCGCCCGCTCCTCGGCGATCTCTGCCCAGGCGTCCATCAGCCGCCAGCGGGCACTGGCCGCAGCCTCCTCGGTCACCGTGTGTGTCTCCTGCCAGGACTTGGCGTGTGCGGCCAGCTTCTCCCGTGCCTGCGCCTCCAGCAGGGTGTAGCGGGCGGTGGCGGACCGCAGCTCCTGCTGAGCCTTTCTTGCCGTGTCCGCGTACGGGTTGTGGGCACTGGCCTTGAAGGCGATCGCGGCGATGGTGAGCAGGAGGAGCAACGCGACCATCGGCAGGCGCAGCCCCGGCTGCTGGAGACTTCCCCCACGTAGCCAGGCCCATATGCCGAGTACGCCGAGGACCAGACTGGTGAAGGCCACCGGAAGGACCCAGCTCGGCCACGGCAGGTCGTCGTCGCTGCGTCGCTCGTCTGCGGGACGCCAGGCCACGAACATCCGGTACAACAGGACCTTCCACGTCAACCGCCGACGCAAGGGGCGTCGTTCGGCTCGGTGGCGGTGGCGGAACAGTGGCACGGCCAGCCAGCTCCCGGACAGGATCAGGGCCATGGCGATGGCGAACCCGGGCACGTACGAGACCCAGTATTCGATGGTCAGTAGGTTGTCGGGTGCGTCGATCATGTCGCGGAACGCCGTCGCGAAGAACACGGTGTCGTAGATCGCACTGGCCAGGATCATGGCCCAGACCAGCCACGGATGTAGCCATCCCGGACGGTGCCTGCGGTCCTCGGCACCGTCTCGGGCGTGCCGGGTGACGACGTCGCGCTGCCCTTGGGCCGCCGTCAGCAGGCTGTGTTCCGCCTCGAACGCGGCCAGCATCTGCAGCGCCGACCTGCTGTGCCGCCAGGCGTCGACCAGCCGGTCTGCGGCGGTCCGGATGGCCTGGTGGGATGCGGCCAGCGCCTGATCGGCGGCGATCGTGGCGCGGGTCAGCCGGGCCGACTCGGAGTGGGACAGTTCCCCGACCGGGTACGTCTCCGGCACGGCGACCGGCTGGTCGGCGGTGAGCCGGGTCGGTCCCAGCAGAACCTGCTGCGGGCACGGGACCGGTGAGTACCGGCGACCGTTCGGCCCAATCTCGTTACTCGTGATCTGGTCGGTCATCGTTACCCGCCTCCTCGGGTCAGCACGATCTCCACCCGCCGGTTCTGTTGCAGACACTGGTCGTCCCAGGTCCCGTCCGGTCGCCGCTCGTGTGGGCACAACAGCCGTTTCTCTCCCTCACCCCGGGTCCGCACCTGGGTGAATCCCTCCCCACGCAGCACCTGTCCCACCGCAGCGGCACGTCGCTCCGACAGATCCTGGTTGTACGCATCGTCGCTGCGGGAATCGGTGTGACCGATCACCTCGACGGTGGTGCCGGGTTCGACGCCGACCTCCAGGGCCAGGGTCACCAGGCGTTGCCGTCCCTCGGCCCCCACCTGGTCGGAGTCGGTGTCGAACAGCGTGGCGGAGGGCAGCGGCAGTACGGTGCGGTCAGGAACCGCCGGCGGGCCGGCGCCGGGGGTGAAGGCCACCGGGGCGTCCGCTGGTGCACCGTCACTCTGCTTGCCGGTTGCCCGCTGGACCGGAGCGGTCGAGACCGTGCACGACGCCGCCTGAGCCAGGAGGCACACCCGCTCCCAGTACGTTCGCAGCCAGGCCAGATGTCCCGTTTCCGGCACCGGCTGCCCCTCGGCCGGGTGTCCGACGCCGAGCATCACCACGTGTACGCCGTTCAGCGCGGTGGGCCAGTCGGGTTTTCCGGGGCAGGCGGTAGCCATGGCCTCGATGAACTCCTGGTCGCCGACCGGCCGACGGCTGAGGTCGGCACAGCCTGTGGTGCTCAGGCCATCGGTGGCCAGGATCACCGTCCGACGCTGCTGGCCGGCCTGCCCGGTGTGCTCGGCGGCGACCCCGAGCGCGCCGAGCACGTCGGTACGGGCGGCGCGGGCCGGTGCCGAGGCTGCTTCGCGGGCGGCGGCGGACAGACAGCTGATGGCCTTTTCCCGGTCGGCCTTCCGGTTGTTCGGCCGCTTGCTGTTCGAGCGGGTCGGCCTGCTGTCGGTGGTCCAGCCGACGGTGGCGGCCGATCCGTCGAAGGTGCCGATGGAGACGACGTCCTGGCGATCCACTGCCGCCTCGATCTGTCCGGCCAGCACGGTCGGGTACTGCGGGGCCGCGCCGGTCGACCGGGTGGAAGCCGATACGTCGATCAGGATGGCGGTGTTGCCCACGCCGTCGACCTGCTCGTCCGCCGGCCGGGAGCAGTCGGGCTCGTCCGCGCCACAGCCTGCGGTGGCACCGAGCGCGACGACGGAGGCGACCACCACCAGGACTCGGCCGAGTCTCATGACTTCTCCTTGGTGCCGGGGCCGCTGTCGACGCTGCTCGGTTGGGCGGACCAGAGGCTGTCGTCCAGGCCCATCTGCTTGCGGAAGGCCTGTAGGGCGCTGTCGTACGCGTTGGCGAACTCGTACAGACCGAGGTGCTGGTGGTCCTTGGTCGTCTGGTGGAGGAGGTCGATGAGCTTCGTCGCCGAATCGCGCCGCTGACCGGCCAGCCTGGCGACCACCGTCGCGAAGTCCGGCTTGGTCATCTGGGCGGCATGCACCACCGTTGGTCCATGACCGATCTCCTCGAAGAGCTTCTGCCAGCGATGGGTGAGTTCGCCGAGCCGTTCGACGCGTAGCCGGCCGAGGCTGGCCTCCGCTTCGACCTCCAACTCGAGCAGGGAGAAGGGCCGCAGATGTTCCCGGACCCGGGGATCGGGCAGCACCCGTACCTTGGCCGTGCACCTGACCAGGCCGGCGTCGTCCGAGTAGCACCATCCCGAATCGAGTTCCGCCTGGATCGCCGCCTCGGCCTCGACCGCCTGGTAGGGCGAGTAGGCACGGGCCACCTTCCAGGCCCGCTCGCGAACCGTGTCCCGGGCACTGGCGGTGTATTCCCGCGCCTGGTGGGTCAGCTCCTCGTACGGCATGACGTGGGTGGACCACAGCAGGTCGACGTACACCTGGAACTCGAACACGTCGCCCTGGCACAGCACCGTCATGGGTTCGTCCTCGCTGGACGGCTGGTATTCCACCTTTTCCTGCTTGGCCGGCACGAAACTCTTGGCCGGCTCGGGTGGCGCTACCGGCTGGCTGTCACCGCGCAGCCAGTCGACGATCCGGCGCCAGAGGCTGCGCCGTTTCGGGGTTTCGTAGGATGTCTGATCGGTCATGACCTACCTCCAGGGGTGTCATTGGCGGGAACGTGGTCGGCTGCCCGGTCAGCCGGGTTCTCCCAGGGCAGGGAGAGCAGCCGTCGGGCGGTCTTGGAGCCGGAGTCCCCGCGGCTCCAGATTTGGAGATGGAATCGGCCTCGGGTGGCTGTCGGACCGGCCAGGATGCGACTGACCAGGGCGGTGATCTGGTCCCCTAGCTCGGCGTCGGTGTCGGCCAGACGTACCCAGGCGTGGAGCTGTTGCCAGGCCCGGTATGCGGTGGTCGGTTCGGTGAGAGCGGCCCGCCACAGCGTGACGAGATCCTGGGTGGCGGATGTCGAACCGGCGGTGTGGAGCAGCAACACCGGCCAGAGCCGGTCGTTCTGGTCGGTCACCAGCCTGGCCAGCAGGATGAGCCCACGTACGGCGTGGACACGTACCCGGTAGGTGTCGTCGCGGTTCCACTCGACCAGGCACTCGCGGGTCTGGTCGGCGGCGAACTCGTACACGGCACACAGCGCATGGGCGACCGACGCGCTGGCGTTGAGGGTGTCCCGCCCGGCGAGGATCCGCAGGTTGTGCAGGGCCAGCGTCGGCAGAGCCGTCCCCAACCGGGTGGCGTACGTCCGAGCGGCCGTGTCGTGCAGCAGCGCGTTCGGGCTCTGGACCCAGTCGTCCACCTGACGCCAGATCCGGTCGAAGAACTGCGTGTTGTCGAGGGCACTGTCCAGCGCTATGACCGCTGCCTGCCGGACGAAGCCCTTGGGGGATCGGGCCCAGGGACCGATCAGCACCCGGTAGACCTCGCCGAAGTCGTACGTTGCCAGTAGGCCGGCAACCTCGGCGGCCCGGCTGCGCAGCGATTCACGTCTGCCGAAGACGAGCGTGTTGAGCCAGGCCAGCAGGGGCACCCGTACCGAGTCGAAGTCGTGCCAGACGACATCGAGCACGTCGACCTGGAGCCGACGGTCGGCGAGCCGGGCCCGGCGCGGATGCTCCGTGACGTTGTCGGGAGAAAGGGTGCCGGTCGCCCCCAGACCGGTGTTGAGCATCTGGTCGACGCCGCCGTCGAAGACGACCCGGGCGGGCCGCTCCTCGTCGCCCTGCACCTGCCACAGGATGCTCAGCAGCAGTTCCCCGGCGTTGAACACGTCCGCCAGTGGGTAACCGTCGAACACCGCGTAGGCGATCTGGAATGCCTGCCGACGTGGCGTGGGTGGCTGTGCGTTGCCGGTTTCCGCATTGGGGTGTTCGTGCTTGAGTAGCTTTGCGGCCAGCTCGCGGACCCGGCTCCGCAGGCCACGCATTGCCTGCTTCAGCTCCTTTTCCTTGCCGCTCCAGTTGGCCAGCGTCTCGGCGAGCTCCACGGCCGAGCCGGGTTTCGGATGGGCGGTGAGCGCTTTGGTCACGTCTTCCTGGTCCAGGCACTTCTCGACGAACGCCTGATGGCAGGAGTCGACGCAGCGACCGCAGGTGCCGACGCAGCGAGCGCTCTGTTTCAGCAGGCGGGGGAGGTGCCGACGGATCACGTTCGCCGCATCCGGCGGTGTGTGCAGTGCGCCGTACGGCCTGAGGGACGGCTCCGGCGCGTCGGCCCGGTCGTCCAGGATGACCAGGTAGGCGTCACAGCGTCGGGCCATTGTCGCGAACGTGCTCAACGTGCCGGCGCTGACGGTTCCCGGTTCGGTCAGCTCAAGGATCACGCCGTGCCCGGGAGTGATCAGGTCAGCTTCGCCGGCCAGTTCCGCGAGGGTGACATCGGGTTCGGCGACCGCGATGCCGGCCACCTTGTCGGGGCCGACGACGGCGGCCAGCAGCATCTGTGCGGTGGTCCGGCGACCGCCGCCGGCTGTCCCGCACAGATAGGTCAGCCGGTTGTTCGCCAGCTCTCCCCGGATCTGCTCGAAGCCGTCGACCGTTACGTAGGTCTCGGTGATGCTTCCGATGCGGGTGGCGGTTTCCTGTGATTTCAGAACGGTGATCCGCTTGCCGTTCTTCGTGATCAGGTTGAATGCCTGGGCGCCGGGGCCGAAGGCGGTGGCGCCGTGGGTGGTGACCCGCTGCCACTGCTGGTGGGAGCCACCCTCCGGACCGGACGAGGAATCCGTGTGCCAGCTCATGTCGCTGTTCGAGTCCTCGGCCGAGGAGTTGGCGGCGGCCCCGTCGGCTTGTGCGTCGTACCAGCTCCGGGGGTTGTCCCGGTCGCTGTTGACGGCGTCGAGGCCTTCCGGGGTGGCGGCGGGGAGTTGGGGTGCGGGCGCTGGAGCCGGGGTGGACGGGGTGGACGGCGGCGGTGCTACCGGCTTCTCCACGTCACTGGTGTTCTCCGGTCCCGCCGGGTCCGGTCGGCTGCTTGTGGCGGCCTGGTCTGGGCGCTCGGCGTCGGTCATTCGTCCGTCCGTCCGAAGTGCATGGCGCCGTGGTTGATCGCCTGGCTACCGTTTCCCACGACCGATTGGCCGTAGACCTTCACCGAACCGATGTGCATTTCGCCGTACGTCTCGGCGTGGTCGTCCGTGCCGTTGTCCGAGTGCCGCTGCCCGTTGGCGTGGCCGCTGCTGGTCGACGCCTTGGCGGCCGGCGTGGGCTGGCTGGGCGACGGCTCGGAAACCGGGTCGTGCTCGGCGCCGGTGACGTACGGGGGCTGGTGACCGGGCACGTACAGGTAGCACGTCTCGCTGAAGTCCTTGCCGGGCACCTGTGCCCGTACCCGCCGGAACATCCGTTCTTCGAGCCCGAGTTCCCCGTGCGGGACGGCACGCAGGTAGAACCCCTCGGAGAGGACCACGACGAGCGGTGCCTCCGGTACGGCAGCCATGGCTTCCTTGGCGGCGTCCGTGTCGCGTAGCCGAGCAGCCACGACGATTGCGTCACCGCCACGCGGTACGCCGTCACCGTCCACCGACACGTCGCCGGAGTCGATTCCGATCCGGAGCCGGAGTTGATGGTCCGGGCTCTTGTTCCGGTTGTAGTCGCGGATGTTTATCCGGACCTGGTTGATGAACTGCACCAGCACCCAGGCAGCGGGCACCTCGGCGGGGGCGAGGGTGAGTTCGCCGTCGCCCCGGTTACTGCGGACCCAGTCACCTGGGAAGGGGGGCGGGATTTCCAATGCGGCACTGAAGGCGTCTTCTGCGGCGATACCGAGAGCGGAGTGCCGTCGATATCCACCGCGGCTGGAGTTGACGATGTCAGAGGAGATCGCGGTCGCTGGCTTTGGAAGTTCCATGGTCATTCATGCCTTTGGTCGAGTAAGGAGGGCTGTCACTCTGCGTTGACCAAACGGAAGTTGGCCAATCGATCTGCATCAGGTGATGTAAGGAGGTAGCCGTTGTGCGCACCGGATCAGACCGTCGATGTCGCGGATGGCAATGGACCGGTGACCTGTGGTGATGTAACCCTGGTCGGAGAACTTGCGTAGGGCTCGATGGGTCGATATCTGCGAGGCACCCACCAGGCGGGCAAGCTCGCGCTGCGTGATGAGCACCACGGCAGTGCCGTCGGAGCGGGTCGTCGTGTCGAGTTCGCAGAGTGCTGCTGCCACTCGGATCTCGACCCGCTGCCCGGACTCGACAGGGCGGACGTCGGCGGCGCGGAGCCGGTCGGCCAGTATCCGGGCAAACGGTCGATGGGCTGCCGGGTGCTGCGCCAGGAAGAGGTCGAACGCCTTGTACGAAATGTTCAGTGCGGTCACCGTGCCGATCGCGATCACCGACGCGGAGCGGGGCTGACTGTCGAGATACGAGATCTCGCCGACGAGATCACCCGTCGTTCGCAGGCCGAGCCGGCGTGGTCGTCGACCCGCAGCGGTGGCGACCACCTCGACGTTGCCACTCGTCAGTAGCAGGAGGTTCCGGCCCCGGTCCCCCTGGCGGAGCAGGCGGCGGGAATCCCGGAACTCCTCACGACCACCGAGCCGAAGCAGGGCATTCTGTTCGATCGGTCCGAGGCGGCCGACGAAGCTGTTCGGTGGCCATCGACTGTGCTTCGACTCCTTGCGGTTGTCGCTGACGGACATGCCGACCCCTTTCCCTTGAACGACCCAGTTCGGGTATGCGGCATCCCCAAAGGCAGTGAGCTGCCTTCGGCGGATTCTGGTCAGTTGGTTAGCTGATCGATCAGGTGTGCTACATGAAACTCATCGCGGTCAAAGCTGCCGCGAGTGACGCAAAGATCGTTCCGATCCGGGCGTAGCGGTACTTCGTCATTGCCAGTCGGCTGATCCAGCAGAGCTGCGAAATCAAACCGGGCATCGTGTCGGCGGCGGCGCGTTCGACGTAGTGCCGGACCATGGTCGGGTCGCGAAGTCGATGAATGTGCCCGAAGTACGCGACCTGTCGTAGGTCCGGATCGCCACTGGTCCTCGGGATGAGTGCCAGCACCAGCGCGAACACGGCCATCGCGGCGCTGGCACAGCCCGCCCACCACGTCCACTGGTCAGACTCGGACAGCATCGAGGGACGCCAGGACTGTCCAGCCAGCACGGTCATCAGCGCCAGCACGACGCTGCCAATCATGGTCAACCATTGCGTAGCCTTCGTATCAGCCCGCCGGACTTCTTCTCTCGCCTCCGCCACCAGGCGTTCGGCCAACCGGGAGGGAGCATCGGAGACGACCTGGGTACGCCTTTCCAGTCGGTGGCGGTTGGTCCGGGAAACCGGGTCGGCGCGTACCGATGAGGATCGGAGAGAAACGGAACGAAGGTTGGACCGAAACGCTTTGTTCATGACGCTCCTCGATGTGCGGCGTACTGCCGGTGACATCAGCATGCCGGTCCGAGACCGATGGAACGTTGTCAGTTGCTACCGAGCTTCTGTAAACATCGACACAGAACCGGCCAGCGATTGCAGCAGGTCAGGCCGCGCCACGACGATCCGCCGCCGGCTGGTCAGGACGATCCGGCGGGACCGCAGCACCCGGAGCGTCCGGGCAACCACCTCGCGGGACACCCCCACCGACGCGGCCAGATCCTGCTGCGTCAGGGGCAGGTCGATCAGCATGCCTTCGGGCGCTGGAATGCCGTGCCGCTCCACCAGTTCCAGCAGGAGGGTGGCCAGCCGACTGTCGCCGTTGCTGGCGCCGTACTCGGCCCGCCGACCGTCCGCTTCGCGGAGGCTGGCCGCCAGGTGCCGGAGCAGCGCCATGGCGATCTCGGGTCGCGTGGTCATGCAGCTGTGGAGCCGCTCCGCGGTGATCACCGTTGCCTCGACCTGGGTGAGTCCGCGGACCGTGGCGAGCCGGGGACGTCCGTCCACTGCGGACAGCTCGCCGAGGATGTCGCCGGCCCCTCGAATGGCCAACAGGGCCTCCCAGCCTCGTCGGGAGGTGGCTGTGACCTTGACCCACCCTCTTTCGATCAACGCGACGTGCCGAGACGGATCTCCCTCATGAAACAGGACCGCATTGGCGGCGTACACCTGTCGGGAGCCGGCCGTGTCCAGGACGGCCCGGTCCGCCGGGGTAAGGTTCGCCGCGAATGATCCGGGTATCGGCCCGTCCTGGTTGGCTGCGGGATTGCTCGCTCTGTGGGCTGCCTGTCGGTGGGTGGGGCGATTCACTCGCTTTTCACTCCTCTCTTTCAGGGGTGACGGTTGAGGTGGTCGCAGTGCGTTGCTGGCCCGGCCCGTTGGCGGAAATCGAGTCGGGAGCCCGGCTCCGGGGCCATTGGTGCTGGTAGCTGCTCTGATCAACTGAGTCGTGCGACAAAGGATTGTCGAACGGTGACGCAAGGCTACCCAGCATGCACCCTTTGAATGATCATTTAAAGCGATTAGGCGGCCGGAGTCGCTGACCGTGCCAGTCGATCGAACCAAACGCCTCGTGCCCGCTATGGAGAGACGCAGTCGAGCCGCCTCCGGCTGACCACAGTGGAATGCCTCGCTACCTCGGCAGCTGATCCGGAGACGCGGTTGGCAGCGGATTCACGGAGGTGCCCCCATCGCTACGCTGTTCCCAGCAATCCAGGTGGTCGGAGGCTTGCTGCCGGCCGGCATGTTGCAACGAATCATCGATGCCGACTCGGACCTTCCGGACTGAGACCAGTCTCATATGGACCTAAGCCGGGGAGTCGGTGCAGCGATACGCCCGGTCATTTGCCTACCTGCGAGACGTCTGGCACGACTTCGCCAAGCTCCAGGAACGTTCCGGTGGCGAGGTCCAGCTCCGGAGCACCCAGGAGCACTGGCTGCTGGTGCTGCTGCGGGAACTTGGCTACGAGACGATCGACCGTCAGATCGTTCGGTAGCTTGTCGGACAGCTTCCTCGGCGGTGTCGACGTACCGGACCCCGGGTGCCAGATCACCATCGGACGTAACCACTCGCCACCCACCGAGGGTGATGACTGGTATGGGTTCGCACCGCATCGCGAGGGCAACCTCGCTCAAGGTTTCCCACGGAGCGGTAAGTCTGACTGGTCCTTGTGCCGATTGCGACAATTGCACCTCAACCCTCAAGCCGCGCTAGGTTCGCCTTGCAGAGGGGGCAACTGCACTTGAAGCGATCTAAATGAGATTTTGCAGAACTGCTGGCGGCATGAACTGCCGTTGGAGTTCAGCGATGGTTTCGCGGCTATCGACATGGTGCATCACTGACATGCCAAGTTCCTGGGCGGGTATCAGATTGGCGGCGATGTCGTCCACGAAGACGCTCTCATGTCCTGAGATGCCGAGTAGGTCGAGGATGAGGAGAAAAATTTCCGGCTCGGGCTTCCGAAGTCCTACTTGATCCGAGAAGATCAGCGCATCTGCGCGTTTGTCTAGATCATATCCCTTGTATGGGTTGAAGTAGCCAGTTCCCCATGAATTTGACAATACCCCGATACGTACGCCGCGCGATCTTAGGTCGGCCACTGCATTGAGCATCAGGTCGTCGGGGCGGAGGCTGGCGCACATCCGGGCAAGGAGGCCGTCAGGGCTGATCCTGGCGGCGTTTGCCAGGCCCTTTTCAAAATCATTCTGGCTGACCTCGCCACGTTCCATGCCGATGTAGAGCTGGTGGACTTCATCGTCATGACGTATCAGATCCAAGAGGGCGTTGTCGGCCAAGCCCTCCCGTCGGGCACATGCCCGTATCGATTCCCACAGGTCGCTGGTGAGCACACCGCCGAAGTCGAGAATCAGTGCGGTTGGTGTACCTGGCATCAAATCACGTGTCCGATCGGCAGGCCGTAATCGGCGCGGGCGAGCATCACTTCGGTTTGCAGAGTGTTTGCCGGCCGTGAGCCAGCCGCGGCACCTCGACTGGCGATAACGTCGATGCGGTCGAGGTTGCCGGTGTGCTGGACCTGCGTCACGAGCCTCAGCGCCTCGTGTGCCATGTCGCAGGCGGCGTCGATGTCGCCGAGGCCGAACCGAGCTTCTGCCAGGTCGATCATGGCTGTGGCTCGATGACGGGACATGTTGGAGTCAAATGCGGCTAAGGCGCCTTCTAAGATCGCTTCGGCCTCCCGATAGCGCCGCAGCCGCATCATGTCCCCACCTTCGTACGCGCGCAGCTTGTCTTCGTTGTATCCACCGACTCCTCGCCATTGTGAGCCATGGTCGGTCGGCTCTGCCAGCGCCGCTTGGGAGTCTTCCAGCCGTACCAGACACGCTGCAAGATCGTGGAGAGACGCGCATCGCTCTGAGGCGACTGCGGCCACCCAGGCACGTGTCTCGGCTGTCGCCCTGTTTGCACCCACCTTCCGCGCAAAGTCCGCGCACTCAAGCCCGGCCTTGTGATCCCCACCGCTGTAGGACAACGCGAACGACCGACACCCGAGAACCACGGTTTGCAACTCCACGTCGTGGATCTCCCGCGACAGCGACCAGGCGAGATCCAGGTACGACAGCGCCTCCGTCCACCGAGCTGCGTCAAGTCCTAATAGGACGCCGGCAAGCGCGGCCATTTCGCCGGCCGCAGTCAACAGCGACACTCGCTCAGGTTCCGGCTGCGACGCCGGCCGTAGCGACAGCACGAGATTCAAGTGGGCAAGGGTAGCGGGAAGCAAAAATGACGCTGGTACCGAATGGTACAAACGGCGATAGTGAGCGGAAGTGTCCAACAGGCCAGCGACCATTGCGGGATCAACACCACGATCGCCCATGGAAGATGATGGCCCAATACCGACAAGTTCGGCCAAGGCGACGGCGGGCATTTTGCCCTCTCTGCCATGCGCCATCGCTGCCCACCCCAGCCTGGCGGTCGCCTCATCTCCGGTAGAGGAGACCATCAAGTTGGACGGCTGCGCGACAGCGAGTGAGGGGAACGCCTCTATCGACTGTCTGACAGGTGTCGTTTGTTGCCGATCACGGCGTGACGTCTCGCTGTCCGGATGATCGGGCAGCTTGAACCAGAGTAGGTGGGCGGGGATGCCGAGGAGTTGTGCCCAGTGGGTGAGTCGGTCGAGGTGGATCATGGGTGGGTTGTTTTCGGCTCGGCTGAGTTGGGCCTGGTTGATGCCGAGCCAGCGGGCGACGATCTCCTGGGAGAGTGGGAGTCGGCCGTGGTAGGGGTGGTGTCGGTAGGCGCGGATGACTTTGCCGAGGTGGCGTTCGGTGAGGGCCTGGCGGACGGGTTCGTGGTCCCAGAAGCTCTCCGGCACCTCGGGTGGTGTGGTCAGCTGGTCGCGTTCGGCGGCCTGGCAGGGGGCGCAGCGGCCGGTGTCGTTGTCGCGGGCCAGGCGGGTGCCGCAGCGGGGGCAGTTGGTGTGTGTTGCCGGCGTCCTCGTCATGGTCGTGCGGCTCCGTCTGTTGTGGTCTAGGGCTGAGTCCATCCATTCAACCTGGCGAGTAATGGAGTGGTATACGCATTGCGCATATCGGCTATGCTGCGACGAGATCAGAAGACGGGGTGTCACGCGCGGCATTGCCCGCAGGCGGTTGTCTTTGGCTTGAGCTGCTCAAGCGTCGTGCGGAGTCGTTCGACGTGGCACAGGGTGAGCAGCCCTCCGACGAGGGGCGCATGCGGTAGGACGAACTGCGTCGACTGATCGTGTCCGGGAGCGTCGAACGTTGGCTCGGGGGAGGGCATGTGAGCGCGGGACAGATCATTGCCCAGTTGGCCGCTGCGTCGCAGAAGTTGGACGAGGCACAGGCCAAGCTTCTGGCGGCGAGACAGGATGCCGCCGAGGCACGAACGCTTGTAGCGTCTGCGTTGCAGGGCAGCTCTGGGCAACTCGTTGGACAGATCGACGGCCTGGTTGATGCGCTGGGGCAGATCGTCAGCCGGGCACCGGCGACCAAGGAGCAGGTGCGGATGACGATTACGAAAGTTCAAGCACTGGGAAACTAGAGGGGGGTGGTGGTAGCGAATCGAGCCAGTCACCCACGACACCGCAGTTCCCTGCCCGCAATGCCTCCTCGGCATCGAGAGCACGACGTGATGCGGCTCAACGCAGCTTCATAGGTCCGCGACCAAGGCGCGAAACTGTCAGTGCGGAGGCGCTTGGGTTCGGTGCGGCAATGGGTAGTGCTTTGTGGGCTACCGTTACGGAGATCATGCCAGTGCAGGCGAAGGCAATCGTTGGAACACTCCTGGGTGTCGCCGCAGCGAGTAGTGCGGCCAAGGCATGGCTCAACAAGCTAGATGAGCAGAAGGAGCAGGATGAAGATCAGCAGCCGAGTTGAGCCGTTGGTCCGAAACGCGATTCACGCCGCAGTGAAGCGAGACTTCTTGAAGCTTGAGGAAGCGCTGAAGTCGTTCCCGGACGATCGGGCAGTGCAGCAAGGTGTGGAGCTTGCCCTGGCTGTCACGCTCTACGTCATGCGGGACATCCACCAGGGCAAGCCGAGCGACGAAGAGACCGTGGCGGTGGCTGTTGAGATTGCCCGTGCGGAGGCGTGGGCTCGACCGACGGAGGAAGAAGTCTCTACCTTCCTTCTCAGGCTGATGAACGGTCAGCGGTTCGCCGAATCGGTGCCGATAGAAAATGTGATCATCCTTGCCTTCGTGTCCGTCGCCAACCTTCTAGCCTCCTGTCATCGGGACGATGAGAATTGGTGGGACTATCTGGACCGGGCGGAAGCAGCTCTGGAGGCTGCGTGAGTGGTGACTTCGCTAGCGGCGGCTGAGCTGACCGTGTACTCGCCATGATCGCCTGGTGTGCTTTATGCGCGCCTGGATTTGGTTTCGCCAACCAACTCGCTGAGTGATGGCCCGCCACTTGGCGTGAACATTTAGATCGTCTGTAGCCGGGCATGTCGGTTTTATCTGGCCGTTGGAAAAGTGGTCCGTGGCCCGGGGCGGGTGTCGGCTCCGGTGGCGGTTCTCCCCAGATTGCTGCGCATGTCGCTGTTCCCGCCCGCTCCGGTGCCGTTCCAGTTTCCCCAGGTGCAGGAGTGTCCTTGTGATTGCTGTGGAGGGTGGGCTGCCGCCCGCTGATGGTCAGGGCCGCGCGATGTCAGGTGGTGGCGCTTATCCGGCGGGGGCGAGCGTGTTCGACCGGATCGGTCCGAGGGGAGTGGGGGATGTCGTCGCCCGTTGGCTGCGGCTGGTGGCTGCGGACACGGAGCTGTCCCCGTACCTGATAGGGGTTGATCTGCCGAGGTTGGGTGGGCATCTGGCCCTGCAGTTGACGGTGGCGTTGGGTGGTCCGGTCGGGGACATCGCCTGTTCGACGGTGGGGGTGTGGCACGGCTTCGGCCTGTCGGAGAGCCAGCACCGCCGGGTCGTTGCCTATCTGACGGGGACGTTGCAGACGATCGGCGTTCCGCAGGAAGTGGCGGAGCAGGCCGGGCGCGCGTTCACGGGGAAGGCCGACTCGTGAGCGCGGACGATCAGGATTTGTTGACCGCGTGGGCCGCTACGGTGCACCAGGCCGATGCGGCGGCCGACTATTTCTGGCACCTGATGGAGGAATGCCGTCCGGGGATGATCCCCCGTGACGACGCCGACCCGTTGTTCGCCGGTCTCGGTCGGCTGGTCAGTGGTGGTGACGATGCCGCCGGCCGGGCGGCGTTGTTGGCGGTGCTGGGTCGGGCCTATCGTCAGCTGCGCCTGTTCGCGCCGCATCACCCGTTGCTGGGCGAGGCGATGGCGGCCACCCTGGCCCACCACACCCCGGAGCTGTGGACACCGAAGCTGGCGGTGACCTGGGAGCGGCTGTATGGGGCGACCATTCGGATGCTGTCGCAGGTGGCGCGGCGGATCGCGGGTGACCCGGCCTGGGTGCCGGCCGAGGTCGTCGACTGTGACCGGCCCGCCGATGGCATCGCCATTCTCACCGTACGTCCGCAGCGGCGGCTGTCGTTCCGGCCAGGTCAGGCGGTGCCGGTGAGCGTGCCGCAGCACCCGGGACGGTGGCGCTGGTACGCCCCGGCGAACGCTCCCCGGCTGGACGACACGATCGAGATCCATGTCCGGGCGGTACCGGGCGGAAGCGTGTCGAACGCGTTGGTGCAGGCGACCCGGCCGGGACAGTCGCTGTGGCTGGGCGCACCCTACGGCTCGGGGTTGCTACTGGCCCCGGACTCGACGGCGGACCTGCTGCTGATCGCCGGTGGTACGGGACTGGCACCGCTGCGGGCCCTGGTCGAGCAGGTCGCCGCCGAAGGGGTCGACGGTCGACGGGTGACCCTGGTGGTCGGGGTACGCACCTTCATCGAGCTGTACGACGCGACCAACCTGGACAAGTTGCAGTGTGCCCATGACTGGTTGACGCCGGTGGTGGCGTTCTCCCACGACCCGACCGCCGAGCCCGGTGAGGTGGGTGACGCGCTCAGTATCGCCCTGCCGCACCATCGACCCGGGCAGAAGGTGTACGTCTGCGGGCCGCCGGCGATGACCCGGGGTGCGCTGCTGCGGCTGCTGGCCGCTGGCGTCCCAGCCGATCGGATCCACCTGCCCGACGAGTACGACAGCGCCGGTCATGGGCACCTACCGCAGCCGTAACAGCGTGACCTGTCCGCTGACCCCGGACGAGATCCGCGCGCTGGTGATCGCTCGTACCCGGATTGGTCGACGCGGTTATGAACCGGACCAGGTCGACGGCATCCTGGCCCGTGTCGCCGAGGAAACAGCGCAACGCTGTCGACAGCTCGACCAGTTGTACGCCGAGAACGAACGCATCAAGAACGCGCTACGTACCTGGCAGAGCAGACAGGCCATGGCCCGGCCGGCTCATTCACCGCCGCAGCCGCCGCCGCAGCCGCCTCCGCATCCACCGCCACAGCTGCTAGAGGAGCTTCCGCCCGCGCCACCGCCGCCACTGCCACCGCCACCGGCATCCCACTTGCTCTGATCGCGCGTTTGCTTGGTATCGACGTAGATGAACAGTACGATTCCGCTGACTATGCCCAGGCAGAGTGTTGCCTCTATGTAGTCCTTGCCGCCGATGAGTCCGCCGAGGATGAAGACACCGAGCCAGATCAGGAACGCCTTCTTCGCCATCGATACAGTGAATCCTGTTTCTGGGTGGGAGGTAAGAGTGGTCTGGTTACGCCGAAGCATCCGCATCGACCGCGTGACCCGGGCCGTCGACGACCTGGACCTGCCCGACGCCGTCTTCAAGACGTGCCCCTACCAACCCCGCGAACTCGTCGAAACCGGCCTACGGCAGTGGCTGCGCTGCTGTGGCGCGGCGATGCGCGACAACCGGATCATCGGCATGCCCTCGTACGCCGTCGACGAGGCATGGCACGGCTTCATTCTGTGCACCGCGCGATACACGGCGTTCTGCACGGCGGCGTACGGCCGCTACCTGCACCACCACCCGGAGGGCGGTGCCCCGCCAGGCACGGCTGCCGTGGCGGGACCGATGCACGATCAGTTGGGCCGGACCGTCGTCGCCTGGTCGATGGCGGCCCGGCCCGGCGAGCGGTGCGTGCTGTGGGACCTGGACGCACAGGTCGGCGTCCCCGAACCGTGGGGCATTCCGGCCGCGCGGGTCGCCGAGATCGAGGCGCGGCTCTAGACGAGTAGTTCCGGTCAGAGGTCGATGTTCGGGCATGGGGAGGGCATAGGGAGAGGGCGTCCAGTCCGGTGTCGCGTAACTGTTGTTGTTTCCGCCGTCGATGCCGGGGGCGAGGACGGCTACTGGCTGTCGAGTTGGGCGCACAAGCGGGGCAAGCCGTTGCGACATCGGTGGTCAGGATTCGCACGAGGCGGCCGACCGCTACGGGATCGAACTAAGGGCAGGCTGCTGGCGACGGCGTACGTCGTCTCGGGAAGTTCCACGTCCAGGGCGATGTCCATCCGCGAGAGCGCCGGCCAGGTGCCGGGGCAGAAAGGCGGGAGCGTAGACGAGGCAGCTCGACAGCCTCCCCTGACCGCCGGGAACTGGCCAGCTTTCGGAACTACTCGTTCAGCCGGTACCTGTATCGCTACCGATGACGTGTCCGCCGCCCGTCGTGGTGAGCCGGGCGGCGGACACGGTCGCGGTTGCTGCTGGCGGTGGCTACACCAGCGGTACGTCCAGGTACGACCCGCCGCCGATGGTGATCGTGCCGCCCGCTGCGTTTTCGTCGTAGTAGAGCGGGTCGACGGTGTCGACGACGAGGGTGAGGGAGTGGCCCGCCGGCAGGTTGTAGGCGGTCGCCGTCAGGTTGACGTCGACGCTGCGGCTGCCGGAGCCGGTGCCCAGCCAGGTGACCGGCGCGTGGGTGATCAGCTTTGCGTTGCCGAGCAGGTCAAGGTCGTAGAGGTAGGCGACCAGGGTGCCCCGGGCAGCGGCGCCGGTGACTTCGAGGTGCAGTTTCGGGATGCCGCGGATGCGTTGGGTGGTGGACGGACGCTGCGCGGCCCAGACTCCGGCGCGGAGGCGGTCCACGCTGGGCAGCCAGACCTCCGGCAGTTTGCCGGTGAACGCGGCGACCCCGTTGGTGAGGAGCACGACGCCACCGTTGGCGGTGGTGTCGCGGTCGGTCGGCAGACCCTTGCTCCAGCCGCTGCTCGGTGCCCCGCCGAGCAGACCGGTCCCGTCGATCCAGCGGATCTCGCCCAGTCCGTAGCGCCGGGTCTGCGGTGCCGGCCAGTTCGGGTACGTCTCGACAGCGGCGTTGTGCGGGCGCAGCAGGACCGGTGGTTCCTGGCTGATGCCGGTGTCGATGCCGGCCAGGTGCTGGTCGAACCAGCGGTACACGTTGGTCCAGACCTCGTTCTCCAGGCCGAGGATGCCGGTGAACTCGGCGATCGCGTGGTCGCCGGGGCGCAGTTCCAGACGTTTCGGGCCGGTTAGCCGGCCGTAGAAGTCGATGAGCTGGTTCGGTGGGAAGAACGAGTCGCCCCAGGCGTTCGCGATCAGCACGGCGGGCTGGTTCGCGTTGATCTCGTTGAGGTAGCTGGCTGCGGAACGGACGCCGGCCCAGGTGATGATCTCGTCGATGTTGCGGTTGGCGGCGAAGTCGTTCAGTTTGCCGGTAAGTTCCGGTCCGGCGTTGCCGAGTAGGTCGGCGGCGAGTTTGAGGAGTCCGCTGGACTGCTGATGGCGGGTGGAGTCGGCGTAGAGGGAGTAGGTGAGGTCGGTCCAGCCGCTCATTACGGCCACGGCGCGGATGCGCGGGTCGAAGGCCGAGCCGAGCAGGCTCAGCCCGGCGCCGTAGGAGATGCCACCCGCACCGATGCGGGTCGGGTCCGTGCCGGTGTTCGCGATGGTCCAGTCGATCACCTTGGTGAGGTCGGCCATGTCCTTCGGGCCGGCGGTGTCGATCTCACCTCCGGAGGACCACCAGCCTCGGGGCGTGTATGAGACGACGACGTAGCCCCGGGCGGCGAGGGCCTTCGCCTGGGCCAGGTATTCGAGGTCGTTGAGACCCCAACTGGCGGGGAAGATGATGGCCGGGTACTGGCCGGTGGTGGCCGGGGCGACCACGTTGGCCTTCAGGACCACGCCGACACCGGTGATGTTGACGAAGCGGACACCGGTGGTGGGGACGGCAGTGACGGTGCTCCGGGTCGATGCGCTGGAGGCTGCGACGGCGGGGATCGGGGTGGCGGCACCAGCCAGGACCATTGTGGTCAGAACCGACAGTGCATAGCTGGGCAGTGTGGATCGGCGTTGCGCCATGCGCACTCCTAGCGGGTCGCTGGTGGCGGCACTGGACAGGCGCAGCTTATGGAGCGGTTCCGAGAATTTGAAGATGATGACATTATCGTTACCGGTGGGTAACGTAGTCGGCTTCCGGGAGCGTGGACAGTGCTCTACGGCACACGAACGTCGCGTCGCCGGGACGCCCAACGCAACCGCTCGGCCATCGTCCGAGCCGCTAGCGAACTGATGACGAGCCGGCAGTCGATGCTCCCGATACTGGAGGTCGCCCGGCGGGCCGGCGTCAGCCAGGCCACCCTCTACCGCCACTTCCCGGACCGGTACGCCCTGACGATCGCCGTGATCGCCGCCCGGATGACGCGGTTGGAAGTGCTCGCCGCAGCGAACGCCGAGCACCCGGCGGCCTTCCGGGAGTTGCTGCACGCGGTGCTGCGCACCCAGTTCGAGATGCGCCCACTCGTCGTGCTCGCGCGACGCCTCGATCAACGGCTGCGTGACCAGTATCGGCAACGGGTGGTCGTGGCGCTCAGCCGTCCGCTACGCAGCGCCCAGGCTCGCGGGTACGTCCGTGCCGATCTCGTCCCGGACGACCTGGTGCTCCTGCTCGCCATGGTGCGCTGTCTCGCCGACGCGGAGCAGGAGGATGCCGTGGAGTTGGGTACGGCCACCGACCGCTTCATCGACCTGGTGCTGGACGGGGTGTTCCGTTCCGACGACCTGCGTATGGGACCTTCCTGAAAAGACGTGGCAGTTTCTGATGGCGAGTCAGATGCAGGATCGCCGCCACAGTGGAGCCATGCACCGATTGTTGTCGATTGATTCTGTCGGTGGGGGCGAAAACCGACAGGGGCTCCACAGTGTGGAGTGAGGGCTGACGATTGCTTGCTGAGCAGGGCGACCGTGGTCGTACCGGTCAGTAACCAGGCGAATACGATCTTGGTCTTTCGCTGGAACGTATTTAGTGATACCTATACGAGGCTGATCATCCCAACCCCCGGGAGGACGACGTGCGGAGATCACGTCTCGTAACCATCATGGCGGGCTTCACGGCGGCAGTCTGCGCCGTGTTCGCGTTCGCCGTACCTGCTCAGGCGGCAGCCGCAGTGCACTACGTGGCACTCGGCGACTCGTACTCCTCCGGTGTCGGTGCCGGTAGCTACACGAGCGAGAGCGGGTCCTGTAAGCGCAGCACCAACGCGTACCCGGCACTGTGGGCCGCCGCCAAGGCCCCCACGTCGTACAAGTTCGTGGCCTGCTCGGGCGCGACCACCACGAGCGTGATCAACTCCCAGTTGTCGGCGCTGTCGTCCACTACCACCCTGGTGAGCATCACGGTCGGCGGCAACGACGTCGGCTTCGCCAACATCATGACCACCTGCGTGCTCTACGGCACCAACGAATGCGTGGCCGCCGTACAGGCTGCCCAGGTCAAGGCGCAGAACGAACTTCCGGGCCTGCTGGACAAGGTCTACAACGGAATCAAGTCGCGGGCGCCGTCCGCCAAGGTGGTCGTCCTCAGCTACCCCGTCTTCTACGAGTTGGGCAGGGTCTGCGTCGGGCTCAGCGAGACGTCCCGGGCGAAGATCAACGAGGGCATCAACCTGGTCGACAACGTCATCAAGCAGGCGGTTGCCCGCCACGGCTTCAAGTTCGCGGACGTACGTTCGATCTTCGTCGGTCACCAGCTGTGCAGCGGCGACAAGTGGCTGCACGCGTTGAACTTCGCCGACATCGGCATCTCCTACCACCCGTTCGCCAGCGGGCAGTCCCTGGGCTACCTTCCGGTCTTCCGGACCGCGGCCGGCTGACCGGCGCGGATACCCGCCGGGCGGCGAAAACCCCCCTCGCGTCGCCGCCCGGCTCCTCCCCACGGGCCCCGGAACCACAGACTGTAGCTGCGTGTTACGTGAGCAGCGGATGGCCGCCTTCCCCAGGCCACAGGCGTGGAGCGTCTACCTACGTCGGGCGCTGCTGACCCTGCCGGCCGACGATGCCGAACTGCTGCACCGCGAGTCGACCCCGCTGATGGCTGCTCGGGAGGCAGCGTTGCCGAGCTACCCGTGGGCGTCCCAGACGACCCAGTGAAGTGCCTGCCACCAGCGGAACCGTCCGGCGGGACGCCGGCAGGGGCCGGGGCGGCAGGCACTTCACCGTCTTGGTCAGGTCACCTCGTACGCCCGCGTGATCCGGGCGAACCGGTGATCGTTTAGCGCTTGCCCGCCGTGGCGTACGCGGCGCAGCCGATCAGTTCGAGCGAGACCTGGAGCCGCTCCAGGCTGATGTTCTTCGCGATGGTGTCCTCCGGGCTGTGGTACGGCGGTTCGAGCAGCGCCGGGGACTCCTCACCCCGCCAGGAGAAGTTGGCGCTGGCGATGCCGACCTCCTGGAACGACTGGTGGTCGCTGGAGCCCCGCTGGGTGACCGGCGAGATCCGGGGCTCGTAGCCGAGCCGGGTGGCGGCTGCCGCGACCTCGTCGGTCGCCCGGTTCGACTGTCCGGTGAAGGAGAGCAGCCAGTAGCGGGTCGCCGGGTCCCAGCTGGTCGCGACCATGTCGTTCTGGTAGACGGCGAGGAGTCGGTCCCGCTCGGTCTGCGGGAGCTCCCGTACGTAGTGCCGGGAGCCGAGCAGCCCCTGCTCCTCCGAACCCCAGAGGGCGAACCGGAAGGTCGAGTCCGTCGGCACCTCGCGCAGCACCCGGGCCAGTTCGAGGCAGAGTACGGTGCCCGAGCCGTCGTCGTTCGCGCCCGGGGCCCCGATGACGGTGTCATAGTGGGCACTGACCATGGAGACCGGGTTGATGCCCTTGAGCTTCTTGTTCTTCGACGTCTCGGCGATCACGTTGTGGGAGGTCAGCCCACGGTGTGCCTCGGTGGTGACGGTCAGGTTGAGGCGGCCGGTGGCCAGCAGGGCGCGCAGCCGGTGCTTCTGCGCCTGCGCGATCCCGACGACGGGGATCGCCACCGGGTTCGACGCCGAGCCGGGCAGGGTCGGGTTGAAAGTACCGGCCATCCGCGGCGGTGCGGCGTCGGCCGCCATGAGGATCACCGCTGCGGCGCCCCGGGCGACGGCGGTGGCGACCAACTGCTCCCGCCGGGCCGCGACGTAGTCGATGAGCACGATCTTGCCGGTGACGTCGGTGGGGTAGTTGGCCACCTCGCCCGCAGCGACATCCACGACGTCGCCCCGGACGGTGGTGTCCAGCGCTGCGTGGGCCGAGGCCCCGACCTGCCAGTTCAGGTCGGTCGGCAGTCCGGCCGGCGAGCTGAGCTGGGCGGTGAACTTGTCGGCCACCGCGAACGGTTGCAGAACCACGTCGTAGCCGAGTTTGTCCAGCTCGGACGCGATGTAGTTGGCGGCGATCCGCTCCGACCGGGTACCGCCGATGCGCGGTCCGATGTCCTCGCAGAGCACCTTGAGGTGCTGGAGGGCGCGTTCCGCGGAGACCCGGTTCGCGACCATGCGGTCGGTGGTGGTCAGCTTGGGCTTGTTGGCTGCGCCAGGCCGGAGATCATCCGCTGCCCAGGCCGGGGCGGGCAGCGCCACGGTAGCGGCTCCGCCCAGGGTCACGGCCAGCATCCGGCGGCGGGTCAGCCACGAGTCCGTTGATTGAGCCGAACTGTCGGCGGTGGGGGTGGATTGCGGTTCCATATTGTCCTCCTGGGTTAGGGGGGAGGCCCAGAGCAGGGAATGCGCGTGATCCTGATCATGATCACCGGCTGAATCTAGCCCGAACTTTCGTCGTTCCTCAAGGGTTGTTTCGGCGCTGCACTGCGGTGATGCCGCAGGTGAGGGCGTTGTGGACAGATGGAGCGCCGGGTCGGTCACTGCCTGCGACCGTGAACCGTCACCCGGTTACCGCCGTCGTTGTCCATTCGGTCTGGGGCGGGGCGTGGGCGAGCGGCACTGCGCGGACGCGGGTGCCGGGCAACAGAGCTTTCCCTCGTGTTCGGCGAGTGAGCATTCAACTACGAAAGTGGACAGTTTGTGCGACGCCCTACGCCGTGCAACTTCTACCCTCCGAGTCTGAGGGCATTGGACCGGTCGACCAGCGCGAGCTGGGGGCTGGGCCTGGGTTGGTCGACAGACATAGGAGATCTGCCATGAGCATGATCGCTTCTGAGGACGCCATGAGCGCCGAAGCTGATCCGATCGGGGCCGTGCTGGGGGAGTTGCCGGTGTTGACGCCGGTCCGGACCGAACATGTCCCACTGGCGGTACGGGCGGTGGTGGTGCATGCCCGGCAGGAGTGGCCGGCCGGCGTGGTGTGTCGCAACGATCGAGCACCGTATCCCTGTCGATTGGCGCGCTGGGGGCGGCGAGTGCTCCTGGCCGCCGGTGTCCCGGACGAGCGGATCAACCTGCTCGTCGCCGCAGGCAACCCGTACGCCTCGCCGTGGGGGTGACCATGAGCAGCACGGTGATGTATCCGGCGGTGGACCTCGCCCCCCGGGAAGCCCTCGGTTGCTCGGGGTTCGGCCTGATCGGCGGGCCGGCGGGGGTGCGTGACGCGGTCGGACGGTGGCTGCGTCTGGTGGCGGCGGATGTCGAGCTGGCGCCGTACCTGGTGGGGGTCGACCTGCCGCGACTCGCCGGGCACCTCGCGTTGCTGCTGACGTCGGCCCTGGGCGGCCCGGCGGGAAACATTGTCCGCCCGGTCGTCGGTGCCTGGCGGGGGCTGGGGTTGACCGAGGCGCACCATCGGCGGGTGGTGGACTACCTGACCGGCGTGTTGTGGGCGATGGAGTTGCCGCCCGGGGGCATCGCCCGGGTCGGGCGGGCGTTCGCCGACGAAGCGGCCTGGTGACCGAAATCGATGTGCGCCATCGTGTTGTCCCTGTCGAGGCTCGACCTACCGTCCGCCCGAGGGTGACGGCCATCGACCGAAGAAATCGATAGATGCACATCTTGACGAAGTGATGTCGGCGTGAGTAGCGTCTCACTAACTTTTTGGAAACTTTCCTAACTAATTGGGGAGTCACATGAAGAGATCCCTTCGCCAGGCCCTCTGGGCAGGCGCCGCGATGGCGTTGGCCATCGCGGCCGTGCCGGTCACCGCGGCGCTCGGGGCCGGCAGCGTGACCACCGCATTTGCCGTCGCTTCCGACTGGGGATCGGGGCACGAGGTCCGTGTGACCGTCGCCAACGGCACGGACGCCCCGGTCAGCACCTGGCGGGTCGAGTTCGACCTTCCTGCCGGCACCACCATGAGCAGCTTCTGGGACGCCGACGTGACCCGTACCGGCGACCACTACGTCGCGGTGAAGAAGAGCTGGGCCGGCGCGCTGGCTCCCGGAGCCACGGCCAGCTGGGGCTACATCGGCAGTGGCGGCTACCGGGCCCCGTTGAACTGCACGGTCAACGGTGCACCGTGCGGCGGCGGCACCCAGCCGACCTCGTCCCCGACCGATCCGCCCTCCACGACAGCCCCGCCGACCACCCCACCACCCACCACGCCGCCGCCGACCACCCCGCCGCCGGACCCGAACGCCAAGGTCGTCGGTTACTTCGCCGAGTGGGGCGTCTACGGCCGTAACTACCACGTCAAGAACATCCACACCAGCGGCTCGGCGGCCAAGCTGACCCACATCAACTACGCCTTCGGCAACACCACCGGCGGGCGGTGCACGATCGGTGACAGCTATGCCGCGTACGAGAAGGCGTACAGCGCCGCGGACAGTGTCGACGGTGTCGCCGACACCTGGGACCAGCCGCTGCGGGGCAACTTCAACCAGTTGCGCAAGCTCAAGCGGATGTACCCCAACCTGAAGGTGATCTGGTCCTTCGGCGGATGGACCTGGTCCGGCGGCTTCACCCAGGCCGCGCAGAACCCGGCCGCCTTCGCGCAGTCCTGCTACAACCTGGTCAAGGACCCGCGTTGGGCGGACGTGTTCGACGGTATCGACCTCGACTGGGAGTACCCAAACGCCTGTGGCCTCACCTGTGACAGCAGCGGGCCGAACGCCTTCAAGAACCTGGTCGCCGCCGTACGGGCCAAGTTCCCCGCGCCGAACCTGGTGACCGCCGCGATCACGGCGGACGCCAGCGCCAACGGCAAGATGGACGTGACCGACTACGCCGGGGCGATGGCCAACCTCGACTGGATCATGCCCATGACGTACGACTTCTTCGGTGCCTGGGCCGCGCAGGGACCGACCGCCCCGCACTCGCCGCTGTACTCGTACAACGGCATTCCACAGCAGGGCTTCTGGACCGACGCGGCGATCCAGAAACTGAAGGACAAGGGCATCCGGCCGGACAAGATGCTGTTGGGCATCGGCTTCTACGGTCGGGGCTGGACCGGCGTCACCCAGGCCGCCCCGGGCGGTACGGCCACCGGCCCGGCACCGGGCACCTACGAGCAGGGCATCGACGACTACAAGGTGCTGAAGAACTCCTGCCCGTCGACCGGCACCGTGGCCGGCACCGCGTACGCCAAGTGCGGCAGCAACTGGTGGAGCTACGACACGCCGAGCACCATCAACGGCAAGATGGCCTACGCCAGGACCCAGGGACTGGGCGGATCGTTCTTCTGGGAACTCTCCGGTGACACCAGCAACGGCGAACTGATCAGCGCCATCAAGAGCGGTCTCGGTTGAGCCGAGGCTGACGCAACACCCACGCGGGCGGGGGTCGGGCAACCGGCCCCCGCCTGTTGCGTCGACCGGATCCGGCCAGGTCGTCCAGGTCAGGGACCGGCCAGGTCGTCCAGGTCAGGGACCGGCCAGGTCGTCCAGGTCAGGGACCGGCCATGCCCCCGCGCTCGGCCCAGGCGTGCAGCGCGTCCCGGTCCCCGGCACCGTCCAGGTTCATCGCGGCTTCGATCAACGCCAGGTGGGTGAACGCCTGGGGGTAGTTGCCCAGGGCGGTGCCGTCGGCACAGAGCTGTTCGGCGAACAGGCCGAGCGGGCCGGAGTGACGACACAGCCAGTCGAAGATCTCCCGTGCCTCGTCCCGCCGACCAGCCAGGACCAGGGCCGAGACCAGTTCGAACGAGGAGATCAGGAAGGCCCCTTCCGTACCGGCGAGACCGTCGTCCACCTCGCCGACGTCGTACCGCTTGATCAGGGCCGGACCGACCCCGAGCCGCTGCTGGATCCGCTCGACGGTGGAGACGACACGTGGGTCGTCACCGGGCAGGAAACCGACCAGCGGAATCCGCAGCAGCGAGGCGTCCAGGGCCGTCGACCCGTACGACTGGACGAAACTGCCCACTCCAGCGTCGAACCCTCGGCTCAGGACATCCGCGTGTATCTCGTCCCGGGTCGGTCGCCAGCGCAGTGCCGCTGCCCGGTCGCCGAAGATCTCGGCGAGCCGGATCCCCCGGTCCAGGCAGACCCAGAGCATCACCTTCGAGTTGACGTAGTGCCGGCACTCGCCACGGATCTCCCACGTCCCGTGGTCCGGCTCCCGCCACCGGTTCGCCGCCGCGTCGACGTGCCGGCGCAGCGCCGCCCACTGGTCGGCTTGCAGATCCCCGGTGAGCTGCTGGTACGCCAGGGCAGCGTCGAGCACGTGCCCGTACGTGTCGAACTGTTCCTGGTCGAAGGCCTCGTTACCGATCCGTACCGGCCGCGAGTCGGCGTAGCCGCCCAGGGATTCCACCACCTGCTCCTCGGCCCCGGAACCCTGGATGCCCGCCATCGGGGTGAGCCGGTCCGCCGAACCGGTGCAGATGTTGATGAGGAACCGCAGATAGCGTCCGCCCTCCTCGCTGTGCCCGAGTCGGAACAGGGCGATCAGCAGCAGTGCGGCGTCCCGGTGCCAGGTGTAGCGGTAGTCCCAGTTGCGCTCGCCGCCCAACTCCTCGGGCAGTGACGTCGTCGGGGCGGCCAGCAGGGCCCCGGACTCGTCGAACGCCAGACCGCGCAGCACCAGGGCGCTGCGCCGTACGTCCCGGTGGCCAACACCGGCGTAGTCGCTGCGCCCGGACCAGCCACGCCAGGTGTCGCACGTCTCCCGGAACAGCCTCTCGGCCATCGTCGGGTCGAGGTGTGCCGGCGCGGACCCGCCGTAGCTGAGGGCGACCGTCGCCGTGTCGCCCTCGGTCAACTCGACCTCGACGCGTGGCGCCGAGTCCACCAGTCGGAACGGCAGATCGGAGACGAGACACAGCCCGGCTCCGGGAAGCAGCCAACCGTCGTTACCGGACGTCCAGTCGGGATGCTGCCGACCGTAGTCGGGGCGGGCGTCGACGGTCGCGGTGAGCCGGATCGTGCCGCTGTCCACCCGTACCCGACGGACCAGGAGTCGGTCCGCGTGGATCGGCACGTCCTGCTCGGTGGCCGCCCCGGCGCGTACGGCGAGGAAGTCGTGCACGGTGACGGTGCCGTCGGGGGTGGTGAACTCGCTGGCCAGCACGAGCGTGTCCGGCAGATAGCGGCGGGCTGGCGTGGTGTCGCCAGCGATGTGGAGCGAGAACGCGCCGCCCGTTCGCCGGTCCAGCAGCCGGGCGAAGACGCTGGGGCCGTCGAAGTGCGGGACGCAGAGCCACTCGATGGTGGCGTCCGGCGCGACCAGGGCGGCGGTATGCGTGTCCGACAGGAAACCGTACGAGTCGATCGGTGGAAAGGCATCCGTCACGACAGTTGCCGTTTCAGTTCGGGAAGTACCTCGGTGCCGAACACGTCGAGGAACTCCTCCTGGTCGCGGCCCACGTGATGCAGGAAGATCTCGTCGACCCCCAGGTCGGCGTACTCCCGTAGCCACTGGGCGTGTCGGGCCGGATCCGCGGCGACCAGGACGTGCGTACGCAGGTCGTCCGGCCGGACGTAGGCGGTGGCCTGCTCGAAGTCCTCGGGCATCGCCAGGTCCCAGCCGATGCCGCTGCCCAGGATCGCCGGTCGCCACTGCTCGTACGCCAGGCGCAGCGCCGTCTCCTCGTCCCGTGCCCAGGACAGGTGGACCTGGAGCCGTACCGGTTTGCCCTTCCCGCCGCCGTCCCGGAACGCCTCGATTACCGGACGCAACTGATCCACCGGCTGGTTGATCGTGATCAGTCCATCCGCCCAGCCTCCCACCCAGCGGGCGGTTTCGGCGCTCACCGCCGCACCGATGATCGGCGGGGGCTTCGCCGGCCTGGTGTAGAGCATCGCCCGGTCGACGGTCACCCGGCCCCGGTGGGTGACGCACCCGCCGTCGAACAGTTCCCGGATGATCTCGACCGACTCCCGTAACCGGGCGTTGCGCTCCGGCTTCGGCGGCCACCGCTCGCCGGTTATGTGTTCGTTGAGGGCCTGACCGCTGCCAACCGCCATCCAGAACCGGTCGGGGAACATCTCGGTCAGGGTGGCCGCGGCCTGTGCCACGATCGCCGGGTGGTAGCGCTGCCCGGGGGCCGTGACGACACCGATCGGAAACTCGGTCACCGCCAGCGCCGAACCCAGCCAGGGCCAGGCATGACCGGACTGGCCCTGGACGGTGCCGAACGGCGCGAAGTGGTCCGAACACATCGCTGCGGCAAAGCCGACCTCCTGTGCCCTGCGTACGTGTCGAAGCAGGGCACCCGGTGCGATCTGCTCGTGTGACGCGTGAAAACCGAACCTGGTCACCACGACCTCCCGTAGCGCAGGAGCGGTTGCCGGGTCACGGGTGCCCGATTACGTCCGGGACTAACGCCACCAACCGGATACGGTCGGTCGGCGGAAGGGGTCGTGGGCGGTCTGCGGGAGGGGTCGTGGGCGGTCTGCCGCTCTGGCGGCTGGTAGTACCAGGCCCGGTGACGGGTACTACCCGGCATGGTGACGGGTAGTACCGGGCATGGTGACGGGTAGTACCGGGCATGGTGTCCTTCAGAGCGCCTCGGCGGGTCGCGGACCTGTCGATCGACGTCGACACCCAGCGCATCCAGGACGCCCTCGAAACCCTGCGGCGGCGGGGCAGGGCGACCGGGCGCGACCGGATCCGACGGCTGCGGATCTACCTGTTGCTGGCCGTGCAGGCGGGGGTGGCGGCGGCACTGGCGTGGACCATCGCACACGAGGTGCTGGGCAATCCTGAGCCGGTGTTCGCACCCGCCTCGGCGGTGGCCCTGATCGCCGCGTCGGTGGGGCAGCGGCTGCGCCGTACGGTCGAACTGATGGCCGGAGTGGTGATCGGCATCGCGGTCGGTGACGTCCTGATCGAACTCATCGGTACGGGACCGTGGCAGACCGGGCTGATCGTCTCGCTGGCCATCATCGTCGCGATCCTGCTCAAGGGCAGCGGGTCCCTGATGACCCAGGCCGGTGGAACCGCCGTACTGATCGCCTCGCTGTCCCCGTCCGTACGGAACCTGGAGGTCCCCAGGTTCATCGACGCGACCGTCGGTGCCCTGGTCGGTATGGTCGTCGTTCTGCTGCTGCTTCCGCTGAACCCGCTGCGGCTGGTGGAACGGCGGGCGTCCCCGACGCTCGACCTGCTGGCCAACCAGTTGGCGGCGGCTGCCACGGCACTCAGGGCACGGGAGGGCCCACGAGCTGAGCGGACCCTCGGCCGGCTCAACGGCGCTGATCCGGCCCTCGGTCACCTGAGTGAGGCGGTCCAGGGGGCGAAGGAGGTCGTGACGCTCTCCCCGGTGCGGTGGCGTCGACGCCAGACCCTGGCCCAGTACAGCGACGGCGTCGAACACATGGAACGGGCATTCCGGGACAGCCGGGGAATGGTCCGGCGAATCGCGACCATGATCCGTGAAGACGAGTCCGTACCCGTCGGTCTGCCCACCGCCCTCGACCGTCTCGGCGAAGCTGTCCGGATGCTGCACCGGGAGTTCCTCGACGGGAAGGAACCCGAACGCGCCCGGGTGAAGGCACTCCAGGCGGTCGGTAGTGCCGGGGCCGCGTGCGCCGAGGGGCTCGGATTCCACGGCACCGTGGTAGCCGCGCAGATCCGTACCATCGCCCACGACCTGCTCCGGGCGACCGGGCTCGACAGAGCCGACGCCAGACGGCTCGTCCGTACGGAGTTCCGACAGGCACAGCGGGCCACGGCCTGAACGTTGACACAGCAGGCCACGGCCTGAAGGGTCCGGGAGCCGGCCGGACGGTCGTAGCCGGTCTCTAGGGTGGGCCGATGGTCGCGGCGCTGGAACTCTTTCTCGACACCGACGCCACCCGTCGTATCCGGGTGCTGTGGAACGCACTGGAATCCGAAGGCGTACAGAGCATGCGCTCGCTGCTGGGGCAGCGACACCGACCGCACGTCTCGTTGACGGTGGCCCCTCGGCTGGACCCCGTACAGGTCGCCGAGGCCCTGGCCGGGACGGTGGTCGCGCCGCCACTACGGCTGTCCTTCCAGTACGCGGGCCAGTTCGTCGGTCGGGTGCTGTGGCTCGGCCTGGTGCCCACACCCGAGTTGCTGGCCCATCACGCCACGGTGCATGCCAGCCTGGTCCGGGCCGGCGTGGCGCTGTCCGAGCACTACCAGCCCGGCCGATGGGTGCCGCACTGCACGCTGTCGATGCGGGTGCCCAACGTGCTGATGGGCAGCGCGGTGCGGCGGTGCCTGGAGGTGTTGCCGATCGAAGCGACGGTGGTGGCGGCGGCCGTCACCGATCATGCCCGCGACATCGCCCACCCGTTGCCCTGACCAGGGGCGTCGGTGACCCACCCGGACTGCCACCGACGCGGCGTCATGCCCGGCGAAGCCGGCTGATTCCGGTACGGCATGCTTGAGGCTGCTTCGGCGACGGCGGTTCCTACGAGGGGAGCGAGATGGCTCGGCTGCGTCAGATCGTCCTGGCGGCGACTCTGGTGGTACTGCCGCTCGGCATGACCGCGTGCGGCTCCGACGACGGGGACGAGGGAGGCCGGGCCGCCGAGGACGCGGCGCAGAAGGCACGCGAGCGGGTGCAGGGCTACCTCGACGCCATGGTGGCCAAGAACGTCGATGCCGGTCGCACCCAGCTCTGCCCGTCCCTGCACGAGACCTTCGACAAGGCGGCAACCGGGCCGAACGGTGACTTTGCCAAACATTTCACCGTCTCGGCGGCCAGCATCACCGACGTCCGGGCTGACAACGGCACCCAGAAGGTCAGCACGGCGGTCACCGTGGTCGGCGAACGTACCAGCCAGGTCGGTTTGCTCTTCACCGTCGTCAAGTCCGACGGTCAGTGGTGCATCGCCAGGGAGGAGGCGGGAGGCAACGTCACCCCGTCACCAGCCGACCCCTCACCGGCGGGAGGCAACGCCCCGGTACCAGCCGACCCAGGAGGGGGACCCAGCCCCAGGCCGAGTTAGGCAGCGGGCCGTGGGGGGCGGGCTGACCAGCCCGGCTCCCACGAACCGGAACGCTCCCCCTCGCTGCGTACCTGCGCAGCTCGTCGCCGTACGCTTTCTCTCATGCGCCAAGAGTGGCACCAGTTGAGCTACCCGGGAGTGGACAATCCCGGCCTGCAAACCAGCCGTCCGACCATCGACTCGGCCGAGGACGAGGCGTTGGGTCTCGATCGCTGGCGTGATCTTTCCCGGGCTCAGACCCCGCCGTGGCCCGACCCCTCGGTCGTCGCCGAGGTGTGCAAGATCCTCGACAACGTCCCGTCGATCGTCGCGCCGTACGAGGTCGACCAGCTCCGTCAGCGGCTGGCCCTGGTCTGCGAGGGCAAGGCGTTCCTGTTGCAGGGCGGCGACTGTGCCGAGACGTTCACCGACAACACCGAGAGCCACCTGCTGGCCAACGCGCGCACCCTGCTCCAGATGTCGATCGTGCTCACCTACGGCGCGTCGCTACCGGTGGTCAAGGTGGCCCGGGTCGCCGGGCAGTACACCAAGCCGCGTTCGCTGCCGACGGATGCCCGTGGCCTGCCGGCGTACCGCGGTGACATGATCAACTCGCTGGAGGCGGTGCCGGAGGCGCGGATCGCCGACCCGCAGCGCATGATCCGGGCGTACGCCAACTCGGCAGCGGCGATGAACATGCTCCGGGCCTACCTGGCCGGCGGCCTCGCCGACCTGCACGCCGTACACGACTGGAACAAGGGCTTCGTCAAGGCGTCCCCGGCAGGGGAGCGCTACGAGGCGATCGCCCGGGAGATCGACCGGGCCCTGGCCTTCATCCGGGCCTGCGGCATGACCGAGGACGAGGCCCTCCGCACGGTCACCCTCTACTGCTCCCACGAGGCGCTGGCGCTGGAGTACGACCGCGCCCTCACCCGGGTCTCGGCCGGTCAGGCGTACGGCCTGTCCGGGCACTTCCTCTGGATCGGTGAGCGCACCCGGCAGATCGACGGCGCACACATCGACTTCATCTCCCGCATCGCCAATCCGATCGGCGTCAAGCTCGGCCCCACCACCACCCCTGAGCAGGCGATCGAGTTGTGCGAGAAGCTCAACCCGGACAACATCCCCGGTCGGCTCACCCTGATCAGCCGGATGGGCAACCACCGGGTACGCGACGCCCTGCCGCCGATCGTGGAGAAGGTCACCGCCACCGGGGCGAAGGTGGTGTGGCAGTGCGACCCGATGCACGGAAACACCCATGAGTCGTCGAACGGCTACAAGACCCGGCACTTCGACCGGATCGTCGACGAGGTGCTCGGCTACTTCGAGGTGCACCGTGGCCTGGAGACCCACCCCGGTGGGCTGCACGTCGAACTGACCGGCGAAGACGTCACCGAATGCCTCGGCGGGGCCCAGGGCATCGAGGACCTCGACCTGCCCGACCGCTACGAGACCGCCTGCGACCCGCGACTGAACACCCAGCAGTCCCTGGAACTGGCCTTCCTGGTGGCGGAGATGCTGCGTGGCTGACCCGACCGCCACCACGCCCCTGGTCGACCTGCGGTCCACCACGCCCCTGGTCGACCTACGGTCCGACACGGTCACCCGACCGACCGCCGGGATGCGGGCGGCCATGGCCCAGGCCGAGGTCGGTGACGACGTCTACGGCGAGGACCCGACCGTCAACGCCCTCGAGGCCGAGGTGGCAGCGCTGTTCGGGCACGAGGCGGCGCTGTTCGCCCCGACCGGTTCGATGGCCAACCAACTGGCCATCCAGGTGCTGGTGCCACCGGCCAACGAGCTGCTCTGCGACGCCGACGCGCACGTGGTGACGTACGAGATCGGGGCGGCTGCCGCGTACGGCGGCGTGTCGTCGCGGACCTGGCCGGCGGTCGGTGCGGACGTCGACCCCGAGTTGGTGGCCAGCATGATCCGGCCGGACGGCTACTTCGCCGTGCCGACCAGGGCGATCGCGGTCGAGCAGACCCACAACCGGGGCGGTGGTGGGGTCATCCCGCTGGCGACCCTGCGTGAGCTACGCCGGGTCGCCGACGCCGCCGGAGTGGCCCTGCACTGCGACGGTGCCCGGATCTGGCATGCACACGTGGCCGACGGGGTGCCACTGGCCAGCTACGGAGAACTGTTCGACACCCTCTCGGTCTGCCTGTCCAAGGGGCTCGGCGCACCGGTCGGCTCGCTGATGGTCGGCAGCGCCGAGAAGATCGAACGGGCCCGGTGGATCCGCAAGCGGATGGGCGGTGGAATGCGCCAGACCGGCATCCTCGCCGCCGCCGGACGGTACGCGCTCCAGCACAACATCGACCGGCTGGCCGAGGACCATGTTCGGGCCGCCCGGCTGGCCGAGGCACTCGCCCCGTTCGCGGTGGTGGCCGGGGACGGCACCGTACAGACCAACATCGTGCCGTTGGACCTGACCAAATGCGCGCTGGACGCGCCCACGCTCGGGGCGGCAGCCCGTGAGCAGGGGGTGCTGGTCTCGGTGCTCGGTCCCCGTATCGCTCGACTGGTCACCCACTTCGACGTCGACGACGCCGCCGTCGACCGGGCTATCGAGGTGCTCACCGGCATCTTCGCCCGCTGCTGAGCGGTACCGGCCCGTTTCGGCCGGTACGACAGCGCGGGCCAGGTGGACCGGTTCGCCGTCGGTGCCACCGAGAGCAGCCGGCTGACCCTGCCCGGGTGCCTGCAGCACCCGGGCACGGGTACCTGTCGTGGAGGCTGTCGAGCTGCCCCGCCTGGGCTCCCGCTGGTGTGTCCAACTCGGCAGCCCGACCGGGCTACCCTGCGCGGAGCGCACCCCTACCTCGACCGTGCGTGGACCCGAGTTCTCGACCGTGCACCCGGGCTCCCGACCGTGCGTGCACCCGGGCTCTGGACCGTGCGCGGACCCGGGCGGCGTCGAGCGTCAGGTGCCGGCCGGCTCCAGGGTGGGCTCGGCAGCCTCGGCAGAAGCGCCGGTCTCGGCGGGAGCGGGCCGCAGCCGCTTGAGGGTGGCGATGTCCGCCGCGTGGCCGACGTGCCCCTCGGTCGGGGTCTCCACCAGCACCGGTACGCCGTCGAGGGCCGGATGGGTCATCAACTCGGCGAAGGCCGGCTCGCCGATCGTGCCCTTGCCGATCGTCTCGTGCCGGTCGCGGGTCGACCCGCACGGGTCCAGTGAGTCGTTGGCGTGCACCAGCCAGATCCGGTCCGTCCCGACCGTGGCCACCAGGGTGTCGATCGTCTCCGTCATGCCACCGGTCGTGGCCAGGTCGTGACCGGCCGCCCAGGCGTGGCAGGTGTCGAGGCAGACACCGACCCAGGGGTGCCAGTCCACCACGTCCAGGTACGGGCCCAGGTGCTCGACGCGGGAGGCCAGCGAGCGGCCACCGCCCGCGCTCGGCTCCACCAGCAGTTTCGGTCCACCGGCGTTCGCCGCCTCGTCCAGCAGCGGCAGCAGCGCCTCGCGTACCTGGATCATGGCTGCGTCGGCGTGCCCGGCGTCGACCGCGCTGCCGGCGTGGAACACCACTCCGGCAGCGCCGATGGCCGCCCCCCGACGGAGCGCATGGGCCAGTGTCGCTGCCGACTTCTCCACCGTCGCCGGCGTCGGCGAACCGAGGTTGACCAGCAGCGAGGCGTGGATGAACACGGGGACGTCCCGTTCGGCGCAGCCTTCGCGGAAGGCGGCGTCCTGGGCCGGGTTGCCGGCCGGCAGTGCCCAGCCCCGGGAGTTGCCCACGTAGACCTGCGCCACCTCGGATCCGGCCGCGTCGAGGTAGGGCAGGGCCGCCTTCGCCAGTCCACCGGAGGTGGGCGTGTGTGACCCTACGGGCCGGCTCGGCGGCATGTCAGATACATCCGATCGTGATCGGGGTGCCCGGCGGCACCTGGGAGTTCTCGTTGGGGTTCTGGAAGCGGACCGTACCGGCGGGGTTGAACTGGATGTTGACCGGGAAGTTCTGGCTCTCCAGTAGCGCCTTGGCGTCCATACACGGCATGTCTACCACGCGGGGTACGACCACCGGCGGCGGGCCCTTGCTGACCTCGAGCTTGACCTCGGCGCCCTTCTCCACGCCGGCGCCGTCCTCCGGGCTCTGGCCGATCACCTGGTCCTTCGGCTTGTCCGAATCCTTGTACGTCTCCACCGGCACCAGGCCGAGTCGCTGCAACGCGGCCCGTGCGTCGGTGATGCTCTTGCCGACCAGGTTGGGTACGGACAGCGGCGCGCGTCCCTTGCTGACCGTGACCGTGATCTTGGCGCCCGGCTTGACCTCGGTGCCGACCTTCGGATCCAATGCGATGACCACGCCCGCCGGCAGGTTGTCGTCGTACTTCTGGGGGCCCTGCACCACGACCAGGTTCGCCTGCTCCAGTTCGAGCTGCGCCAGTTCCAGGGTCTTGCCCATTACGTCCGGCACCGGGAAGCGCTCCGGCCCGAGGGACAGGATCAGGGTGATCGTCCCGCCCCTGACGATTCGGGCGCTGGACGCCGGATCCTGGCTGACCACCGTGTCCTTGGCGGCCTTCGCGTCGTAGCGTGGCTGGCCGTAGACCAGGGTGAAACCGCCCTGCGCAGCCTTCGCCTCGGCCTGGGCCTTCGACATGTTGACCAGTCCAGGGGCGTCGGTGTAGCGGCCGACCCCGAACCACCAGCCGGTCAGGGCGGCGATCAGGCCCAGTACGACGATGCTGGCGGCCACGGCGGTGCGACCCCGGCCACCGGACATCAACTGGTCCCAGAACTCGCGTAGCTGGGCCCCGGGGCCGGACGGCTGCACGGCCGCCCGGCGGCGGCCCGCCCGGGACTGGGTGGGCTGTCCGTGCAGACGTGACCAGGATGGCCGGTCGGTCGGCTGTAGCGCCGAGACCACCATCGTGGGCTGGGCGATCGGCATGGTCGCATCGGTCACCCGGCGGAGCACCGTGGTGCTGTCGCCGGCGTTGCCGAGTTCCTCATGGGCCGCCTGGGCCTCGACCAACAGCATTCCCGCATCGGTCGGTCGGGCGGCCGGGTCACGGCGGGTCGCCCGGCTGACCAGCCGGTCGAGGGCGGGCGGCAGGGTCGGGACCAGCGTCGAGGGGGCCGGAACGTCCCGGTCGACGTGCTGCCAGGCCACGTCGACCGGCCGGTCGCCGTCGTACGGAACCCGGCCGGTGAGCATCTCGAACAGGACGATTCCGGCAGAGTAGACATCGGTACGGGGATCAGCCCGCCCGTCGGTGACCAGTTCTGGGGCGACGTAGGCCACGGTCGCCAGCAGTTGGCTCCCGGCCTCGTCGTCCGCGCTGGCCTCCACGGCCTGGGCCAGGCCGAAGTCGGCGACCTTCACCACACTGTCGACGAGGTTGCCCATGCCACCGCTCGGCGCCTCGGCGACCAGGACGTTCTCCGGCTTGACGTCCCGGTGCACCAGCCCGGCCCGATGGGCGGCGGCGATCGCCGCCAGCATCTGTTCGAGGATCGCCAGCGCCTCGTCCGGGTTGAGCCGGTGCCGCTCGGCCAGGATGTCGCGCAGCGTACGGCCCCGCACGTACTCCATGACCAGATAGGGCAGGCCGGCGTGGGTGCCCTGGTCGTAGACGGCGACCACGTTGGGGTGGGTCAGCCGGGCGATCGTCTTGGCCTCGTCGGTGAAGCGCTCCAGGAACCTGCCCAGCTGCTGCTGGACGTCCCGCGCCTGACTCGGGTGAATGATCTTCAGAGCCACCGTGCGGTCCAACCGCTCGTCGGTGGCCGTGTACACGGTCGCCATGCCACCACGGGCCACGCGACCGCTAATGCGGTAGCGCCCGTCGACCAGCGAACCCAGCAACGTGTCGGCGACCTGAATGTCCATCGGCAGGCAGTCTATGTGTCCGGAGGGTGAAGGCAGAACAGGATGCCACAGCTGGTGTTCCCGATGGTCATGGACGCGCCGTCGGGGACGTCGGTACGGGGTGCCCGTTGGCCGGGGTTCGGACCGGCGTGGCAGGGTGAGCGGGTGACCGAACCCGTACCTGTTGAACCGGCCGGCTGGCTGACGCTGCCGGATGTCGCCGAACGCCTCGACGTGTCCATCAGCAAGGTGCACCAGATGATCCGCGAGCGGGAGCTGTTGGCGGTCCGCAGGGACGGCGTACGGCGGGTTCCCGCCGAGCTGGTGGCGAACCGTACCGTGCTCAAGCACCTGCCCGGGGTGCTCAACCTGCTGCACGACGCCGGCTATGCCGACGAGGAAGCGCTGCGCTGGCTCTACCTGGCTGACGACACACTGCCCGGCACGCCGGCCGAGGCCCTCGCCGGGGATCGGGCGAGGGAGATCAAGCGTCGGGCCCAGGCGCTCGGTTTCTAGTCAAACGGGCGTTATGGGAAATTACGCCTATCTTGCGGTACTGGCCGGTTGCGCTGGCTGCGCCCTGTGGCTAGAGCCGGTACTGCGGGTCAACGTGCTGCGTCGCTGGCGGCGGTTGGCGCTCACCCTGCTGCCGGTCGTTGTGATCTTCGTAATGTGGGATCTCGCCGCGATCGCCGCCGGACACTGGACCTTCGATCCGGAGCAGATCACCGGGATCCTGCTACCCGGTGGGCTACCCCTGGACGAACTGCTCTTCTTCATCGTCGTACCGGTCTGTGCCGTGCTCGGTTTCGAGGCGGTACGGGCCGTGCGCCGCTGGCCAGCCGGGGACGAGCAGTGACGTACACCACGGCGGCGGTGCTGGGGGTGGTGGGTGCCGTACTGGTCGATCTCGTGGTGTTGCGGACCCGACTGCTGGGCCGGGCGGTCTTCTGGGCCGCCTATCCGATCATCGTCTTCTTCCAGTTGCTCTCCAACGGCATCCTGACCGGTCGGAACATCGTCCGGTACGACCCGGACGCGATCATCGGTCTGCGCCTGGTCCACGCCCCGGTGGAGGATCTGCTCTTCGGGTTCGCCCTGGTGCTGACGACCCTGTCGGTGTGGGTCTGGCTCGGCCGGCGTGGAGTGCAACGCACCCCACGGGCCGGTGACCGTCGCCCGCGGAACCGGTTCTGACGTCCCCTTATCGGGGCTGCTCGCCATGCTGATCAGGTGCCGGTCGGCCGCCGTCGCGCCCGGCGGACCAGCAGGACCACCACGGCGACGACGAGCACGACGTCGAGCAGTGCGCCCGGCACCTTGGTCAGGGTGGCCAGGCCGAGCCCGTTGGGCAGCACCAGGAAGCTGAGCACCAGCACCGCCCCGGCCAACCGACGCTGCCACCGCACGTCGGCCACCGCCACGGCCAGTACGGCCAGCGCGGTCAACCCGTACCAGGGGTAGAAAACCGGGGACAGCAGCGCCAACGCGACGAAGGCGGCACCGCAGGCCGCCAGCACCCGGCGCCGGGCCAGCGTCGGCGGGTCGCCGGTCGAGCGCCAGGCGCGTACGACCAGGACCGCCATCGTCGCGACCAGCGTGCCGAAGCCCAGGGCCCGGGCAGCGGTGACTGCGGTGTCGAAGGTCTCCGGCCAGCCGGCCAGCCGTAGCAGGTAGCCGACGGCCATGCCCACACCGCTGGGCACGGAGGTCCACTGGACCAGGTTCCCGGTGTCCCGCAGCGCCCGGATCCACCCCAGGTCCAGCCCGGTCACCAGGGACAGCCCACCGAACGCCACGGACAGTCCGCCGAAGGCCAGGACTCCGCCGGCCACCACCCGCCCAAGATCCCGATGATCAGGGAGTACGTCCGGCGAGTTGTCGGCGTGTCGTGACGACTGCTCCCTGACCACGGGGATCCTGACCACGGCCAGCAGGACGACGAACGGTGCCGCGACCAGCGCGGTGACCTTGATCGCAGTCGCCAGACCCAGCGCTGCTCCGGCAGCCATCAGTCCCACCGGTCCGGACATCAGTCCCACCGGTCCGGAAATCGGCTCTACCGGCCCGGACATCAGTCCCACCGGCCCGGACATCGCGTTGCTCAGCCCGGTCCGGCTGCGCATCGCAAGTGCCAGCGCGGCCAGGACCAGCCCCACCATCAGTGCGTCGTTGTGCGCCCCGGACACGGCATGCACCGCGACCAGCGGAGAGACGAGGCCGAGGCAGAGTGCGGCCACCGGGTCGACGCCGCAGGCCCGGGCCAGCCTCGGAGCGTACGCGGCGATGAGCAGCCCACCGACCAGTGCGATGACCCGGAACAGGCTGATCGAGACGAGCAGTTGGCCGTCCCCGGAGTCGGTCACCGCCCGGGCGACGGCGACCACCGCGCCGGCCAGCGCGACCGCCAACGGCCCGTACGGTGTCGTGGTGTCCCGCCACAGCGGTGGCACCGTCTCCACCCACGGGCAGCCGCCAACCGCCACCCCGACCCGGTACGGATCGAACCCGTCCAGCCACACCGCGCCCTGGCAGGCGTAGGCGTACACGTCCCGACTCGCCAGCGGCGGGGCCAGCAGCAACGGTGCGGCCCAGACCGCGCCGGTCACCAGCAGCCAGCGCAGCGAGATCCGGCCCGGATCGTGGCGTATCGCCCGGCCCAACCGCCACCAGGCCACGGCGAGGACGACCAGGCCGGCCAGCGAGGCGAGGAGGCCCAGCCAGTAGACCCAGGAGTCAGCCAGTGGCTCGGCGGGGCGCACACTGGGGGTGGCCGGGTCGGCGTCCGGCAGCGCTCCGGCCCCGAAGGCGCCAGCGGCCAACAGTACGGTCGCGGCGAGCCCCGCCACCCGTAGCCGTACGTGGTGAAACGGGCCAGGCACGTTCTGATGATCTCATGGGCCGATCGACCCGGCCGGCTGGTCCGGTCAGCGCCAGTTGGGATCGGTCGCCATCCGGCCCGGACCGGTCCTGATCCGCCGGACCGGTCCTGATTTCGCCGTGAAAAGGTGCGCCTGCCGAAGGGTCAGTCCTTGCGTCGGGTGGCCGCGATCGCCAGGTCGACCAGAACCTGCCGGGACTCGCTGTCCAGTCGTACCTCGGCCAGGGAGGCCAGGGCGGTGTCGGTGAGCGTGGCGATCCGCCGTTCGGTCCGGTCCAGCGCCCCGCTGCTGACGATGATCTCGCGTAGCTGGTCCACCCCGGCGGCATCGAGACCCGGGTCGCCCAGCCGCCGGGTCAGCAGTGCCCGGCCGGCCGGATCGGTGTCCTCGAAGGCTGCCGCGACAAGATAGGTGCGCTTGCCCTCACGCAGGTCGTCACCGGCCGGTTTACCGGTCTGTCCCGGGTCGCCGAAGACCCCCAGCACGTCGTCGCGCAACTGGAAGGCCTCACCCAACGGCAGCCCGTAGCCGGAATAGGCGGTACGGATTTCGACCGGCGCCTCGGCCAGCGCGGCGCCGAGCAGCATCGGCCGCTCGATCGTGTACTTCGCCGACTTGTACCGGGCCACCTTGCTGGCGCGCTCCACCGACGTGACCCCGGTGGCCTGGGTGAGCACGTCGAGGTACTGCCCGACGGTGACCTCGGTGCGCATCTCGTCGAACACCGGCCGGGCCCGGGCCACCGTCTCCGGGCTGAGGCCGCTGCTGTGCAGCAACTCGTCGGACCAGACCAGACACAGGTCGCCGAGCAGGATCGCTGCCGCGTCGCCGAAGCCGTCGGGATCGCCACCCCAACCAGCCGTACGGTGCTGGAGGGCGAACCGACGGTGTACGGCCGGCTCGCCCCGCCGGGTGTCGGAACGGTCCATCAGATCGTCGTGGATCAGGGCGCTGGCCTGCACGAACTCCAGCGCGGCGAGGCTGGCCACAACCTGGTCGGAGTCGACCCCGCCCGCACCGCGGTAACCCCAGTAGGCGAACGCCGGCCGCAGCCGCTTGCCCCCGCGCAGTACGAACGCCTCAACCGCCTCGGCGACCGGCAGCAGGGCGTCGTCGATGGTGGTCAGCCAACCGCGTTGCCGGGACAGGAAGTCGGCCAACGCCTTGTCGATCCGTTGGCGCAGGCCGGCGCGGTCCAGCGGCGAAACAGGAGCCTCTTGGGTCACGCCATGACGCTAGCTGCTCGTCCTGGCTGAGGTGGTTGCGGCCCCGGCGCGTCATGACGACAGACGGCGTTACGACACTGGTCTTCCCGTGGAACGGGGCAGGGCGCGGGCCCGTGTGCGTGGGTGATGGGCAGTCGCTGGAGCACGTCCGGGGCGGGCGGGGGTCACGATCGACAGGCGATGGTGGGCAGGTAGGGCGTCGCGGCCGTGACCAGGGCGGCATGCCGTCGTACCGCCGGCTCGTCATGGTGCGCGGCCAACTCCCGACGTACGGCCGCCAACTCGACCGCTGCCCGCGCGGAGCCGGCCGCCACGGCGTCGAGCAGCGCCGAGTCCGCCACCTCGCAGGCCTGTTCCACCTCGCCGAGTTGCAGGTAGGTGCGGGCCAACCAGGAACCGTAGAGCGCCGAGGCCCGTCGGGACGTGGCGCGCTGCCGGGCCTGGGCGAGGATCGGTTCGGCCCGCATCGGCCGACGCAGGGCGGCCAGACACCGACCGGTCATCGCGGTCAGTTCCGCGTCGTCCAGCCAGTAGAGCCACGGCGGGTCGGCCCCGGGGTTGCGACGCTCGGCGGCCTGCTGCGCCGCGGTGAGCGCGGAGCGGGCCGTACGGTGCCGACCACCGACCGCCGCCGCGAGCGCGGCCCGGTGCAGTAGTAGCGCCCGGAGACCTGCGGATGCTCGCTGCCGGGAGCCGAGCCGGCCGGTACGGGCGAGGATGAGTGCCCCGTCCGGGTCACCGGTGGCGGTGAGGAGGTGGCTCGCCGACCCGAGGATGTGCGCTGCCAGGGCCCGGTCGCCGGCATCGGCCGCCGCGATCAGGGCGGTCCGGTAGGTGGTCAGCGCGGCGGCGGTGTCCCCGGCATCCGCCGCCAGCCAGCCGGCTAGTTGCGCGGCCTCCGCGACGAGCGGGAGCACCCGACGCCGGGTGACGCGTCCGGAATCCGCCAGCGAGGACAGCGCCCGGGCCAGTTGCAGCCTGCCGTGGTGGATCAGGTCGAGGCCGCCGACGATGTCGTCCAGCCGGCGTAGGTCGGCGAGATCGGCCGTGGAAGCCCCGGGGCTGGGCGGGCCGGGGTCGTCGGCGGGCGGCCCGAACGGACCGAACCGACCGAGGTGTTCGCCGACCTGCCCCAGGTGTTCGAGGCGGCCGAGCGCGCCAGCCGGATCGGTGACCCAGGCGTGGGCCAGCGTCAGCAGCGCCTGTCGGGCCCGTCTGATGTCCGGTTCCGGTCGGTACCGGGGGCTGCGTCGGGTTCCGTCGGTGCGGACGGCTTCGGTGGCTGCGGCAAGTCGGTCGAGGGGCGTTTCCAGCACGGTGGCCAGCCAGCCCAGCCAGAAGTCGCCCGGGATCCGCTGCTGACGTTCCCACCGGGAGACCTCGTGCCGGCTGATGGTCGGTACGCCGGACGCCTCGCACAACCGTTCGGCCAGTTGGAGCTGGCTCCATCCGTGGGCCAGTCGTAGCTTCGCCAGGATCGGACCGAGCGGCGTCGGTGCGGCAGTGCAGGGGTACGGGTCGAGCGGCGGCATCGGAGTCCTCCGGCTGACGTTCGTTGTCGGATCTGACCCCCGGACCGCTCGACACCGTGGGGCGGCATCAGGCGACGTGTGGTGTCCTGCGACTGGACGCGACCCCGGTAACAGGACACCGACCCCCACGCGGGACCCCCAGGCAGCAACCGGCCTGTCCGCGCTGGCCCATTCCTATCGCAGCGGTACGACACTGCCACCCCGTCGGTTGATGACCGATGGCCGGAGCGGGGTGATCGCGTCCTTTCGGTGGTTGCTGGCCCCGGGGCCAGCACCGGCTGGCCCCGCGCTGGCTCCTCCTGGTCGTACCGCTCCGACGGTTTGCTGGCGGTTGTCGTGGAAACCCACGTCATCTGAGCGAGCCGCGAGGAGCGAGCCGATGAGCGAGTTGCCGTTCGACCCGGAAAACCCGCCCGACGAGCCACCCGCCGGGGTGCCCCGGCCGATGGCCTGGCGACTGGCCGTACGGCTGTTCCGCGACCATGTGCCGGTGGTCTCCGACCCGGGAGGGCTGGACATCTGCCGTACCTGTGGCGAGACGTGGCCGTGCTACGGCCGGCGGCTGGCCGAGCGAGGGCTGCGGGCGGCGTACCAGGACATCCCCCGGCCCACCGGTTGGGACTCCCGACGGGAATACGACGAGCTCGAGTGATCGGTCGGTAAAGTCGTAGGGTGGCGCTCGGTCTTCCCTCGGTTCTCCCCAACTCGCATCCGGCGATCGGGGACCTCATCCAGGCCCCCAATCCGACCTTCTCGTTCGAGTTCTTCCCACCGAAGACCGCCGACGGGGAGCGGCTGCTGTGGCAGGCGATCCGGGAGTTGGAGTCGCTACTGCCGTCGTTCGTGTCGATCACCTACGGTGCCGGCGGGTCGACCCGGGACACCACCGTCTCGGTGACCGAACGGGTCGCCACCGACACGACGCTGGTGCCGATGGCCCACCTGACCGCGGTCAACCACTCCGTCGCCGAGTTGCGGCACGTCATCGGGCGACTGGCCGGGGTGGGCGTACGCAACGTCCTGGTGGTGCGGGGTGATCCGCCGGGTGACCCGACCGGGGAGTGGGTCAAGCACCCCGAGGGGGTGCTCTACGCCGAGGAACTGGTCCGGCTGGTACGTGAATCCGGTGACTTCAGCGTCGGAGTGGCCGCCTTCCCGTACAAGCACCCGCGCTCACCCGACATTGCTACTGATACCGACTACTTCGTACGTAAGTGTCGGGCGGGAGCCGACTTCGCCATCACCCAGATGTTTTTCGACGCCGACGACTATCTGCGGCTGCGGGACCGGGTCGCGGCGGCCGGCTGCGACACGCCCATCGTGGCCGGCGTCATGCCGGTGACCCAGATCGGCACCATCGAGCGTTCCGTGCAGCTCTCCGGTGCCCCCTTCCCGGCCCGGCTGGCCGCCCGGTTCGAGCGGATCGCCGACGATCCGGAGGCCGTACGCCAACTCGGCATCGAACAGGCCAGCGAAATGTGCCGACGCCTGCTCGACGAAGGCGTACCGGGCATCCACTTCATCACCCTCAACCGGTCGACCGCCACGCGTGAGGTCTGGCAGAACCTTCGGGTCAGCACCCGGGGGTAGACCCCGGCCGGCCCAGCGCTACCTGAATGGCCGTTCGCCGGTTGAATCGTGGTGGGCACACGGCTGAAGTGGGACGACTACGCGGTCATCTGGGCGAGGCTGCACGGGGGGTTCGACCCCCGGCTGGCCGCTCCGACGGTGCGCGGCTGGCTACGCATGGCGTACCAGATGGGGTATCTCCTCGGCCGGCTGCGGGTGTCCCCGACCGCGGTGACCGTGGTCGGGGTACTGCTGTCCGTCGCGGTGCCGGTGGCGGTGTTGCGTACGCCGACCGGCCCGATCGTCGGTGCGGGGCTGGTGGTGCTGGCCGCGGTGGCGGACAGCGTCGACGGCGCGTTGGCCGTGGTCACCGGGCGCACCAGCCGCCTCGGGTACGTCTACGACTCGCTGGCGGACCGGTTCGGTGAGGGATGTTGGCTGGTCGCCTTCTGGCTCGTGGGCGCGCCGGGGATCCTGGTCGTGGCGGCCGGGGCACTGTCCTGGTTGCACGAATACGTACGGGCCCGGGCCGTCTCGGCGGGAATGAAGGAGATCGGTACGGTCACTGCCGGGGAGCGCCCGACCCGGGTCTCGGTTGCGCTGGTCGGGCTGCTGGCCGCCGGGGTGACCGGCCTGATCCAGCCGGATCTGGCGGCCGGCACGATCACGGTGGTGTCGGCGGTGTGGATTCTGCTGGCTGCGTTCGGCCTGGCCCAGCTGCTGACCGTCGTCCGTCGTTCCCTGGTCTGAGGCGTCACCGCCGGGAAGGCGAACGTCGCACCAACTCCCTCGACGGCACTGCAATGCCGCTATTGCGATCACGTATTGAGACGAACGAACTGGCCCGAACCGTGAGTGCGCTGGTCAAGCTGTGCGTCGGAAAAACGGGCCAGTTGTGGAGTTGACGGTCATGACTGTGTGATGCAAGATGGCGGACGCAAAACTCAAGTAAAAAAGGGGAGAAGATGCCAAAAGTGCAACGCCTGCACCCCGTGCGACGGATATTTGTCACCTTCGTAGCCACAATCGTGGCGCTCCTCGGATCCGCTGTGGTCGCCTCGCCAGCCCAGGCCTACTGCGGGTGGACTCCCACGAGAAACGGCGAAGGTTACCTCATCTCCAACCGTATGACGCACATGCGAACTGGTCCGTACGCTGAATGTCAACACAATCTCGAAATCGGCGCCGGCAAGAAGCTCTGGCTCTGGTGTGGATACCACAACTCGTACGGCAACTATTGGTACTACGCCCGACTGGACGGAACCAATGTTCATGGCTGGGTCTTCTCGGGCAACGTCGACACTTATGACTACGACGATAATGGCGATGGTATCGCCTGGCTCACGGGTTGCTGATTTTTCCGGATGTTGACCCGCTGCCGTATTGCACGTGGCCAAGCGGCAGGTGTTCCGCATGGACTGTCGTGCGGCGGCGATCCTCGTCGACCTTTTGAATCGACTCGGCCCCCGCCTCGATGAGTTGACGGGGGCCACCACTAGAGTCGGCACGTGAGTCAATCTCGCGATAGCGATGCCGGGTCAGAGCAGGGTTTGTGGCGGCGACTGCGCAGCCGTTGGTACGTGCGGATCGCGCCGGTCGTAGTCGCCGTACTGGTGGCGGTCGTGGTGGTTTCCGGGGTGCCGTGGGCACCCGTCGACCGGATCATGGCACGGGCGGTGCCCTCCGCCCCCGCCCAGTCAGGTGCCAGCGGCAGTCCGGAACCAACCGCCGCCACCCCCACCCCGACCCAGCCAACCGGCAGGTACGCGGCCCGGCTGCCACGGTTCCCGGCCCCGCCGGCCCCGCAACCGGTGACCGTGCCAGATGGACCCAGCGCGGCCTGGTACTCGCGGATCCCCACGACGCAGCCGGTGGCGTTCATAACCATCGACGACGGTTGGGTGAAACACCCGGAGGCGCGGGAACTGCTGGCGGCAGCGGGTGTGCCGGTGACGCTCTTCCTGACCATCGACTCGATCAAGGACAACCCCGGCTACTTCCGTCAACTCCAGTCGGACCGGGTGACCATCGAGGCGCACACGATCAGCCACCCGTCCCTGCGTGGCAAGTCGTACGACCTGCAACGTCGAGAACTGTGTGGCTCGGCCGACAAGCTCGGCGACTGGTACGGCCGTCGACCGGTGTTCTTCCGGCCACCCTTCGGCAACAAGGACGCCACCACCCTCAGGGCGGCTCGCGACTGTGGCATGAAGGCGGGCTTCTTCTGGACGGAGACGGTGCACGAGGGCAAGGTCCGTTACCAGCGGGGCAAGACGGTCCAGGCCGGGGACATCCTGCTGATGCACTTCCGGCCGGCGTTCGTCGAGGACTTCATCGCCGCACTCGTCGCGATCCACAAGGCGGGACTCACCCCGGCACTGCTCAGCGACTACGTACGCTGACCACGGTAGGAAGCGACGATTCGTCGAGCACGTGCGCCTCAGTCGGGTTCCCAGTTCTCCGTCGGGAGCAGCCGGGCCAACTCCTCGGCGCTGACCGGGCGCAACTTCATCTGCTGGACCAGGGGGTCGATGCTCCATGGCGACGCGGCCGATGCTCGTCGATCGAGGTGGTACGGCTGAGCGACCACGGTGACGTCGAAGGCCGGGGCGAACTGGCACAGCAGCACCACGGTTCGCGGTTCACCACGCCTCGCCTGGGGAAGAACCGGTTCGGTGGCGTCGGTGCACGCTGATGCGCGACCGGACGTGGCCTCGATCGTGACACCGATGCTGCGTTCGGCCCGGTCGCTCGACCCTGGCTGATCAGTGAGGATGACATGGATGCTGTACTCGCCGGCACCGGCCCGCTTCGGCTGGAAACCGGGGACGTCCAGGATCACCAGGGGTACGCCTACGGCACGGAAACGGTCGGCTCGCCAGGAGACCTGGCTGGCCCTTTCGATGACCACGGCACCGGCCAGCGCGACGACTGTCATCCCTGCCGCCGCCAGGCTCCGTCGGATGTCTGAGGGGCGGGCTGCCACGGCCAGCGCCGTGTGCGTCACGATCGCGACGACAGCCCACAGGAGCGCGAGCACCCAGGGACTCCGGGCCGGGCCGCCCAGCGAGATCCCGTACGGAACGACCACGATGAACCCGAGCGGCACGAGCAGGTGCGAGTTCTGACGTCGTCCCCGGAACGCCAGCACGAGGACCACTGCGGCTAGCACTGCCGTGGTGATGAGTCCGGACACCAATGCCACTGCGGCAGGTACCCCGGACGAACCCCAGTCGCTGTCGGCGACGTTCGCCACAGCCACAGCGACACCCAGCGCGGTGACCGTTCCAGCCGTGATTCCGTCGACCACACGGGTCCGTAGCGGCCTGGCGGTTATCGATGACCCGTTTGCCATCCGTCGATGATTACAGGTCGCCTGCCCTGGTTGTCCCCATCGCCCAGCTCGACCTCGGTCAGGGGGGTCGACGTTCCGGGTTCCGGCGGCCCGCCGTCGAATTGTCGGGCTGAGCGGGGCGGGTCGGGCTGCCGACAGCGGGGAATGTCCGCAATGGCCGGTACCGAATGAGTCCGGTAATCGGGACAGGGCAGGATGATCCACGTCGGCGTACGCCGGTCGCCACCGGAACCGCACGGCGTGCCGACTTGTCCAGCATCCTTTTTGCGTACAGGAGAGAAGACCGTGTCCGCTGACGACTCGGCCAGGCCCAACGAGCCGCATTCCACGACCATGCCAGCGGTGGATCCGTGGGCGGAGTCGGATCCGGCGATCACCGGCCTTGCCGGGCAGGGGACAGCGCCGGGTGTGCCCAGCGATCCCGCCGCGTCGACCACCGATCCGGCCCCACCGGCCACCCGCCGCCGCTGGGCCCGGCCGGCTCGACTGGCAACGATCGGGGTATGCGGCTGTCTGCTGGCCGGCCTGCTGGTCGTGGCCCTGCCACTGCTCAGGTCCAATGGAGCGGATGATGGCCAGGCGAACACCAGCGCCGAGCAGACGGTGACAGGTGCGCCGTCGGTTCCGGCCGGTATGCCAGGTATGCCGTCCGCTCCCGCCGGCACCTCGTCGCCCACGGCCAGCGCCGGTTCCGAGCCGGAGAGGGAAACTACCGCTGGGCCGAAGCCGACCAGGTCGGGGTCGTCGAAGACCACGAACCAGCCGCTCCGGCTCGGTCAACTGGTCAACGGAGGCTCCGGGAAGTGTCTGACCGGCGGCGGAAGCGGTGTGTCACTGGTGCTGCGGAGCTGCAACAAGTCGCTGTACCAGCGCTGGGAGTTCTGGCCCGACGGCACCATCCGTGCCGGTGGATTGTGCCTGGACCTTCCCTACGGCAGAACCGACAACCTGACCAAGGTCTCGATGTTCGACTGCAACGGTGCGCAGGGGCAGCAGTTCCATCTCAACGACGCCGACGACCTGACCAGCCGCCGAGCTGGCAAGTGCCTCGACGCCTACGACGGGCGGACCACCGACGGCACGCCGATCGTGCTCTGGCCCTGTATGGGCCAGCCGAACCAGTCCTGGTACCTCAAGTGAGCCGGACGGCACCGTCCCGGTGTTGGCCGGACCGATAGCTAGACCGGACCGATAGCTAGACCGGGCCGATCTGATCGGCGACGATCCGCGCGGACAGGGTCACCATCGGCAGGCCGCCGCCCGGGTGGACAGAACCGCCCACCAGGAACAGGCCGTGCGCCGGCCCCCGGTTGGCTGGACGGAGCAGACTGCCGGCCGTACCGTAGATCGCTCCGCCGGGGGCGGCGGTGTTCGAGGCCAGGTCGGCCGGGGTACGGATCTCCCGGAACACCAGCCGGTCGCGTACGTCGACCCCCCGGTCGGCCAGCACGTCGAGGATCCGGTCGGCATATGCCTCGGCCAGCCCCGGCCGACGCCAGTCGACACTGGACATCGTCCGCCCCTGGCGGGCGGCGTTGACCAGCACGAACCAGGACTCGTGCCCGTCCGGGCGGACCTGTGGATCGTCGGCCACGGTGACGAATACCGTCGGGTCGAGCGCCGGCCGGGCCGGGACACCCCGCCCCGGGTGGCCGAAGACCGCATCGAACTCGGCGTCGTAGTCGGCGGGGAAGAACACGTTGTGGTGGGCCAGCCCGGACGATCCACGTACGCCGAGCAGCAGGACGAAACCGGCGAGACTGCGGTCGGCCAGCCCGGTGAGTCGCCCTGGGGTGGGCAGCAGGTCCCGGTAGACGGTGACCGCGTCCACGTTGGCCACCACCACGTCCGCCCGGGCCGGGGCGGTGGCCCCGGCCAGTCGTACGCCGTGCACCCGGCCGCCGGCCGCGTCGATGCGGGTGACCGTGGTGCCCGTCTCCACGACCACGCCCAGGTCGAGACAGTAGGACAGCAGCGCGTCGGCCAGCGTGCCCAGCCCGCCGCGCAGGTACCAACCACCGAAGGCCAGTTCGGCGTACGGCACGGCGACCAGCGCGGCCGGTGCCCGGCGGGGGTCGGCCCCGGTGTAGGTGGCGTACCGGTCCAGCAGCATCCGCAGTCGGGGGTCGCGCAGGTGGCGGCGACCCAGGCCACGCAGGGTACGACCCGGCCCGATGGCCGCCAGGTCACCCAGTCGCCAGGCCAACCGGGCCAGCGACAGCGGAGAGTCGATCGGTCTACGCAGGATGTCCCGCCACGAGGCGTCCCAGACCCGTTCGGCCCGCAGCCACAGCCGTTGCCAGTCGAGCGAGGCCGCGTCGCCGAATGCCGTACCTATCCGGTCGGCGAATTCCATCGGGTCGGCGCAGGAGTCGAGTCGGGTGCCGTCCGGGAAGACGTGGCGGACGATCGGGTCGAGCGGTACCAGGTCGACGTACTCGTCCAGCTTCGCGCCGGTGGCCTCGAACAGGTCGGTGAAGACCTGCGGCAACGTGAGCAGGCTCGGACCGGTGTCGAAGCGGAAGGTCCCGACCGGCGTCTCCCGCGAACAGCGGCCGAGCTTTCCGCCGACCACGTCCGAGCGTTCGTAGACGGTGACCTCGTGTCCGGTGGCGGCCAGCCGGGCTGCCGTGGCCAACCCACCGACCCCGGCACCGATGATCGCTATTCGAGCCATGGTGCGTCTCCTTCTCCGTCGCCGACGACGGGAAGCCACCGTGACGACCGGGAGTCACCGTGCAGTCGCCGGGCGGGCCACACTCGGCAGACCATACCAGCGTACGGCCGTACCACAGTGCTTGTGACCTGCTGTTTCTCGCACGTGAGCGTCTTGGTGCTATCGGCGATGCCGGTTGGGTTTCGCCGTTCTGTCGGTGCTGAGACGTCGGGGTCGAGCCGGTACGGTCAGGGCCGAGGTTGATCGTGCCACGTCGGTCCGGGTGAGAACCGGGCGTCCGAACCGGGCCGACAGCCACCTGCGCTGGTACGCGGTCAGCTCGTTGACGAACACGATCGCGTCGATGTCAGCGGATGCGCAGGCCGCAGCGACCTGCGCCAGCTTTCCGGTGCCGATGAGGAAGCGGCGGGACAGTGGCGAGGACAACAGTCGCACCCCACCGGCAGAGACGCCTCTGCGCTGGACGAAGCGGGCATGTACCCGGACGCCAAGCGTGGTGACCTGGGCGTCCAGTGCGTCGAGTTGGTCCTGGTAGTCGCGGACCCTGGCCGAGAACAACCCGACAAGGACGACGGTGCGGATCATGGTCACCTCGTCAGTATCGTTGCGGAAAGTGACACCTGTGGTTCTACCGTCTTGCCTCGGCCGGCGATCGCGTACCGGCCATGTCGGACGGAGGACCAGTGAAGAACCCCGAAGTGATCATCGTTGGCGCCGGTCCCACCGGTCTCCTGCTGGCCGTCGAGCTCGGCCTGGCCGGGGTACGCGCGGTCGTGGTGGAACGACTGAAGCAGCGCAGCGGCCAGTCCAAGGCGCTCGGCATACAGCCCCGGTCGGCGGAAGTGCTCGACATGCGCGGTCTCCTCGATCCGCTCATGGACCGGGCGATCCAGCTGGTGCCGGCTGGGCACTTCGCCGGGCTACGACTCGACTTCACCGCCTGGGACACCAGGCATCCGTACATGATCGGCATCCCGCAGGGGCGGGTCGAAGCGCTGTTGGAGGACCGGCTCGGCCCGCTGGGAATCGAGGTGTTGCGAGGGTACGAGGTGACGGCCCTGACCCAGGACGGCGACAGCGTCGAGGCGACGCTGCACGATCCGGCCGGTGATGACGTACGGCTGAAAGGTCGTTATCTGGTTGCCTGTGACGGCGGCCGAAGCACGGTCCGGGAGCTGCTGGGGATCGGTTTCCCCGGTCTGGACGGGCGGCTGCTGTCGGTGGTCGCCGACATTACGCTGGCCGACCCGGACGGCGCCGTACCGGAGACCTGGAACCTGCCGGTGATGACGCCGGACAGGACTGGAAAGGGCTACCTGGCCCCGATCGGCGATGGCGTACACCGGTTTCTGTTCTACGGGGCCGAGCAGCAGCAACTTTCCCGGGACACTCCGATTACCGAGGAGGAGGTGGGGCGGGCGCTGCGCCACACCGCCGGGCCGGGTGTCGAACTCACCGGTATCCGCTGGGCGTCCCGGTTCACCGATGCCTCCCGCCAGGTCGAACGTTATCGGCATGGTCGGGTCCTGTTGGCCGGCGACGCCGCACACATCCACTCACCGATGGGCGGTCAGGGACTCAACCTCGGACTCCAGGACGCCTTCAATCTGGGCTGGAAACTCGCCGCAGTCATCGACGGCCGGGCGCAGGATGGCCTGATCGACACCTACCACGCGGAGCGGCACCCGGTGGCGGCGCGAGTCCTGGCCAACACCCGGGCACAGGCGGTGCTGCTCGTCCATGACGAGGAGAACCTCGCGCTACGTGACATCGTCTCCGATCTCCTACGCGTACCGGAGGCCAACCGGCTGATCGCCGGCATGATCTCCGGTCTCGACATCCGATACGAACTGCCCGGCAGGCCGCATACCCTGCTCGGGCGGCGGATGCCGGATCTTGATCTGGAAACGTCGGACGGGCGGGTTCGGGTGGGACGGCTGCTGCACGAGGGCCGAGGGCTACTGCTGACATCGGCGGACGGAGCGGAGTTCGCCACGATTGTCGATGCGTGGTCTGGACGGGTCCGGCACGTCGGTGTCCACGGAGAACTCGGCGCGGATGCTGTCCTGGTGCGACCCGATGGCTACGTCGGCTGGGCCGGTGAGGTCGGTGACAGCACCGACCTGGTGGCCGCGCTGAACCTCTGGGCCGGGGTACCCGCCAGTCGAGACGTTGGAACTATCGACGCATTCTGCGGCAATCCGTCAACGGCTAGTACTGCATGACACAGTAGACGACGGTCGGATGCGTGAACCGGTACCAGCGGTTCCACTTGTAGTTCCGGGTGCACCGGTTGCCATTGGAGGCGCCGGGCACGATGTCGATGACGTGGACCGTACCCTTCGCCTTGCAGGCCGACGCAGCGACGACCCAGCCACGACCCTTCGGGAACTTGTAGCAGTAGAAGCGCACCAGGTGAAGTTCCAGGCACATCCGGTAACCATCTTCCGTGATGTACCCGGATTCGCTGTCGGCGCAGGTGTTCTGTTCGTAGTCCACCGAAACAACCCGGTAGGTGCCACGGGTGCCGTTGCAGTTGCCGATTCCCTGGAAGGACCCGCTCTCGCTGACGACGATGCACTGCCCGATCTTCGCCGGCGGCGGGGGTGGTGCCTTGGTCGTGGTCACGTCGGCGGGTGGCGAGTACGTCGTCCTCTCGACGTTCGGCGGGTCGTACTTCGTCTCGTACGGGGTGGGCAGGGAGGAACCCCCGGCCTGATTCCGCTGGCTGTCCTTGTCGTTGAAGACGGTCACCGCGGCCACTACGACGCCGCAGATCCCGAGCAGACACAGCGCCAGTACGCCGGCGACCACGCCGATGATGAGGGGGGTGTTGCCCTTCTTCGGAGGCACCGCCGGCGGGGCCATGCTGGGGTCTGGCGGGATCGTGCCGTAACCGGGGGGTGGGACCATGTCGGGATCTGGTGAGGGCATACCCGGATAGCTTGGATAGCCGGGGGGCGTGGCCATGCCGGGATCGGGTGCGGCTGCGCCCGGATAGCCGGGCAGTGGTGCCGTGGGGTCCTGTGGGGTTGCGCCCGGATAGCCAGGAGGTGTGGCCATGCTGGGGTCTGGTGGGGTTGCGCCCGGATAGTTCGGCACGCCCGGCGGCGGAGGCAACGTCACCCAACGAGTGTCACATAGACAGACTGGTGGCTGCCAATTTGCTATCCAAGTAGGACAGATCTCCGCATCGGTGCAGCCGGCAGACAGGCAAGTAGTCGCCTCCTGCGCGAGAGGAGGGACATGGCCGGTGAGTGATCAATGGCAACTCGACCAGTGGTCGGTCCGGCCGGAAAGCCTTTCGAAGTCGTCATCCACCAGGTGTTTCACCGTTGCAGCCGGCCCTGATATGTGTCGTCGACTGCCGGGATGGATTGTCGACCTCTTCGATATCGAAGATGAGATGCAAACTGTCGACTGTCAGAACAGGGAAATTGCCGAGAAGGTGAACGGCGGCATTCTCCAGCCAAGCGTTTGCATTTGCCTAATTCGATGCAATTTCCGCCTGTGCGGCTGGCCTTGATGTCGCCGAAGTTGCGACTATCGCCTGACTCCTTTGGCAACTGATCGTTGAGGCTAGTCCGGCACCTGACTCAGTGAACGAAGATCTCTACTCTGCTGATGATTGGCCGGCCATTGGTCGGTGGGCCAACCTCGATGCGTAGGAGGTGGAGCGGCGCCATCTCCTACGCTGTCAGGATCTTCACTTTGACGAGCTGCTTATCAACGGACCAGGGTTGATGCGCTTTTTGATGGTCCGATCGCTGCCGCGCTGGCGCTACGATCAGGTTCAAGCGCAGTAATTGGGAGAAAGCAAAGAGGACTAATTAACCATGTCTTTCGATGGTTTGGGATGAGGTCGAGACGGGCCGGGTCTGCAGCGGGGGCTTCCACGACGTTGGGCCGGTTGATCCTTACCGGCGTGCTCATAGTTGGTGCCTTCATGCTGTCCTCGACGCGTGTCTCGCACGGCCATGCGGTCCCACTGGTCGGGGCGCTCTCGGTAGAAACTGGTCTCATTCGCCTTCGTGGGAGCCATTTCTAGCTCCAACTGCTCTGCGATGTTTCATTTGCGCGCAAAACGCGCGGTTTGACGAGGATTGTTTGGCCCACTGCATGTGCTACCAGGGGCGTGCTGCGCTCAGGCTCGGATGGCGGGGTGCTTGCCGAGCGGCCAATTAGATAGATGTTGGTCAACTCGCATGTCCGCGGGCTGCCTTCGGTGGGGGCGTCGGTAGTTCTCCGGTCGGCGGGCAGCTGGAGGTGGTGAATGGGGGCCTGGTTGACGTGGGTCAGCAGGTGGGCGTCCTTCATGTAACTGACTGTATCTATGGCACTCGTTGTCCCTGGTCAGATGCCCGCAGTGAATGTTGCTTAAAGTAGTTGGCGCATCACCTATTGACGTGACGATCTTCGCCTTCTACGGTCGGCTCCTTGATCGATATGGGAGGGCTGGCGTGAGAGGCCGATCTGGAGTTAGGCAAGCCCGGAGACGGGTGGTCGGTATCGGCCTTGCAGTGCTGGCCGCGATGATGAGCACGGCGGTGCAGCCGAGGCTGGTCGTATCTCCGGCTGTGGCCTCGCCGATGTCGCCAACTGCTGCGGAGGCTGCAGCGGCCGAGGATGCTGCGTTGGACGCGGCGAAGCGGTTGGGTACTCCGATCGAGGTGGTCGGATCGAAATCGGAGACCGCTAGGACTGTGGCGACGCCGCAGGGCACACTGAAGTACGAGTCGTACGCCGTACCACGTTGGACGGCCAAGAACGGAAAATGGCGTCAAATCGACACCTCGCTTCGTCAGTCTCTGGACGGAAGCGTGGCCCCAGTCGCGACCCTGGTCGATGTGGAGTTCTCTGCGGGGGGCACGGGGCCGGCGGTGATCGCGTCGGTTGGCGGTGGTCAACTGTCGATGTTCTGGCCTACGGTTTTGCCTGCGCCTCGGCTCGTGGGCGAAACCGCAATCTACGAGTCCGTGCTGACAGGTGTTGACCTGCAGCTAAGGTCGGCGACCGACGGGTTTTCATGGGTGCTGGTAGTTCGGACACCTGAGGCGGCAGCGAATCCAGCTTTGGAACGATTGGCCTTCCAGTTGTCTACGTCTGCACTTACAGCCCGCAGCCGTACTGGTGGTGGTTTTGAAGTGGTGGACCCGGCCGGCGACGTGGTGCTGTCGGCGGGTAGTGCGTTGATGTGGGATTCATCGGGTATCGGTCAGCAGACGGCTCGCACACTGGACTCGGCTGCCGAGGACCCAGTCGAGCACGCGGTGCCGGACATGTCCCGTAAGGCGGAACTGCCGACCTCCGTGCAGGGTGCTGACTTGGTTATCGAACCAGATCTTGCGTTGCTGAGGGGGGCGGACACCACCTACCCGGTGATGATTGATCCCTTCTCGACGATCAACAAAACCCGCTGGGGGTACGCGGGTTCGACCGGTGCTACCAGGGACGATGGCATTGTCCGAGTCGGCTCAAACCCGGACGGGTCAGGCATCTACCGGTCGTTTTTTGCCTTCAATCTGACTGGCTTGTCGGGCAAGACGATTTCTAACGTCAAGTTTTTGACGACGATGACGCACTCCTACTCCTGCACTGCCAGCCCGGTAAACCTGTGGCGTACAGCGGCATTGACGAGTTCGGGTAAGCAGACCTGGGACGGCCCGAACCTTCAGCAGCACCTCCAAGAGTTGTCCGGAAACGCACACAAACCACCGGCCGCGCCGAGTTGCCCTAATGATCCACAGCCAAACAAGCCGATGGAGTTCGCTGCGACTGCACTCAAGAACGACGTGATCGCGGCGCGAGGACAGACCAGCTACACGCTGGCACTGTCGACGCGACAATCTGACGGCTCGTCCGAGTCAACCAGTACGTGGTGGAAGAAGTTCGACGCAGGAGCAACCAAGCTGACAGTCGAGTACAACACTCCGCCAAGCACTCCAACGGCCGCGCAGCTCGCCATCCATGCTGATTACACCGCCGCAGGACAACCGTGTGCGACGGGTACCGACCGGCCCGTGGTCCGCTCGAAGAGCCCATGGCTCAAGGCGAAACTGACCGATCCGGACGGTACGAACGGCGGCAAGCTGTCCGGTGTATTCACGGTGCAACAGTGGGATGGATCGGCCTGGGTGGGCATAACTGGTTGGCCGCAGACCAAGTCCGGGGTAGTCCACGGGACCAATGCCGAGATCCAGTTCTCCTCCAACGTCACCGGTCGATTCCGTTGGCAGGTGCAGACCCTTGACACGTTGGGTGGAGCATCCGGCCTCTCGCCCTGGTGCGAGTTCGACAACGACGACACACCGCCCGGTGCGATCCCAAGCGTGACGCCGGCCGACGGAATGTACTTGGAGTCACCGCCACGCGGCACGAATCAGGACTTGCGTGGTGCCCTCGGATTCTCCGGCCAGTTCACGTTGGGTGCCGGCGGCGACCCAGACGTATATGACTATGTCTACCAGCTCGACGGTGGCATGGAAATGACTGTGCCTGCGGCGAACCCCGGCGGTGCGGCCACCGTATGGGTAACCCCGACGCACATTGGCGCGAACGTGCTGACCGTCCGTTCTAGGGATCAGGCCGGCAACCGATCGGACCCGTACGACTACGTCTTTCTCGTCGGCGAGGCGACCGCGCCCAAGGCTGTGTGGTCTCTGAACGAAGGCAGCGGCTGGACGCTACGTACGTCGCCGGTAGGCGGCCCGGACGTGACCCTCGTGAACGGGCCGACCTGGGCTGATGGCCGTTCGCTGGGCAACCATGAGGCCAATGGTCGGGACAGGGCGGTCTGGTTCAACGGGGTGGACGAATATGGGGCCACTGCTGTATCACCGTCAATCGACTGGTCGAGAAGCTTCAGCGTTGCGGCGTGGGCCCGTCCCTTCCAGAGTGGTACCTTTGCCGCAGTAGTCGGGCCGAGTGGCGCGCACAACGGGCCGTGGAAGTTGCAGCGCGACAAAAATGGCCTGTGGTGGTTCCACACATTTTCCGCCGACAACCTGACACATGTACGCACCTCCGTTTCATCTCCACAACCTGCCGCCATCAAAGCATGGCAACACGTTGCGGGCGTATACGATGCGGGTCTCAAGCAAATTCGCATCTATGTGGATGGTGCGCTGGTGAACACACAGCCGCTAGGTTCACTATGGGCATCAGATGCGATCATGCAAATCGGCCGAGTGCGCTACAACGACACTGAGGGCAACTATTTTCACGGCGACATCGATGACATCCGTTTGTGGGATCGAGTCATCGATCCCGATCTGGACCTGCAGCCGCTCGTTGCCCCTGTCCTAGCCGGCCAGTGGGAGATGGAAGACTACGATGAGGAGGCACCTCGGCAGGTGACGGACGACGCGCCCTATCGGCGGTCGCTTACGTTGACTGACTCGCCGTCCGCACAGTGGTGCGAAAATGGTTACAACTACTCACTGGCCCTTTGCTTTGATGGCTTGTCGGGCATGGCGCAAACTGATGGGCCGGTGTTGCGTACCGACGACTCATACACTGTCTCAGCATGGGTGAAGCCGACAGCTTTCGGGAGCTTCCCGACTGTGGTTTCGCAATGCGGGGTAGAGCGCTGCGCGTTCTATCTTCAGCGCCAAAATACGTCTCCGGCAAGTTGGGCAATCGTTCTGCCGGACACGGACCTGCTTTCAACCTCGACGTACTACACCGCTAAATGGTCCGGGACACCCAGCCTGGATGATTGGGTGCATCTGGCCGCGACATACAACGCTGTAAGGGCTGAGATAAAGCTCTATGTCAATGGTGTGCTGGTGGCCACGACGTCTGGAATTCCGACGAGGTGGCAGGCTGGCGGTACCTTCCGAATAGGGCATTCGGACAGTGGCTCGTCTGTCGAGGGTGCGGTGGACCGGGTGCGGGCATGGGTGGGTGTGCTTTCGGACGCCGACATCCTGGCGCTAGCCAATGAACCCTGATTCTTGGCCACGCTTTAGCGTGGCCCTGAGTGGCCGACCTCCCATTACAGCACCGAACCACTCGAGCGCTGCGTAGGAAACGACCAATGACGATCAGTAGTCGAGGCCGACCGGCTCGGCTCGCCCTCAAACAGGATGGAAGGCAACGATGAGAATGGTGAGGCACGGCCGGTCGGCCCGTCAGTGGCGACGTAAATCGCTGATGGACAGATCCAAGGTCGCGAGTCAACGGATTCTGGCGATCGGGACGCTGGTGGTGCTGGCTGGCACGCTTGTCGGTCAGCTGCCCGCGCAAGCTCAGGCAGCTGCACCAACTGAGCGTCTAGCTGCGCAGCGATACAACTCGGTACCGGTAAAACCGGTCAAGATTACGAAGCCGGGTCTGGATCCGGCGGATGCAGCGGCGAAGGTCAAGCGGCCCGCACCGGTGTGGCCAGCGGCGGCGGTCGCTGAAGTGGATCTGGCATCGGCGGCTACCAGTGCACGCACGGCGGAAGCCGGGACGCCACTGCAGGCCGGGTCACTGCCAGTGACGGTCCGATCGGTAGCGGCATCGGGGGCTACCCGGTCTGCGGCTTCGGCTAGCCCAGCCAAGGTGCGAGTCGAACTGCTGTCACAGGAGAAGACCGCAGCTGCCGGGGTACAGGGCCTGCTGCTGCGCGTGGGGCGTACAGATGGACAGGCCTCGCCGGGGCAGGTTGAGGTCGCGGTGGACTACGCTACCTTCGCCACGGCCTATGGCGCGGACTGGGGTTCGCGCTTGCGTCTGGTACAGGTGCCCGAATGCGTGACGACGTCGTCAGATGCGTCGGGCTGTGCGCTCGTACCGTTGGATTCTCGCAACAACGTCCGCACCCACACGGTCTCGGCGACGGTGCAGGCTGCGGCGGCCGGCACCATGATCGCTTTGACAGCAGGCACCTCCGGTGGGGCAGGTGACTTCAGCGCATCCAGCCTTGCACCGTCTTCGTCATGGAGCCATGGAGGCGCAACGGGCGGCTTCCAGTGGTCGTACCCGATGCGGGTGCCGCCCGGCCCTGGTGGCCCTGCTCCAAGCGTCGGCCTCTCCTACTCATCCCAGTCGGTGGATGGCCGGCAGGCAGCGACCAACAACCAGCCCGGTCCGATCGGAGAAGGCTTCGACTATTCGCCGGGCTTCATCGAGCGTCGCTACAAGGCTTGCAGCGATGACATGGAAGGCAGCGCCAACAACAGCGTCGAGACCGGCGACCTGTGCTGGGGCCCGGACAACGCCACTCTCTCCCTCAACGGATCCTCCGTTGAACTTCTCAAGGGGACCGACGGCAAGTGGCATCCGCGGAGGGAAGACGGTTCAAAGATCGAGCTGCTGACCACCCCGGCATACAACAACGGCGACAACGACAACGAGTACTGGAAGGTCACCACCGCCAACGGCACGCAGTACTGGTTCGGTCGGCACCAACTTCCCGGCTGGTCCACCGGGCGACCGGTGACGAACTCCGTGCTGACCGTTCCGGTCTTTGGAAACCACCCCGGCGAACCGTGCTATCAGAGCACGTTTGCCGCGTCGGAGTGTGGCGGAAAGAAGCAGGCATGGCGATGGAACCTGGACTATGTCCAGGACGTGCATGGCAACACCATGTCGCTGTGGTGGTCCAAGGAGACCAACTACTACGCCAAGAACAAAAACCTGCAAGCCCCGGTAGCCTACGACCGAGATGCTTATCTGGAGCGCATCGATTACGGCACCGACAATCGCGATGGTACCGAGTATTCAGCGACCAGCCCATATGTGCAGAACGCGCCAGCCCGGTTGGAGTTCACCAACGCTGACCGTTGCCTGTCGAACTGCAGCACCAAGGATGCCACCACTTGGCCCGACACCCCGTGGGACCAGGAGTGCAAGTCCACTAACCAGTGCCTGGTCGGCTCGCCGACCTTCTGGACTTCGAAGCGGCTGACGGTGGTTACCACCAAGGTCTGGAAGGCGTCCTCGTCTTCCTACCAGTCGGTGGATTCCTGGACGTTGCGGCACACCTTTCCGGACCCGGGTGATGGGACGCGTGCCGGACTCTGGCTTGAGGGGATTACGCACCGGGGCCTCAACGGCACAACCCTGGCAGCACCTGAGGTGACCTTCGCCGGTATTCAAAAGCAGAACCGAGTCGACGCCACAGGTGGCGACTGGGCTCTGGCGATGAACTGGTGGCGGGTCAACTCCATCAGGCTGGAGACCGGTGGCGAGATCGCCGTAGAGTACAGCGGCCCACAATGCGCCAGGGGCGGCACGATGCCGACCTCGAGCGCCCTGGACAACAACAACCTGCGTTGCTACCCGGTCAAGTGGACTCCAGCCACCTACACCGATCCGATCACCGACTACTTCCACAAGTACGTCGTGACCGAGGTTCAACAGATCGACCACACCGGTGGTTCCCAACCGCTGCGTACGGCATACGAGTACCTGAACCCGGACAACCAGCCGCTGTGGCACCACGATGAGGACAACGGGCTCGCCCCGGATGACCGGATGACCTGGTCGCAGTGGCGCGGATACCCATCGGTGGTCACCTACGTGGGTGACGGGGCGGACCGGACCAAGACGGAAACCCTCTACTTCCGTGGCATGTACGGCGACAAGCTGGCCAATGGCGCTACGCGTACGACCACGGTGCAGGGCCGCGAAGGCGGCGCAGCCAATGACTACGAACACTATGCGGGTACGCCTCGGGAACAGTTGACCTGGCTCGGCGACACGATCATCGCCGGATCGGTGCACGATATGTGGCGCTCGGACCCACCGACCGCGACACGTGCTGGAACCCCTAACGCCGAGGCGCGGTATGCCCGGGTGCAGACCGTCCGGAACCGGCTTGCCACCGACACCGGGATCAGGCGAACCACCACTACCACCACCTTTGACAGCTACGGCATGGCGACCAGCGTCGACGAGGGTGGAGACGACACCAAGACCGGCGATGAACGGTGTGTCAAGACCGAGTACGGCCGCAACACCACCGGCACCAACTGGCTACTCACTCCGGTCAAGCGCAGTCACGGATGGGCAGGCACCTGCGCAACCGAGCCGACGTCGGACAAGAAGATCACTGCGGACACCCTCTTCAGCTTCGACAAGCAGGCCTACGGTGTCGCGCCCACCAGGGGGACGCTGACCGCCGTCCAGACGATCGAAAGCTTCACCGGCGGTACCCGTACCTACCGGGAGACGTCCACCGCGACCTATGACGGACATGGTCGGGTGATCGAATCTACGGACATCGCAGGGGAGAAGACCAAGACCGACTACACCCCGGCGAGCGGTGGCCCGGTCACCAAGGTCGTCACCACCAATCCGTTGCTCTGGACCAACACCGTCGAGTTGGACCCGGCATTCGGAGTGCCAGTCAAGACCACTGATCCCAACGAACGGGTCACTGAGGCCACCTACGATGCCATGGGCCGCACGACGCAGGTCTGGCTACCTGGCCGGCTCAAGACTAGTTACCCGTCAGCGCCGTCAACGAGCTACGAATACACGCTGTCGAACACAGCGATTTCCTCGGTGACCACTCGCTCGCTCAATGCCGAGGGCGGCTACGACACGTCGTACCTTCTCGTGGACGCTGTCGGTAGGCCTCGCCAGACACAGGAAGTCGCGCACGGCGGAGGCCGTATCCTCACCGACACGTTCTTCGATGCCGCTGGCCGGCCCTACAAGGCCAATCCGGCCTATTACAACAGCGGCACCGCAGGAACGACGCTGTATTCGGGCTTGGACCAGGATGTTCCGAGTCAGACCCGGACTGTCTTCGACGCCGCTGGCCGCGTCATCCACTCCCTGCTGCTCACCTCGGTGAACGGCGTCCAGGTGGAGAAGACACGGACTTCGACCTACCACTACGGCGACCATGTGACCATCGAGCCCGCCGTTGGCGAGGCGGCCACGACCGTGTGGACCGATGCTCAGGGCCGCACCGAGAAGCTGTGGCAGTACCACGGCCGGACCGCTACTGGGACCTACGACGAGACCAGTTACACCTATCACCCGGTCGGCCAACTGGCCACGGTGCGGGATGCCTCGGGCAACACCTGGTCCTACGAGTACGACATCAAGGGCCGAAGCATCGCGGTCAGTGACCCGGACAAGGGCGCTGCCACGATGTCGTACAACAACCTGGGTGACCTGGAAAAGACCACCGATTCCCGGGCTGACACACCCGACCTGTACTACACCTACGACCGGATGGGGCGCCTGGAAACCCTGCGCGAGGGGAGCCTCACCGGTCCCAAGCGGATCGAGTACACCTACGACCTTCCCGTGAAGGGCGTGGTGAAGTCAGCCTCCAGGTGGATTGGGAACGACGAATACCGCAGTGAGGTCGTGACTGTCGACGCGCAGTATCGGCCGACCCAGACAAGGCTCACTCTGCCGGCATCCCAGGCTGCGTTCTGCGGAGCGGGAGCCACGACGTGCAGTTTCGCCACGCGTGCCACCTACCGTGCCGACGGTTCGCCGAACACTCTGATCCTGCCGGCGGCCGGTGGTCTCGCTCAGGAAACCCTGACCTACAAGTACGACTCGACCTACGCGTTGCCGAACCAACTGGCCACCAGCTACGGCGATGTCACCCACTATGTCATTGACTCGTCCTACACCAACCTGTACGAGCTGAGCAGCACTACCCGAGCCACAGCGCTGACGGGCTCAAAGATCGTGCAAACCGGACAGCAGTATGACCCGGTGACCGGTCGGGTGAGTAACAGCTCGATCCTTCGGTCGGTTTCGCCGTCGTACATCACCAACACGTCCTACGAGTACGACGCCAGTGGCAATGTGCTCAAGATCGATGACAACTCGGGTAGCCGGCCACGGGATACCCAGTGCTTCAACTACGACCACCAGCGGCGGCTTACCAGGGCCTGGACACCGTCCTCATCGGACTGCAACATCGAGCCGGCTGAGAACGCGTTGGGTGGTCCGGCCCCGTATTGGCAGGAGTGGTCGTTCGGTGCGCCGACCGACCAGAAGGGGCGCATCGGTAACCGGCTAACCCAGACCGAGCGGGCTACCCCGACCGGAACGATCACCACCAGCTACGACTATCCGGCAGCAGGGGCAGCCCGGCCACATGCGCTGACCGGCTGGACCAGGACCGACAACACGGGCACCACGACGGGGTCGTATGACTACGACGCCGCGGGCAACATGACCAGCCGCCCGGGGCCGTCTGGTCAGCAGACGATGACCTGGGATGCGGAAGGTCATCTGGCCACGCTGACCGACAGCGTGGGCACGAACTCCTACATCTATGACGCGGGCGGCAACCGTCTGATTGCCAAGGACGCCACCGGTAGCACCCTGTTCTTCGGGGCGATGGAGCTGCGGCTCACCGCCAGCAACGGTCAGGTCGACTGCACCCGCTACTACAGCTTCAACGGTGAGACCGTCGCTCAGCGGACGGTTACCGGGCTTGCCTGGCTGGCCAGCGACTACCAGGGGACTTCGCAGGTCACGGTCGCGCTGGATGCCAACCAGACGATCAGTCAGCGGTTCCAGACGCCGTACGGTTCACCACGTGGGGGGACGGTCGCTTGGCCCAACAGGCAGGGGTTCCTCGGCGGCTACCAGGATCCGACTGGGCTGACCCACCTCGGCGCCCGGGAGTACGACCCGATAATCGGACGGTTCATCTCCGTCGACCCGATCAACGACCCGGGCAATCCACAGCAGTTGCCGGCCTACACCTACGCCGCGAACAACCCCATCACCTACAGCGACCCCAGCGGCGAAATTATCCCAGAGTACACAAATCCTGATGAGACGTTGCTGCCTGCCTGTACCGCTTTGAACCTTTCTGGGTATGCGTGTCAAAACGCATCTGAGGGCACTACGGGTCTGGGGAAGGGGCCTGGAAACGGTGGAGGTAGCGGTTTCACGCCAAAGACTACAGAGCAGAAATGGCGTGAATTCCTGGACGGCTGTGGAATGTACTTGCCAATCGGCGCCGCATGCGATGTCGCAAACGCTGCCTGGTACGTGGCCGAAGGTGACTATACAAATGCGGTAATTTCCGTGCTGTCGACAGTCCCAGGAGTGGACATCGCATGCAAGTTTGCCAAGTCCGTTTGTAAGGGTATCGCTGACAAGATCGCCGGTCAGATTAAGAAGCTCATATCAAAGGCGCCAACGGGTAAGGCGCCGAGTATCAATCCGGCCAAAGAAGCTGACGAGCTAGCGAAGATCAAGTCGGATGCACGCGATGCGGCTAGACCTGCGCCTAAGACGCCTACGCCCCCACGTAAGGATCCTACGCCCACATCTAAAGGTGGTTCTGGTGGGGACGGGTCTCGTGGTAAAGGGGGGGCAGGTCCAGATGACCCTGAGTCAATTACTGTGGGTGGCCGCGCAAATGGTCAAGTTGTAGCTGGTCATGGATGGTACTTCGAGATGGATGGAGAGACGCCGCCGCTCCCGGGTGGGATATATCTTCACTTCTATGTGGAGCATGGCGAGAAGCTCCTTGACCGAATTGGGGAAATGATCGAGCGTGGTGCGCGGAACGTAAAGCCAGTCGAAACCTTTGGTCCAGGTGCCCGCGTTCCGAACTACCTTATTGGTCCGCCACGGGGATTGAATATTCTTACTGGGTCGACAACTGTAGGAAGCCCAAGGCATCTCGCGGATATGCTGGCAGATGGTACGATTCGAGGCGTCTGTCATATGGCAATATGTCGCGAGAAGGTTATGTAGCGTGTACTTCCCTGACTTGAGTTCTTATGAATATGGTCCACTCGCCTTCCCTTGTCCTGTGGCCTTTAACGTCGGGTGGCTCGATGTTTCTGAATCATTCTCTTCGGGGCCTGTGTGCGAAGGGTTCCTGGAGAAACTTGGCTTTATGGTGGAGAGTCCAATCAATGTAACCCGAGGAGCGCATCTGTGTGCCTTTTGCTTGGTGGAGGTGCAATCGAAGTGTGGCGAAAAAATGAATGGAATGCTTATGGTTCAAAGTGTTGAGCGTCTGGGGGGATTGGGGAATGGTGAGATTGTTGTGAAAGGTGAGGGTGGCGTTTGCTACTTTGCGCCAGTCCTTATCTATCATTATGTTGAGAAGCACGAGTATCAACCTCCGGATGAATTTGTAGATGCCGTCCTGAGGGGGGATGATAATTCTGGGAATTTGCCTGAATGAAGTGTGTGGGTGGTCGATTGTGATGACTTATTGATCTAAGTCAATAATTGCTGCGACTGGATTTATTGATTGAGGGATTGTTGTTAGGTGGAGGTTGATGGTGAAATGTTTGCTGGCCGGGAAAGTTTGATTGAATTGTGAGCCTGTATTGGTCGTGGAGGTAATTCAACTGGTTTTGATTGGCTTCTTTCGGCTGGGGGGCGCCGACCGGGATCAGGGGGTCTCCGAGCGGGGTTGTGATGGTGATGGCTTCGCGTAGAGCAAGTCAGTCGAGGGGCAATGCGACGATCGGCGGGGGATAATTTGCGGCTGAGGCCCTTCATTCTAGGGCTGAGCTTGATCTGTGCTGGAGCCTCGACGCGGTGCTGCATGTCGTAGCTCGGCGCTTAGGTTGATGGAAGCATCGTGTCGATCATGTGGCTAGGTTTGGTGATCTATCATCGACGATTAACCATCGATGTTTCGCACTGATGTCAAATAGGCGCTTGAAGGCCGGGAACGATTATCGCAGCTTCTGCAACAGCGGAGTTTGCCTTGCGCCCTTCAAGTGGCCCTTGTGGCGAGTGATATGAACGTCGGTAATAGCTTGCAGATGCGGGAGTATTTGGGCTTGATCTGGATAGAAGGCAAACCCGGCATTCGCCTGCACATTCTTGCTAGGTCTTCCGATGAGGCGAGGTCCCGCGTTATTGAAGAGTACGGAGAAGGGCATGTTACTTCCGTCTGGAACGAGGGAGATGCATCGAGCGCTCGATAGTGCGAGGAGTGCCAGGTCACGTCCGTGCGAAGTGTTGAGCTGATGCGTTGGTGTTGTCACCCGTGTCGGATAGTGTGCGTCGTGGCCGCCGAGCGGCGGGCACGACGAGGACCCGTCAGACCCGCTTGCGGGCCTGCAACGTGTACGTCTGCGGCAGACGCCACGGCCGATCCGCCAGCCGCCATTCCCCGTGCTCGTCACGGACCGTGGAGCCGGGCAGAGCGTCCCACGGTGCGCTGTCGTGCTCGACCAGCATGGTGATCTCGAGACCGGCGTCGAACAGCGCGGTGACGATCTCGCCCAGGCCGTGGTTCCACTCGTGGGTCACGTTGTGGGTGAAGGTCGCATCGGTGGCGACGTAGGTGCCGGGTTCGTCCCACACCATCGGCTCGGGTCGCTCGAAATAGGGATAGTCCACGGTCAACAGGTCCTTACCGCGGGCGTTGTCGATCGCCCACAGCATCGGGTGGCCCTCCCGGATGAAGAGCCGGCCGCCCGGACGTAGCAACGCGCCGACGACCTGCGCCCAGCGGCGGATGTCCGGCAACCAGCCCAGCGCACCCACCCCGGTGTAGACGAGATCGAAGCTGCCCGGCTCCAGGACCTTCGGGGCGTCGTACACCGTCGACTCGACGAAGTCGACGTCCGCTCCCGTACGGGCAGCCAGGCTGCGGGCCTGGGCCAGGGAAGCGCCGGAGAAGTCCAACCCGGTGATCCGGGCGCCGAGCCGGTGCAGGGAGAGGGTGTCGGTACCGATGTGGCACTGGAGGTGTACGGCCCGAAGGCCGTTGACATCGCCGAGGCGTGGCAGGTCGAACTGGACCACCTGGCTGAGGAAGTTCGGGTCTTCGATGAAGCGGTCGACGGCATAGTCGGGTGAGGTCGCGTGCGCGGGGGCACGCTCGTCCCAGTTCGCCCGGTTGACCGCAAGGTAGTCCGTCACGACCGGACCATTCCACACCCACACCGGCAGCTTCAACAGCATTTACCCGGGTCAGCTAGACCCGGTCATGGGTCAGATCCCGACGGCGTACTGGTCGTGGCGGGCGTACAACTCGGTCCACTCCTGGTCGGTGAGCTGACGGCCGGTGGCGACGATCTCGGCGAGTTCCTCGAAGTACGCCTCGCGGGGCGCGCCGGGCGTGAACAGCACCAGCATCGAAGCCGGAGCCCCGGAGTCGTTACTGAAGGCGTGCACACCGCCCGGCGGTACGTAGAGGAAGTCGCCCGGCGTGGCGTCGAGCCACTTCTCGCCGTCGTAGAGGGACACGGTGCCGTCCAGGACGAAGAACGACTCGGAGATCGTCCGGTGGTAGTGCGCGCCGGGCGTGTTGGGGATCCCCGCCATGTCCCATCGGTACAGGCCGAACTGCCCGTCGGTGGTGTCGCCGGTCGCCAGGTAGCCGACCCGGGACTTCACCCCGATCGTGAGGTCCGGTTCGACGGTGGCGGGCCGGTAGGTCGCGACGACCGTGCCACTGTCGGCGAAGTACCGGGGCGGAGGATAGGACATCGTCGGGTCACCTCAGTCGATCATCGGTCACGGTTGCGGAGTCGACCCTATGGACCAGGTCGGCCTACCGAGAAGATCCAATTCCGTCCGAACCAACTGGGCCAATCCGCACCGGTCGGCCCCGCCAGGACAGGCGTCCCCGTCGCCGCAGCCGGTAGGAGTGGACCACCAGCCAGCCGAGCACCGCCACCGACAGCGGATGGACCAGGGCATCCGGCCACCACCGGCCACCGGTCGACCGGGCACTCACCACCCGACCGACGAATCCGAGCAGGTAGGCGACCAGTGCCGCCAGGGCGATCACCGGCTCACCCGCCACCGCTGCCCCGATCGCCAGCACCGGCGGTACGGCGTACAACAGGAACAGCATGGACACGACGGCCGCCGCGCCGACCGGCGAACCGAACGACGCCCACAGCGACTTGCCGTAACCGTCACGCAGCCCGGGCCACGAGTCGTACATCCGGCAGCTGGCCAGCGCCGACGCGTCGGCCAGCGCGATCCGCCCGCCGGACCGTTTCACCGCCCGGGCCAGCTCGACGTCCTCCAGGATCCGGTCCCGTACCGCCGCGTGCCCGCCGGCCCGGTCGTAGCCGGTCCGGTCCACCACCAGCCACTGTCCACCGGCGGCGGCCAGCGCCGGCCGGGGTGAGCGTTCCATCGCCCGTAGCGGCAGGAACGTCAGCCACAACCACTGCAACAACGGCTGGACCAGCCGCTCGCCCACCGAGCCGGCGACGATCCGGGGGTACGGCGACAGCAGCGTCGCCGGTACCGTACGCAGCGCGTCGACCGAGGCGGCCACCGCGTACGGGGCGAGCACCACGTCGGCGTCGACGAAGACGAGTACGGTCGCCGCCGGATCCGCCAACTCGGCGAGCTGCTGACAGGCGTACGGCTTGCCCAGCCAGCCGGGTGGCAGCGGTGCTCCGGTGACCAGTCGTACCCGCGGATCACCGGCGGCGACACCGCGTACGACGTCGGCGGTGCCGTCGGACGAACCGTCGTCCAGCACGACGATCTCCAGGTCGGGTACCCCCTGCTGGGCCAGCAGGGCCCGCAGACATCCGGCGACCCGGGTGGCCTCGTCGCGTACCGGAAGCAGCACCGCGACCGTCCCGTCCACGGCGACCGGGGTGGCCGGCAGCCGACGCAGCCAGCGGGTCGCGTTGACGTACGTGTGTGCGGTCAACACGGTGACCAGCGCAGCCAGCGTGACGACGCCGGCCAGCAGACCAACCGGCCAGGTCAGCAAGTCAACGGACCAGGTCAAATCGCCGGGCCGACCCGGCGGGCCGGAACCCGCCGGGCCAGGGTGACCGCCAGCGGGACGGCGACCGTCGCCATGGCCAGGGTGCCCCAGGCCGCCGAGGCCGGCAGGCCCAGGAACACCGCGTGGGCGAGGATGCTGGCGGCGTACGTCCACAGGTAGAGGGCGTGCATCGGGCCGTCGGCGTCGGTGACGCGCGCCGCAGTCGGACCGGCGGCCAGGCGCAGCAGTCCCGCGAACGCCACCGCGACCAGCAGCCAGCCCAGGTAGTTGCCGAGTGGTACACCGGGCACCCCGGGCAGGGCGGGGGAGGGATCCTGCCAGGTCCAGTAGCCTTCCGACACCATCTGTGGATCGAGGAACACGTCCCAGGCCGCCAGGCCCAGCCCGGCCAGCGCGACCCGACCGACCCCCGAGTCGGTCAGGCGTACCGCCGCCAACCAGGCGGGCCAGGCCATCCAGGTCCAGGCCAGCGGGATCACCAGTGGCACGCCGGCCACCGCCGGCCCGAGTTGCCCGGAGTACTGGTAGATCCCGAACGGGACGCCGGTCGCGACGCCGACCACCTCCACCGCCAGACCGCCGCCGGTGGTCACCGCGACCAGCGCCAGAGCGGTACGCGGACCTCGGCTGAGCAGGGCGTGCGTGACCGACAGCAGGTAGCCCAGCAGGACCGTGGCCACGGTCAGCCGGGCCCGGTCCACCCCGCCGGTGAGCGGGTAGCCGATCTGTCCCAGTACCAGCAGACCCAGCAGCAGCCAGGGCAGTCGGTGCCGGATCATCCGCGTGGCGGGATCCACGGAAGTTCCCGGCCGAGTACGGCGAAGGGCCGCTCGTCACCGGGGAACCGGAAGTTACGCAGGACGTCGTGGAAGCCGAAGCGGCGGTAGAGCCGCCACGCCCGGGAGGTCTGCTCGTCCGCCTCTGGGGTGGACAGCAGGGTGGTGCTGCCGTTGGCCATGCTGAGCAGGGCGCTCAACTGTCGGGCACCCAGACCGTGGCCCTGGGCCGGGGGACGTACGTGCAACTCGACCACCTCGAAGCAGTCGGTGAACCAGGTCGCCCGGGCGTCCCTGTCCAGTACGGCGTACACCTGGTCGTGCCACCACTGCCCCGGGATGGACTGGTAGCCGTAGCCGAAGCCGGCCAGGTGACCCTCGTTCGTCAGGGTGGCGACCGCACGGAAACCGGGCCGACGGGCGTGACTGGCGATGTAGCCCCGCCGAGCCTCCAGCAACTCGGCTCGGTAGCCCATCGCCTCGCCGTAGACCGCCATGACGTCGTCCAGCCGCCGGGCGAGATCGTCCGGTTGCCACGGCACGAGCCTCATGCCTGTCTGCTCCTCACTGTCGATCGTCACCGTCATCGTCGCCGGTCGACACCCAGCCGAGTACTCCCGGGTCACCGGCGACGTCAAGCACCTCGAACCGCGCGAAAAGCTCCTCGGCGTACCACCGTTGGGCCGGGGTGGACGTGATCGCCGCGCGGTGCTGCGGGTGACGGTACGCGAAGTTGACCAGGTCTGTGTTGTTGCGCCACACGGTGACCGTGCCCTGCCAGCCCAGCGGTGCCTCACCGATGCCGAACGCGGCCAGCAGACCGGGGGCGTCCCGGAGCGCGGCGGCGACCGGCGGCACGGCCCGCCAGAAGGTCAGCGCCCGGTGTGGGCGCAGCCGGGCCCGGGTCAGTGCCAGCACCGGTCCGCTGGTGACGGGGCCGGGCGACGGTTGGCCGAACGGCTCGGTACCGGCCCACCGGCCACGACTGGCCAGCGGACGCAGGTCGAGGCGGGCACCGGCCCGGGCGATCCGCCGCCAGGCGCGTCCGGTCGGAGTGTCGTCGAACCCGGCCGCCCGGCCAGGATCGGTCCACACCAGCAGCGCCGCCCACCGGGTCAGGTCGGCGTCCGTCGGCCCGAAACCGGTGCCGGTGCCCGTGCCGAGCAGCTTGCCGAACCGTACGCCGGGATCGGTCCGTAGCCGGCGCGGGTCCACCGCCATCCGGACCAGCGCGCGGGGGAGCACGGACCGTGACACCCGCCAGACATGCAGGGTGACCAGGTCGGATGTTCCGTTCATCGGTTCACCATGATCCCATCCGAGCCGGGAGCCGGGAGCCGGGCGTCGGGAGCCGGGAGCCGGGCGTCGGGAGCCGGGAGCCGGGCGTCGGCGTACCGGCCGACGCGGACGACTTGACCCCGACGTAGCGTCGTACTTTCTGCTCGACGACGTGAAGCGGATACCCGTCGCCTTTCTGGCGTCCGAACTCCTGTCCCTGCTCGGCAACGCGATCGCCGGCGTGGCCCTGCCGCTGATCGTGTTGCAGTCGACCGGCAGCGTCCTCGGTGCGGGGCTCGTCGCGGCGGCCACGGCGGTGCCGGCGATGCTCGGTGGACTGTTCACCGGTGTGCTGATCGACCGGATCAACCGGCGGACCGCCTCGATCGTCACCGATCTGATCTCGGCCGGAGCAGTGGCCGCGCTGCCGGTCGTCGACCGCCTGGTCGGTCTCGAACTGGGCTGGTTCATCCTGTTCGGCATCGTCGGTTCGCTCGGGGACGTACCCGGGATGACCGCCCGAGAGGCGCTGCTCCCGGCGATCGTGCGGCACGGCGGGATCACCACGGAGCGGCTGGTGGGCGTACGGGAGAGCATCGGCGCCCTGGCGATCCTGGTCGGTCCGGCGGCAGCCGGTGGCCTGATGGCACTCTTCGACGGGTCGGCGGTGTTGTGGATCACCGCGGTGACCTCGCTGGCGGCAGCGTTGGTGACCCTGACACTGCCCCGTGGGGTGGGCGATCTCGCCGCTGAGTCCGGCCCGGCCACCGGCTGGGCCCAGCTCCGGGAGGGCTGGCGGTTGCTCTTCCGGGGAAGCCGCTTCCTGCTGGCGGTCACCCTGATCAACCTGGTACTGGCGATCGTGCTGTCCGCGCTGCAGGGACTCGTCCTGCCGGTGCACTTCACCCTCCTGGACCAGCCCGGCCTGCTCGGTCTGGTGCTCAGTTCGATCGCGCTCGGCACCCTCGTCGGCGGGGGCGTCTACGCCGTCGTGGGCAGCCGGGGGCCACGCCGGGCCTGGTTCGTCGCCGGGTTCGGCACGAGCGTGCTCGGGATCGCGACGATCGCCGTACTGCCCGCCGCCGGGTTCGTGTTCGTCGGCGCCTTCCTTCTCGGTGTGGCGGCGGCGCTGCTCAGCGGGCTGCTCGGCGTACTCATGCTGGAGCGGATCCCGGACCGGATGCGCGGCCGGATCCTCGGTACCCAGAACGCGATCCTGACCGGTGCGGCACCGGTCGGCATCGTGGCGGCGGCCGTTGCCGTCGAGTACGCCGGACTCGCCGTCGCCGCAGCCGCCTTCGCGGTCGTCTGGGCGCTGGCCGCCGTCGTCGCCGTCACCAGCCGGGCACTGCGTAGCCTGGAGGCAGCCCCGATGAAGGAGAGCGTGTGAACAGCGGCGAGCTGGCCCGACTGGCCGGCGTGTCGGTACGGACGCTGCGCCACTACCACCAGATCGGTGTCCTGCCCGAGCCGCCCCGGGCCGGCAACGGTTACCGGTGCTACCAGATCGGTGACCTGGTCCGACTGCTGCGGATCAAGCGCCTGGCGGCACTGGGGATTCCACTCGACCGGATGCCGGAGTTGCTGGACGACACCGGTCGGCACCCGCCGCAGCCACCGCACCTGCCGCACCCGTCGGAGCCGTCGGACCTGCCGCACCTGCTGGAGCCGTCGGACCTGCCGCACCTGCTGGAGCCGTCGCACCCGCCGGTGTCGCCGGTGTCGCCGGTGTCGTCGGACCTGCTGGACCAACTCGACCGGGAACTCGACGCCGAGATCGAGCGGCTGACCCGGCAGCGGGAGATCATCGCGCAGATCCGGGCGGAGGGTGTCGCCCCGGACATCCCGCCCGAACTGGCCCGGTTCTTCGCGGTGTTCGGTTCCAGCGGCATGTCGCCGGCACTGACCGCGACCGATCGGGACCAGTCCGTCCTGCTTGCCCACCTGGTCGGTGAGCGGGGCAGACCACGGTTGGCGGCGTTCTGTGAGCTGCTGGCCTCCGCAGAGTTCGCCCCACGGGTCGCCGTGTTCGTACGCCGGTTCGCGGAACTGGCTCCGGACGCTGACGGCGACACCATCGACACACTCGTCGAGGAGTGCGTCGCGCTCTTCGGGGCCGTCGTCACCGAACTGGGCGGGGCGGCTGTCCTGCCGGTGGTCGACGAGAAGCAACTCCGGCTTCTCGACGACTACCTCGAAGAGCAGCTCAACCCTGCCCAGCAGACGTTCTTCACCCGGGTGGCCGCCTACCACGACTCGGTTCCGCTGCCACCGGGAGCGGACGCCCGAGGATCGACCTGACCGGCCCGCCGCTGGCGGTCACCTCGTGCGGTGGGTCAGGCCACGTCGGCGGGCGTGCCGCCGGTGATCCGGAGCAGTTCGGCGTACGTCGTCGGGAAGACCGCCTGGGGTACGCCGCCGGCGGCCCAGATCTCGTCGTAGCCGGCCAGCGCGGAGTCGACCAGCGTACGGACCGGTTTCGGGTGCCCGAGCGGCGCGACGCCACCGATCGGCTGGCCGGTGTGCTCCCGTACGAATTCCGGGGTGGCCCGCTTCAGGGCGGTCACGCCGAGGCGGGCGGCGAGTCCGGCGGTGTCGACCCGGTGCGCGCCCGAGGTGAGTACCAGCAGCGGGTCACCGTCCGCGTTGAAGATCAACGAGTTGGCGATCTGTCCTACCTCGATGCCCAGGGCGGCTGCCGCCGCAGCGGCGGTGTGTACCGCCTCGGGCAGGATCTGGACCTGGCTCGGCGAGCCGGAGCCGTTACGGGCGCTGGCGTTGTCCAGTACGTCCTGGACAGCGCGCACGTTCGGATGTGACTGCATCCCGTCATCTTTCCCTGTCATCGTAGTTGTCCGGTTGACCGGGTCAGCCGGACGAGACCGTTCCGGTCGACCGGGAACCGGCGTCGACCAGCACGTCGGGCGCGGTCGGCGGTTCGGCGGCCGGAGCCCTGACCCGGGCGGTCTCGGCGATCGCCACCCCGACCAGCACCAGGGTGCCGCCGGCCAGCTGGGCTGCGCTGAGCGCCTCACCGGCACCCAGCGTGAGCCAGGCGATTCCCGCCGCCAGTACCGGTTCGATCATGCCGATGATCCCGACGCTGGTCGCCGGCAGATGCCGCAGGCCGCCGGCCACCAGCAGGAACGGTGCGATCGAGCCGAGCAGCACGACGTACGCGCAGAGCAGCAGGACCGGCACACCACCGCTGCTCTGGCCCAGCGGTTCCCAGCCACCGGTGCCGGCGGTGGCGGCCCGGGTGAGCAGGCCGACCACGGCCGACGTGCCGAATGCCCAGGTGGTCAGGGACAGGGAGTCCCGGGTGCGTACCCCGTGTGCGCCGAGTACGTAGTAGATGGCGAGGAGTACGGCCGCACTGAACCCGGCGAGTACGCCGATGCCGTCCAGGCGTAGACCACCCCACACCTCGGCGACTCCGGCCAGGCCGATCAGGCTCAGTGCCATTCCGCCCCAGAGTCGGGGTCGTACCTGTTGGCGCTGGCCGAACCGGGCCCAGAGCGCGACGAACAGCGGAGCGGTGTACTCGAACAGCAGCGCGATTCCGACCGGCAGCCGGGAGATCGCCACGAAGTAGAGCATCGGGACCAGGAAGAAGCCGGTCAGGCCGTAGCCGATCAGCAGGGGAAGCTCCCGGACGGTGATCCGCAGCCGGCGGGGGCCGGGGCGGAGCAGCAGGCTCAGCGCCAGCAGGCCCGTGAAGGCGCCAGCGGCACGGATCAGGGTGAGTTGTGGCGCCTCGATCCCGGCTTGCAGCACCAGCTTCGACACTGTGCCGTTGACCGCGAACAGGATCCCCGAGGCGACCACCATGAGCACCCCGAGGGCGGGTCTACGAGTCGTCACGCGGAGAGGCTACCGGCGGCGGTGACAGGGGTGAAACGAAATCCAGTCATTACCGCCCGGTGGGACGTGACCATTCGTGCGGACCGGTCGGTACCGGCGGACAGAGTGAGGTTTCGACCGGTCGAGTCCTGCGTCGATTGGGCTGCGGGTCCGCGCCGACGAGGGAGGGGTGCGCATCGTCGGCTTCGGTCACTGAGAAGGGGTACGGCATCGTCGGCTTCGGTCACTGACGGTCGGCGCTCCGGTTCCTGAACGGCGGCCCGCGCCGTGAGAGTGGGGCTCCCCGCCACGGTCGAGCTGTCGAAACTCGCCGAAGGTTGCTTTTTCGTCGGACGGGGGGTGTACTGTCTCCAGTAGTTAGAACGTGTGTTCGATTAGATCGAACGCTCGTTCGAGCCTCCGGGAAGGCGTTTCGCGGCGTCGATCCCGGAAGCGGTTCCGCGGACCGCGCGGGTTCGGACAGTCGCGAGTCCGGACCCCTACAGGCAGGACCGCTGCCGCCGCCCACGACCCCCGGGCGGCGGCAGCGGACCCGCCCGGCTCAGCCGGCCGGGTGTGGTGTGGGGAAGCGTCCACATCCGGCCGGCGACCCCATCGGTGCGACTTCCTCCGCACCAGGGGCTAGCAGTCCAGCGCGCCACTGCCGGTTTCAGCCGGTTCCGGGGCGTGACGAAAGTTGGCGACGCGGAGGAGTGGATCCCATGCCGACCAATCAGGCTCAGGCACCCACCGTGCCGGTGCACATGTTGCCTCACCGTACGCCGGTCCAACTGCTGGCAATCGCCCGTCAAGGGCTGGTGGAGGCCGCCCAGACCCGGCCCGACGGCCTCCGCAACGCCGCCGCGAACCTGGCCGCCCTGCGCGCCGCCGCAGCGATGCTGGCCGCCCGCGCCCGCCCCGCACCCACCCGGCGGAACCGGGTCACCAGCGTCTGGGCGCTTCTCGTGCTCGTCGCCCCGGAGATGGGCGAGTGGGCGAACTTCTTCGCCACCGGCGCGACCAAACGGGCTGCGGCCGAGGCCGGCATCCCCCGGGTGGTCACCACCGGCGAGGCGGACAACCTGCTACGCGCGGCAGAGGAGTTCGTGGCAGAGGTCGAGGTGACGCTAGGAGTCGCCCACCAGCCGGTCCTCGACGGGCTGGCCGCCGCCTGACGATCCGCCGATCACGAACCACGAACCAACCAAGGAAGATCTAGAACAGGCAGGAGAGAAGGTCCATGGCGGGCCGGATGGTGGTCGGTTCCGCCGCGTTGGCCGGACTGGTCCGACCAGCCAGTGAGTCGGATGCGGCCGGTGCCCACCGGATGCTGCCGGTGCTACCCGAGTTGTCCGGGCTGCTGCCCAACCGAGGGCTACGCCGGGGCAGCACTGTCGCGGTCACCGCCGGTCAACCGGCCGGCAACGGCGGTACGTCGCTGGTGCTGGCACTACTGGCTGAAGCGTCCCGATCCGGCTCGTGGTGCGCGGTGGTCGGCGTACCCACCTTCGGGGCGGTCGCCGCCGCCGACCTCGGCATCGCACTGGACCGGCTGGCTCTCGTACCGCACCCCGGGCCCGAGTGGGCAACCGTGGTGGCCGCCCTGATCGACGGGGTCGACGTCGTGGTCACCACCGTTCCGAAGGCGGTCACCACATCGGTCGTCACCCGACTGGCTGCCCGCGCCCGACAGCGGGGGAGTGTGCTCGTCCCGTACGGCGAGTGGGACGGTGCCGACGTCACGTTGCGCGTGGTACGGGGCAACTGGGAGGGACTCGGCCAGGGCCGGGGACGGCTACGTCGTCGTGAAGTCACCATCTCCGCCCGAGGCCGGGGTGCCGCCGCCCGACCGAAGGAGATCAGGGTCTGGCTGCCCGGTGACCGGTCAGCACGTACGGGTGCCCGGGGCGCGACCCCGCCAGAGTCCGCACCTTCGGTGTCCCGTCGGACCTCGTTGACGCTCGTCAGCCCGTGACTCGATCATCGCGAGCGGGTCGGAATTGACGTCCCTGAAGATGACCAAGCCGTCTATGCCTGGTCAGTCGGTGCGGGTACGCTCCTCGCCGTGTTGGGTGGCGGAGTGGGACGTCGGGTACGGATGAAGCGGCAACCTCGGCGTGGCGCGACGCCGAGAGGTCGACTGAGCCTGGGTCAACTGCCGGGTGGTCGGTGGCGCTGGTGGGCTGGCGGTGCAGTGCTGGCCGCGGTGGCCGGAGTGGTGACCTGGGCGGTATGGCCTTCGCCACAGCCGGAGCCGCGAGCGCGGCAGTATCGGGACGTCACCGCCTGCCTGCTCACCGATGAACGGGGAGTGACGGGGCCGGAGGCCGCAGCGGTCTGGGCCGGGATGCAGGAGGCGTCTCTGAAGACGCGGGCCAAGGTCCAGTTCCTCGAGGTGGATGGTGCGCAGACCGCCGACAATGCGCGTACCTATCTGGCCAGTCTGGTGCAGAGTCGGTGCAACCTGGTGCTGGCGGTGGGTGCTGCTCCGGTCGATGCCGTACGGGAGAACGCGGACCGTTTCCCGGCCGCGCGTTTCGTGACTGTCGGTGGTGGTGTGCCTACGGCCAATGTGTCCGTTGTGGAGGAAACAGCGGCAGACGCGGTACATACCCGGGTTAGCAGGATTGTTACCGAGATGATGGGCGCCGACGCCGATTGACGGCCACCCCCCAATGTGGACTTTCCGTAACGGCATCTTGACGGAAAGATCGTCTATGTCGCAGACTCCCCGCTGCTGATCTTCAAAGCAGGGAGGAGCCGGCCGTGCGCCGTTGCGGTGGTCGGGCGTTGCGTCGTGGGGCGCTCCTGGTCGCGGTGCCGCCGGGCGCGGTACCGCCGGATGGCGGCTTCCCGCTGAGCTGGCTCACCTGGTTCGCGCAGCGGCCGGCCTGGTCGGCTGCGGCTGCCTTTGTCGGGCTCCCGGTGCAGCATCAGCAGGCCCTCCCGCCCAGCGACGGTCGGGCGTCGGCGGCGTCGACCCAGGCTCGGGGCGGCGCGGGTCGGGCACCCCAGCCGGCCCCAGACACGCTGGCGCCGTACCAGCCCTATCAGCCCACTAGGTCACCGAGCACGACCGGTGCGTCGGCCCGGTTCGACGCCCAGACCAGTAAGCGTATGCCAGCGGCGGCGACCGCGAAGTCCGACGTGTACGCCAATGCCGACGGCTCCTACACCCGACGGGTGTACAGCCGGCCGGTCAACTACCAACTGCCCGACGGCTCGTGGCATCCGATCGATCCGAACCTCGAATGGCGAGCCGATGGCCGGATCCACATGCGGGCGAACTCGTTGCGGATCTCCGCGGCCGGCACCGGCGAGACCCCCGCTGCGTCCACCACCATCGCGCGGCAGACTGCGGAAACCACGAGGACCTTGCCGAGCTGACGCTGCCGTCCGGCGAGGTGATCGCCTACGACCTGGTCGGGGCGGCGGATGTGACGCCGGTGGTGGCCGGCCCCACGGCAACGTACTTCGACGTCCTTCCGCAGACCGACGTCGAGCTGAGTACCTTCGACGCGGGCCTGAAAGAGACCCTGATCCTCAAGTCGCCCGACGCGCCCTCCTCGTGGCTCTTCCCCCTGCGCCTGACCGGCAACGTGGTGAAGCAGGTGACCAACAACGGCGCCACCACGACCGTCACCAGCTATGACGCCGCCGGTCGACAGACCTCCTCCACGGCGGACCCGAACGGCCTCAACCGGACCACCGCCCTCGGCTATGACCTGGATGACAACGTCGTCTCCACCACGGAGTCGAACCCGGGCGGCATCGTAGGCCTGTCCGAGGCGATGTACGACTCGTCGGGTCGGGTCATCGCAGAGACCACGTACCGGAACACCCAGTTGACGCCGGTCAGCCGGTGGCGGTTGAACGAGACAGCGGGTACCGCGGTGGCCGACTCGGTCGGCAACACCGCTGGTACGGCCACCTCGGGGATCACTTGGTCCACCGAGCGCGGCGGGTCGGCGCAGTTCGCCGGTCCCGGCTCCATCGACGGAGCCGGCCCGGTGGTCGACACCACGCGTAGCTTCACGATCTCCGTCTGGGCGAAGCTCGCCGACGCGTCCCGGAACGGGGCGGTGGTGTCGCAACTGGGCACGAGCGCCCAGAGTCCGTTTTCGCTGCGGTACGACCAGGTGGCCGGCAACAAGTGGGGCTTCTTCCTGTTCGACGAGGACACCCAGACCTCTGCCCGAGCCAGGGTGCTCAGCGGCGCAACGGCCCAGCCGGACACCTGGACCCACCTGGTTGGCGTGTACGACGCGACCGCCAGGGAGATGCGGTTCTACATCAACAAGACCCTGGCCGGTACGGCTGCGGTGAACTGGGATCCGTTCCGTACCGCCGGTCCGCTCACCGTCGGACGGGTCCGATGGGACGGTGTGCTCACCGGTGGCTGGACCGGGGGGATCAGCGATGTCCAGGCGTACCAGAAGGCACTGACGGCGGCCGAGATCGCCCAGGTCCACGACGGGACGGCACCGGCGGCCGGGGCCGAGGTGATCCGGACATCCGTCAACCTGGACCAGGAGGGCCATCCCAAGTCGACCACCGACCCGAACGGCAGGACCACCTACTACTCGTACGACGAGGAGGGCCGGGCCGTGAAGACCACGGCCCCGGCGGTGATGGCGGAGTCGGCCACCGGTGCGGGTCTGGCGAACGCTGTCTCCTGGATCGGCTACAACACCTTCGGGGAGGCGACCGACCGGAGGGATCCCAACGGCAACTGGTCCGTCACCGAGTACGACGCCATCGGCCGGTCGGTCGCGGACGTCCTGCCGAGCTACACCGCGCCGGGAACGTCGACAGCGGTGACCCCGCGGGCCACCCGCACCTACGACCCGGTGGGGCAACTCCTCACGTCGACCGACCCGCTGGGCAAGACCACCACCTACGAGTACGACCAGTTGGGTCGGGTGGCCAAGGTGACCGCCCCGAACAACGGCGTGACGAAGTACAGCTACGACCTGGTGGGCGACCTGCTGTCGCAGACCGACCCGACCGGAGCGGTCAGCACCTCCACGTACGACTACCTCGGCCGCCAGCTCACCACCACCCAGGTGGTACGCCAGTCCGGCACCAACCACACCACCACCTACAGCTACGGCATGGGCGGGTGGCTGTCGCAGGTGCAGACGGCTGCCGGGGTGACCAGCAAGCGGACGTACAACGCCCTCGGTGAGGTGCTGACCGAGGTCGACGGCGCCAACAACACCACGACCTACGGTTACGACGGCGACGGCCGGGTGGTCCGGACCACGCTGCCCGACGGCACCTACACCACCACGACGTACGACCTGGCCGGACGGGCGACCGCGACCAGTTCGTTCAACGCGGCGGGCACCCTGCTGTCCACCGGGAGTAGCCGCTACGACCGGGGCGGCAACCTGATTGCCAGCACCGACGCCAAGGGCACGACCACGACGTTCGAGTACGACGCGACCGACATGCTGGTCAGGGAGGTCCAGCCGATCTCCGGCTCGGATTCGATCCAGACCTCCTTCGCGTACGACCTGGCCGGTAACCAGACCCGGTTCACCGACGGCCGGGGCAACTCGTTCATGACGACGTACAACTCGTGGAACCTGCCCGAGTCGCAGATCGAGCCGGCCACCACCGCGCACCCGACGCCGGCCGACCGTACCTTCACGATCGCCTACGACAAGGGGGGCCGGCCGGTCACCCAGACGTTGCCTGGCGGGGTGACGATCACCAGCACCTACGACGACATGGGGCAGGTGACACGACAGGTCGGCGCGGGTGCGGAGGTCTCCACCGAGGATCGGGAGTTCGGCTACGACCTGGCCGGTCGGATGACGACCCTGTCCGGCAGCGGGGGCAGCAACACACTGAGCTACGACGACCGCGGTCTGCTGCTGTCGGTCACCGGTCCGTCGGGGAACTCGTCGTTCGGCTACAACCAGGACGGGCAGCCGACCTCCCGGATCGACGCGGCCGGAACCACCAACTACACCTACGACACCGCCGGGCGGTTGGCCACGATCGCCAACGCGGACGCGGGAGTACAGCTCACCAACACGTACGACCAGCTGTCGCAGGTCACGAAGATCACCTACGGCTCGTCGGGCAACACCCGCAACTTCGGCTTCGACGACCAGCACCGGCCGGTCTCCGACGAGCTGAAGACCCCATCGGGTACGTCGATCGCGAAGATCGCGTACGGCTGGGACGCGAACGACAACATCGTCTCGAAGACCACCACCGGCTTCGCCGGGGCGGCTGCGAACACCTATACGTACGACCTGGCCGACCGGTTGACGTCGTGGAACAACGGCACGGCGACGACCGTGTACGCCTACGACAAGTCCGGCAACCGGGTGCAGAACGGCTCCAAGCTGTTCACGTACGACCAGCGCAGCCGGTTGCTGACCGCCGATGGGGTGGAGTACGCGTACACGGCTCGGGGGACCTTGGCGTCGGCCGGTGGCCAGCTGACACGGGCGGACGCGTTCGGGCAGGTGCTGTCTCAGGATTCGGCGGCGGGGACACAGTCGTACAGCTATGACGGGTTGGGTCGGGCGATCCGGCCAGGGTTCGCGTACACCGGTCTGGGTAACGACCTGGCCGGCGACGGGACCGCGACGTACGTGCGGGATCCGGCCGGTGGGTTGTTGGGTGAGGCCGCTGGTGGGACGAAGCGGTTGGCCTGGACGGACCTGCACACCGATGTGGTGGGGCAGTTCACCGAGACCGGTACGGCGTTGGCCGGGTCTACGACGTATGACCCGTTGGGCAAGGTGCTGGCGACCACGGGGATGATCGGTAGCCTCGGCTACCAGTCGGAGTGGACGGATGCGTTCACCGGCCGGGTGAACATGCATGCCCGTTGGTACAACACGGAGACGGGTCAGTTCGACACGCGGGATACGGCGTCGAACTCGCCGGTGCCGGATTCGATCAACGCGAACCGTTACCAGTACGGTGACGGCAACCCGTTGACGGTGACCGACCCGACCGGGCACTGGGGTAACCCGTTCAAGAAGATCGCCCAGAGTGTTTCGCGGGCGGCGAGTGCGGTCACGTCCACGGTTTCGCGGGCGACATCCTATGTGTCGTCGTACGCGTCGAGTGCCTACTCGGCGGCGCGTAGCTACGCGGCCGAGAAGGTGTCGGCGGTCAAGCAGGCCGCGTCCAAGGCGGTCAACAAGGCCAAACAGGCGGTCAACAAGGCCAAACAGGCGGTCAAAAAGGTCGCGAAAAAGGTCGCCAAGTCGGTCAAGAAGAAGATCGACCAGGGCCGTAAGTGGGTGGCGAAGAAGTACGCCGCCGCGAAACAGAAGGCGAAACAGGCCTACAACAAGGCGAAACAGGCGGGTAAGAAAGTAGCGGCGAAGGCGACCCGGGCGGTGAAGAAGGCCGCGAGCGCGGTCAAGGACGCTGCCAACGCGACGGCCAAGTGGGTGGTGGAGCACAAGGACGTCATCCTCGAGGTCGCGGCGATCGGTGGGGCGATCCTGGCCGGTTTGGCGTGTACGGCGGTGACCGTCGGGGCGGGTGCGTTGGCGTGCATGGTCGGCGCGGGTGCGTTGATCAACCTGGCCAAGGACGCGGCTCAGGGTGACATCAACTCGATCGGTGATGCTCTCGGGTCTTTGGGTACGGGTGCGTTGTCCGGTCTGGCCGGTGGTGCTGGCGGGATGATCGCTGGCAAGGTGGCTGCTGCGGTGGCCAGCCGGGTTGGTGCGGGTATCGGTGGCCGCCTGGTCACCGAGGCGGTGGAGAACGGCGTCAGTGACGTCATCGACCAGGCGGTGACCACTGGTCGGGTCGACCCGAGGAGCGCTCTGCTGGGGATGGTCCCCGGCCTGGGACTGCTCAACCGCAAGGGCGGCGGCGGTAAGGGCGGCGGCGGCGACAACGCCCCGGCCCGAGGCGGCGACAGCGGTGGCGGCGGTAGTTGTCCGATTCCTCCGTCGCGGAAGCACAGTTTCGATCCGTCCACCCAGGTGTTGATGGCTGATGGCACGGTCCGGCCGATCGAGGATGTCAACGTCGGTGACCGGGTTGTCGCCACTGATCCGGAGACCGGGACCACCCTGGCCAAGCCGGTCACCGAACTGCACCGCAACACCGACCGGGAACTGACCGACCTGACCGTACGGGACCAGGACGGCAACACCACCACCTTGGAGACCACCCAGAACCACCCGTTCTGGAACGTCACCGAGCAGGAGTGGACCGACGCCAAGAACCTGAACCCCGGCACCAAGCTCCACGTCGCGGGCAAGGGCGAGGTCATCGTCCACACCGTGGCCAACTACCACGGCAACGAGGAGATGCGCGACCTCACCGTCGCCGACATCCACACGTACTATGTGCTCGCCGGCAACGAACCGGTCCTCGTTCACAACAACAACGGGTGCTTCGATGCCGAGGCAGCGGCTGAAGGACTCCCGGAATGGTCCGAAGGGCAAACGACCTTCGGTCGGGCCAGCGGTCGCGATGCCAATGGGTCGGCCGTTGACTTTGATCTGTTGTGGAGCGGTGACAAGAAGAATCACGCGGGACTGATCGGTGCAGTCAACGCGAAGCTTCGTGCGGCGGGTATCCTGCGTGGGTCTTCGAACTCTGCTCGGGCTAGCGATCTTGAGCAGAAATTCGCGGCGCTTATGAATAAAAGGGGTATCGTGGATGTCGATGTGGTTATTAATAATCCCAATGGGCCATGCCAGGTTAGGTTGGGATGCGACCAGACCTTGAACCACATTCTCGATTCCAACAGAGGTCTTTCGGTGCACTGGCGTGATAACGACGGCGTCTGGCAGCGAGCAGATTATGGAACCAGGCGGCGGCGATGACGTTCAATTACAAGGTTGCGGCACAGTATCTGTTGGAGCACGTCAAGGCGCCTCTGATCCTGACTGCGGCGGAAGATGTCGATTCGCTGATCGATTCACTGGAACGGAGTTCGGTCGGCTGCAATCTCGCGCAACTTCATTCTCTGGATCGGTCCGCCCTGCCTTCAGGTTTTCCAGACCATGAGCTATTGGTTGGAGTTGACGGGGAGCGGGGGGTCGGCGCCCTGGCCTTTATGGATGACGGAAACTGGACTACATTAGGCGCCGACATTGGGCGAGATGAAGTTGGATACTCGATAATGGGTCATTTGACTGAGTTCCCCGAGCGTTCTGAGATCCCCATTGGCCTAATCCGTGAGGCTGTCAAAGAGTTCTGTGCGTCTGGCGGGCGGCGGCCTACGTGTGTTAAGTGGCAGGTGCCTGAATACTGGTAGTCACCGTTGTTGGGTGCCTGTGCGCGCGAAAGGTTTCGGTTCAGACTTGCCGATTAGCTGACCGGCTGTGGCGTGCGGGCGGGTCACGGAACGTAGTGCCGATCTATGCAAGTCTGCGATGGGTGGTGCGGGTTGCCGTCGCGGTTGCCGCCATGGGGGGAGTGGCATAGGTTTGCATCGATATAATCGTTGGCCGGCGTGTTTCGATGCTGGCAGCGGAGTGATGGCGCAGATCGACGACCAGGCTGTCCGGCGATCGTTGATTCGCTGGATGTGCAGCTTCACGGTCAGGCAATTCCAGTGATGGCGGGCGTGCGCGCGGGGCCGTAGGCCTGTAGCGCGTGCGCGCGGCCCGGCCTTGCGCCGGGCCGCTTCTTGATTACGTGAAGCAGTTTTGGACCATCGCCACCCGCGGTCAGGTTGTCGGCTTGCGGGGACGACGGGTCTTCTTGGCGGTCGGCGGTTCTGCGGTCGGCTCATCGTTCGAACTGCCGCGGTCTTCGGCGCGGATCAGGTGCGCGGGCTGCTTGGCGTAGGTGCCGTGGTCGGCGTGGTATTTGGAACGTGGCCGGTTTGGCAGACAGCCGCCAATGGCCTGGGTCTGGCTACTGGGCAAGCCCTGTCGGGTTGGGCGCGTATCCGGGGCAGCTCGACAGGCTGCCCGAAAGTGAACCCGACGTCCCTTATCGCCGTACGCGAAGAGCGCCCGTGCCCAGCGGATGACCAGGCGGCGCGGGCAGGTGGCCGGTCGGCCAACCGTGAATCGAACACGCGTTCTAATATGACGTTGTCGCTGGTCAAGGGGGTGAGATGGAGCGTGGTGCGGTGCCGGTACGGACCCTGCTCGTCTGGTGCCCCGACTGGCCGGTGATCGCCGCCGAGATCGTCGACGGGGTACCGGCCACCGGCCCGGTCGCGGTGCTGCACGCCAACCGGGTGCTGGCCTGCTCCGAGGCCGCCCGCCGCGAAGGCGTACGCCGTGGCCTGCGTAAACGGGAGGCGCAGAGCCGGTGCCCGAACCTGGTCACCGTCGAGCACGACCCGGGGCGGGACGTACGCGCCTTCGAACCGGTGGTCGCCGCCGTCGAGGAGGTCGCCGCCGGGGTGGAGGTGCTCCGGCCGGGGGTCTGCGCGGTGGCTGCCCGGGGACCGGCACGTTACTTCGGCGGCGAGGAGCAGGCCGCCGAGCGGATCGTCGAACAGATTGCCCAGAGTTGCGAGGTGGAGAGCCAGGTCGGCATCGCCGACGGGGTCTTCGCCGCCGGTCTCGCCGCCCGAGCCGGCCGGATCATCCCGCCCGGGGAGACCGTACGCTTCCTTGCCGACCAGCCCGTCGAAGCGCTCGCCCGGCCCCGGCTGACCGACCTCCTGCGCCGGCTCGGCCTGCGTACCCTGGCCGATTTTGCGGCCCTGCCGGCCGGGGACGTCCTGACCCGGTTCGGATTCGACGCGGCGCTGGCCCACCGGCTGGCCGCCGGCCGCGACCATCGGCCGCTGGCGGCCCGTCGCCCGCCGCCCGACCTGGACGTGACCGAGACGTACGACGAACCGCTCGACCGGGTCGACGCCGCCGCGTTCGCCGCCGGGGCCCACGCCGAGCGGCTCCACGACACCCTCGCCGGATACGGCCTGGCCTGCACCCGACTCGGCATCGAGGCGGTGACCGCCAACGGGCAGGAACTGCACCGGGTCTGGCGGCACGACGGGCTGCTGACCGCAGCGGCGATCGCCGACCGGGTGCGCTGGCAGCTCGACGGCTGGATCTCCGGCACCAACCGGCGGCCGGGCAGCGCCGGTCGACCGGCCCCACCCCGACCCACCGCCGGGATCATCCGGCTGCGGCTGATCCCGGCCGGGGTGCTGGCCCAAGCCGGCCTGCAACCCGGACTGTGGGGCGAGACCGGCGAGGAGCGCGAACGGGCGCACCGGGCGTTGAGCCGGGTGCAGGGCATCCTCGGCCCCGAATCGGTGGTCACCGCCGTCCTCGGCGGCGGGCGGTCACCAGCAGACCAGACCCGCCTGGTGCCGTGGGGCGACGAACGGCTGCCCGCCCGCCCGACGGCGGCACCGTGGCCGGGTCGGCTGCCGTCGCCCGCCCCGGCGATCGTGCTGCCCGTACCGCTGCCGGCCACCGTGCACGACAGCACCGGTCAACCGGTCCAGGTGACCGCCCGGCTCCAGGTCAGCGCCGCGCCGGCCCGGCTCACCGTCGGCCCGGCCACGCCCGTGGAGATCGTCGGCTGGGCCGGGCCGTGGCCGGTCGACGAGCGCTGGTGGGCGCCGGCCGAAGCCCAGCGGCGGGCCCGCTTCCAGGTCAGCCTCGCCAACGGCGGTGCACTGCTGCTCTGCCTCACCGGTGGCCAGTGGTCGGTGGAGGCGATCTATGACTAGCGGGCCCCACCCATGAGTTTCCACAACCCGGACCAGCCCTGGTCCGAGCTGGAACGCACACTGTCCGGCCGGGCCACCCGGCCGGACGCTGCTGACCCGGCCGGTGGTGGGCACCTGCACGTGGTGGACCCGCTGGCGGTCGACGGCGACGATGCGCCGCGCAGCCGGACCCGGGCCCGGTACGCCGTACCGGCCCACCCGGTCGAGCCGCCCCCGGACACGGTGCCCTACGCCGAACTGCACTGCCACACCAACTTCAGCTTCCTCGACGGGGCCAGCCACCCGGAGGAGTTGGCCGAGGAGGCGGCCCGGCTGGGGCTGACCGCGCTGGCGGTCACCGACCACGACGGGCTTTACGGTGTGGTGCGGTTCGCCGAGGCGGCCCGCGCCCTGCGCCTGCCCACCATTTTCGGCGCCGAACTGTCGCTGGACCTGCCCGGACCGCAGAACGGCGAAGCCGACCCGTACGGCCGGCACCTGCTGGTCCTGGCCCGAGGTCCGCAGGGGTACGCCCGGCTGGCCCGTACGATCGCCCGGGCTCACCTGCGGGGCGGGGAGAAGGGTCGCCCGGTCTACGGCGAGCTGGCCGAGGTCGCCGCCGAACTGCGCGACCACGTGCTGTTGCTCACCGGATGTCGCAAGGGACCGGTGCCGTCGGCGCTGCTCACCGAGGGGGTCGACGCGGCAGCCCAGGAACTGGACCGGTTGACCGCGCTGTTCGGGGCGGAATCCGTGGCGGTGGAACTGACCGACCACGGCGACCCGCTCGACGGGGACCGAAACGACGCCCTGGCCGAGTTGGCCGCCCGCGCCGGGCTGCCCACGGTCGCCACCAACAACGTGCACTACGCCGCCCCGGGCCGCCGTCGACTGGCCACCGCGCTGGCGGCCGTACGGGCCCGACGCAGCCTGGACGAGCTGGACGGCTGGCTGCCGGCGGCGGGCACCGCCCACCTGCGTACCGGGGCAGAGATGGCCGCCCGGTTCGCCGCCTATCCGGGCGCGGTGGCCCGGGCCGCCGCCTTCGGCGCGGAACTCGCCTTCGACCTGCAACTGGTCGCCCCCGAGTTGCCCGCCTACCCGGTGCCACCCGGGCACACCGAGATGACCTGGCTACGCGAGTTGACCATGGCCGGCGCGCTGGACCGCTACGGCCCACCCGAGGCCCACCCGACGGCGTACCGGCAGCTCGAACACGAACTGAAGATGATCGACGAGCTGGGCTTCCCCGGCTACTTCCTGGTGGTCTACGACATCGTCGAGTTCTGCCGGCGCAACGGTATCTACTGCCAGGGGCGCGGGTCGGCGGCCAACTCGGCGGTCTGCTACGCGCTGCGGATCACCAACGTCGACGCGGTCCGCCACCAGCTGCTCTTCGAACGGTTCCTCGCCCCGGAACGGGACGGACCGCCGGACATCGACGTCGACATCGAATCCGACCGCCGGGAGGAGGTCATCCAGCACGTCTACGCCAAGTACGGCCGCGAGCACACCGCCCAGGTCGCCAACGTCATCTCCTACCGGCCCCGCTCGGCGGTACGGGACATCGCCAAGGCGTTCGGCTTCTCGCCCGGTCAGCAGGATGCCTGGAGCAAACAGATCGACCGCTGGGGTGAGATCGCCGCGGTGGACGCCGAGGGCATCCCCGAGCAGGTCGTCGCGTACGCCAACGAGTTGCAGACCTTCCCCCGGCATCTGGGCATCCACTCCGGCGGCATGGTGATCTGCGACCGGCCGGTCATCGAGGTGTGCCCGGTGGAGTGGGGGCGGATGCCCGGCCGGACCGTACTGCAATGGGACAAGGACGACTGCGCCAACGCCGGCCTGGTCAAGTTCGACCTGCTCGGGCTCGGCATGCTCTCGGTGCTGCGCTACGCCCACGACCTGATCGGCTCCACCCTCGACCTGGGCAGCATGTCGCTGGACGACCCCGAGGTCTACGACATGCTGTGCCGGGCCGACTCGGTCGGCGTGTTCCAGGTGGAGAGCCGCGCCCAGATGGCCACCCTGCCCCGACTCAAGCCCCGGGAGTTCTACGACCTGGTGGTCGAGGTGGCGCTGATCCGGCCCGGCCCGATCCAGGGCGGCTCGGTGCATCCGTACATCCGGCGCAAGAACGGGCAGGAGCCGATCGTGTTCGCGCATCCGCTGATGCGCAACGCGCTGGAGAAGACGCTGGGCGTACCTCTCTTCCAGGAGCAGTTGATGCAGCTCGCGATCGACCTGGCCGGCTTCGACGCGGCCGGTGCCGACCAGTTGCGCCGGGCGATGGGGTCCAAACGTTCGACCGAACGGATGGCGCAGATCCGCGACCGGCTCTACGCCGGCATGGCCGACCGTGGCATCACCGGTGACCTGGCCGACGACGTCTATCTGAAGCTGTCCGCCTTCGCCAACTACGGCTTCCCGGAGAGCCACGCGATGAGTTTCGCCTACCTGGTGTACGCCAGCTCCTGGCTCAAGCGCTACTATCCGGCCCCGTTCCTCGCCGCGCTGCTCAACGCCCAGCCGATGGGCTTCTACTCGCCGCAGACGCTGGTCGACGACGCCCGCCGGCACGGCGTCGAGGTACGCCGGCCGGACATCAACGCCAGCGGGGCCAAGACGGTACTGGAGTCCACCCCGGACACCCGGTGGGGCAGCGCACCCGGTGAACCACCGCACCGGTGGGGGCTGGGCGGTCCGGCGGTACGGCTGGGGCTGTCCAGTGTCCGTACGCTCGGCGACGACCTGGCCGAGCGGATCGAGGCCGAGCGTACGGCGGACGGGCCGTACCGCGACATGGCGGACCTGGCCCGGCGGGTCGGCCTGACCGCCGCGCAGCTGGAGGCGCTGGCCACCGCGGACGCCTTCGCCTGTTTCGGGGTGACCCGACGGGAGGCGTTGTGGGCGGCCGGGGCCGCCGCCCAGGACCGGCCCGACCGGCTGCCCGGCACCGTCACCGGGGCGACCGCACCGGTACTGCCCGGTATGGAGGCGGTCGACCGGCTGGTCGCCGACGTGTGGGCCACCGGCCTGTCCCCGGAGAGCCACCCGGCCCGGTTCATCCGGCCGCAACTGGACACTCTCGGGGCGCTGCCGATCGCGAAACTGGCCCAGGTCGAGCCGGGCCGGCGGGTACGCGTCGGTGGAATCGTCACCCACCGGCAACGTCCCGGTACGGCCGGCGGCGTCACCTTCCTCAACCTGGAGGACGAGACCGGGATGCTCAACGTGACCTGCTCACCGGGGTTGTGGCAGCGCTACCGGAAGGTGGCCCGGACCAGCGCCGCGCTGGTCGTACGCGGACGGCTGGAACGTTACGACGGGGTGACGAACCTGACCGCCGACCGGCTCGACGCGATCACCCCGCCGGTCAGCCCGGCCTCCCGCGACTTCCGCTGAGGGTCAGGAAGGCCCCAGGTCGTCGCCTTCCGTACAGGCAGGCCCCTCCCGACCGGCAACGTGCCCGATGGTCGATCTTGTCGGTAGGCGTCGTTATGGTCGGCCGGCTGCACCCGCGACCGAGCACAATGGAGTGACATGAAGAATTTCGCCGGAGATTTCGAGACGCACCTGACGGTACGTCTGGACGGCGGAACAGGCGATGACGGGTCGTTGCGTGACTGGGCGCAGCGTAACGGGGTGAAATATCTTCGGATCGTCCTGGACCGGGGTGAAACCCCCGACCAGCCGATGTTGACCAGCCGTGGCCGGGGGACCCTGGCGGAGCAGCGTGACGCGGCGCGGGACTTGGCGGACCGGTTGCGCCGGGACGGATACGACGTGACCCGGGTGAAGATCGAGGCGGCACCGTGGAACGAGGACGTGCCGCAGACGGACCGGGCGGCCGAGGAGTTGCCGGCCGGCTGCTACTTCGAGCACCACGTCAAGTTGGTGCTGACCGACGAGGATGCGGTGGCGTCGGTGCGGACCCTGGTGGAGTCACATGACGCACGTGTCTCCCGTAACGCCCGACGGGCCCTGGACGGAGACCGGCACGAGCGGTTCGTGACCCAACGTTGTTGGAACGTCGGCCTGCCCACCGCCCGGCAGCGTCTCGACGACCTGCTGGCGGCGCTGACCGCCGGGGGATTCCCGACGGTGGAGGTGGAGCAGGAGTTCGTGGTGTACGACGACAACCTGGCGGTGGACGCCGGCTGGATCACCGGGCCGGAACGAGCGTCCGTCGACCAGCCGGAACGGGCGTCCGTCGACCAGCCGTCACCGCTGTCCGTCGACCGCAGGATCCGTCCCGGCGAGCCGGAGTTCACCGATCCGGCGCAGGCGGACCGCTGGCGGACGCTGCGACGTACCGCCCTGGACCATGTACTCGCCCTGGTCGCCACGTCGCCGTTGCGGGAGAATCTGGTGCTGCGCGGCAGCATGCTGCTTCCGGCCTGGACCGGGGAGCAGGCCCGTGAGCCGGGCGACCTCGACTGGGTGCTGGTCGATCGGATGACCGATCCCGACCGCCTCCATGCGGACCTGCTCGACCTGATCCGGCAGCGACCGACGGTAACGGACGGCGTGCTGCTCGACGTGGACGGCGCAACCCGCGAGGAGGACTGGGAGACGATCGGTTACGAGTCGACCTCCGTACTGCGGGTGTGTGTCCCGTGGCGAGCGGACGGCGTACCGCCGGGATCGGTGCAGCTGGACATCGCCCTGGACGTGGAACTCCCTGAGCCGCCGGTGGAGACGGTCGTGCCGAGGGGTGACGGCGGCGAGCCGGCGTCCGTACGGGCGGCGAGCCGGGAGCTTTCCTTGGCCTGGAAGATCCTGTGGCTGGCGGTCGGTGAATACACGGAGGGCTTCGTCTACGAGAAGGATCTCTACGACGCGGTCCTGCTGGCGGAGGACTCCCGGACGAAACTGTCGCCAGTACTCCTGGACGAGGTACTCGACCCTTGGTTGGAGTCCGAGACCGTCCCCGACGAGATCAATGAACTGGACGTGGATTGGGAAGACTTCCAGAAGGACTATCCCTGGGTGGGCGGAACCGCGGAGGAATGGCTCACCCGGCTGAGTCGGGCACTGACGCGAATGTTCGACACGGCTGACAAGCAGGACTGACACCCCCACCTCGCACGGGCCGGTTCCAACCCGGGCTCCGGGCTGGAACCGGCCCGTCAGGTCGGCTTGAGCTGGCTGATCTGGACGAGCAACTGGACCAGGCGGTACGCCTCAGCCATGTCCCGGGCCGGGAAGGTGATCGTCCTGGCGGCTGCCGTACGCCGGATCCCCGGGATGAGCATGGCCAACTCCACCGCCGACGGCCCGTGGAGTTCCACCTCGACGGTGACCGGGCCGGTGCTTCGCAGCACCGGTACCCGGTCACGTCCGTCGATCGCAATCGTGGTGGCGGCCTGTATCCGTTCGCGGGCCTCCTGTGGATGGAGGCTCTCGGCGGATGTCTGCCCCAGAGACCGTTTCACCTCCACCACGGTGGCCTCGGGCACCAGGTCGCGAAACTCCGCACCCGCCGCGTCGTCCCCACTGAGCAGCACCACCGGTACGCCGAAGCTGCCGGCCAGCAGGGTGTTGAGGCCGATCTCGCCCATTGGTCGGCCGTCGATCCGGACATCGAGCAGCGCGTCGGTCATGGTGTGGGCCAGTACGGCGGGACTGCTGCCGGCCCGGCCGTGATAGCCGATGAACAGCAGCGCGTCGACCTTGTCCGTCAGGCCGCCCAACATTCCCCAGGCCCGTGGTTTGCCCCTGATCAACGTGACCCGACGGTCCAGTTCCTCCGGGAGGAGGTTGCGGTACGAGCCGTGCGCGTCGGCCACCCGTACGACCGCGGTCGGCTCAGCCTCGAAGACACCGGCGATCGCGGCGTTGACCTCTGCGGTCACCAGTCGCCTTCCGCGCTCGTAGTCGTAGCGCTCGGGGTTGGTCTCGCTGGCGTGCACGATCCCGGCGACGCCCTCCATGTCGGCGGAGATCAGCACCTGTAGCGGTTCATCCATCGATCGACCCTAGACGGCCCGGTTGCCCCGGTTGATAGGGCTGCTCGGTCGGGAAGGAGCCCTTCCTGTACCGGAGGCGATACCGGGCGACCCTTCCTTACCGGCAATCCACATCCTGGGCGGCGACCACTAGGCTCAACCGGGTGGAGCGAACACACACCCGGCCGGGTACGACGGTGAGCCGGCCGACACCTGCCTCCGGTCCGCACGCGGCTCCCCGTACCGCCGTGGTCTGGACGGTGCTGCGTGGCGAACTCGACCGCCGGGCCGGTCAGCCGCTCACCGTACTCGACGTCGGCGGCGGCACCGGTGGGTTCGCCGTACCGCTGGCGGAGGCCGGCCACCAGGTGACCGTCGTCGACGCCAACCCCGACGCGTTGGCTGCCCTCATCCGTCGTGCCGCCGAGGCCGGGGTCGGCGACCGGGTCCGTGCGGTGCAGGGTGACGGTGATGCCCTCGCCGGACTGGTCGAGCCGGCCAGCATGGATCTGGTGCTGTGTCACTCGGTTCTCGAGGTGGTCGACGATCCGCTGCGGGTGGTCGAATCCGTTGCCACCGCCCTGCGTCCGGGTGGCGCGGCCAGTGTGCTGGTCGCCGGTCGGGCCGCCGCCGTACTGAGCCGGGCGATGAACGGTCACCTCGACGTCGCCGCCGCGCTGCTGGCCGACCCCGAGGGGAACGCCGGACCCCGGGACACCCTGCGTCGGCGGTACGACGCCGAGAGCGCCAGTACGCTGCTGCGGGCCGCCGGGCTACGGGTCGAGGAGATCCACGGTGTACGGGTGCTGGCCGACCTGATCCCCGCGTCGGCGGCCGACAACGACCCGCAGGCGCTGCTGGCCCTGGAGTTGGCCGCTGCTGCCCGTCCACCCTTCCGTGACCTGGCCGCCCAACTGCACCTCTTCGCCCGCCGTACGCCATGACCGGCCCCTACGACATGCCCGGCCCGCACGACATGACCGGCCTGTTCGACGTCGTCCACCCGCAGTACGGCGTGGGCAGCCTGGCCGACGTGCTGCCCAGCGCGCTGGCGGTGCTGGGGGTGCCCGGTGCGACCGATCCGCTGGGGCTGGTCGGGCAGTTGGACGGCGTACGTCGAATCGCCGTGCTGCTCGTCGACGGACTCGGCTGGTACCAGATTCCCGTGGCGGCGCCCCACGCGCCGACCCTGGCCGACCTGACGGCCCGCCACGGCCGGCCGTTGACCTCCGGCTTCCCGTCGACCACGCCGACCAGCCTGGTCACCCTCGGCACCGGGGTCGCGCCGGGCGCGCACGGGGTGCTGGGCTTCCGGGTGAACGTGCCCGGCACCGAGCAGGTGCTCACCCACATCGACTGGCCGGGTGACCCCGAGCCCCGGCGGTGGCAGCCGGTGCCCACCCAGTTGGAACTGGCGGCGGCGGCCGGGGTGGCGGTGACGGTGGTCAGCCGGCCCGAGTACGCCGGCAGCGGGCTGACCCTGGCAGCCAACCGGGGTGGGGCGTACCGGGGGGCCGCAAATCCGACCGTGCTGGCCACCGAGATGCTGGCCGCGCTCACCGCTGGCGACGGTCCCACGCTGGTCTCCGGCTACCACCCGGACCTGGACACGCGGGGTCACCTCGACGGCGTCGACTCGGCACCCTGGCGGGCGGCGGCGTCCGACGTGGACGCCCTGCTGGCCCGGCTGGTCGCCGGGCTGCCGGCCGACGCCGCGCTGCTGGTCACCGCCGATCACGGGCAGCTCAACGTACCGCTGGAGCACCGGTTCGACCTGGATGCCGATGCCCGGTTGCGGGCCGGGGTGCGGGTCGTGGCCGGTGAGCCGCGGGTCCGCTACCTGCACACCGAGCCGGGCGCGACCGACGACGTGGTGGCCGCCTGGTCCGCGGTGCTCGGTGACGCGGCCTGGGTCACCACCCGGGCGGAGGCGATCGCCGCCGGCTGGTTCGGTCCGGTGCCCGAGGCGCATCTGGCCCGCGTCGGCGACGTGGTGGCGGTCTGCCGGGGGTCGTACGTCGTGCTGGCCACCCGGACCGACAACCCGGTCGAGGCCCGACTGGTCGCCTATCACGGGTCCAGCACGGCGACGGAGATGACGATCCCGTTGCTGGTCGTCCGGGGCGGCTGAGCGGCCCGACGTCCGGCCGTCGGCGGCTGACCTGTCCGTATCCGGCCGTCGGCGGCTGACCGGTCCGGCGGGATTGTCTGCCCGGGGGGCTAGCCTGCGGGGATGGGTCGCAGTCAGTCCGTTCCCCGGGGCGGTGATCCGCGCTTCGGCGCGGACGCTGACGACACCGGCTGCCCGATTCTGCACGTCGACATGGACGCGTTCTTCGCCGCCGTCGAGGTGCGCCGCCGTCCGGAGTTGCGTGGCCGGCCCGTCGTGGTCGGCGGGGTCGGCCCGCGCGGGGTGGTGAGTTCGGCCAGCTACGAAGCCCGGGCGTACGGCGTCCGCAGCGCCATGCCGACCGCCCGGGCCCGTGCCCTGTGTCCCCGGGCGGTGTACCTGCCACCCGACTTCGAGCAGTACGCCGCCGCCTCCCGTGCGGTGATGGAGATCTTCCGGGACGTGACACCACTGGTGGAGCCGCTCTCCCTGGACGAGGCGTTCCTCGATGTGGGTGGCGCCCGACGGCTGCTGGGCCGCCCGGTCGAGATCGCCCGGCTGATCCGGGCCCGGGTCGCCGAGCAGGAGCGGATCACCTGTTCCGTCGGGGTGGCGTCGACCAAGTTCGTCGCCAAGCTCGGTTCCACCCGGGCGAAACCCGACGGGTTGCTCGTGGTGCCGGCCGGGCTGGTCCTCGACTTTCTGCACCCGCTGCCGGTGACCGCGTTGTGGGGGGTGGGGGAGCGGGCCGAGGAGTCCCTGCGCCGGCTCGGGCTGTCGACCGTGGGTGACCTTGCCCACGCGCCGGTCGGCATGCTGCGCAACGCCCTGGGCCAGGCGGCGGCCACCCATCTGCACGAGCTGTCCTGGGGTCGTGACCCGCGACCGGTCAGCCCCGAACAGGCGGAGAAGTCGATCGGGGCGGAAACCACGTTCGACACCGACATCGAGGATCCGCAGACGATCCGTCGTACGCTGCTGGGACTTGCCGAGAAGGTGGGTGCCCGGATGCGCCGGGCGGGCCAGGTCGGGCGAACCGTGTCGATAAAGGTGCGACTGGCCGACTTCCGTACGGTGAACCGGTCCCGCACCCTGCCGGCGCCCACCGATGTGGCCCGCGAGGTGTTCGAGACCGCCTGGGCGTTGTTCAGGGTGCTCAACCCCGGTGACCGGATTCGCCTCATCGGCGTACGCGTCGAAGGGCTGACCGACGCCGGCTCGACCCCGAGACAGCTTGCATTGGGCACCCCCGAGTACGGTTGGCGGGAGGCCGAGGCAGCCGTGGACGCCGCTGCTGCCCGTTTCGGGCGTTCCGTGGTACGTCCGGCTAGCCTGTTGGGCAGTGATGAATCGCGCCGGACGGAAAATCCGCCACGGCCGTAGGTCGTCCCGCTTTCCGACCCGCGACCCCCCTCGTAGACTTGCGGGTAAGCAGCCGGATGGCTGCCACGGTCTGTCGGTTCGACCGGACCGACCAACGTGACCGGGGAGGAGTGCCGTGCCGCTCTCGGAGCACGAGCAGCGGCTGTTCGAGCAGATCGAGCGGTCGCTTGCCGAGGACCCCAAATTCGCCTCGGCCGTGCGTGCCAGCGACCCGCGCTTCCACGCGCGGCGTCGCCTGCTCGTCGCCGCTGGCGTGATCATTGCTGGCCTTGCCTTGGTTATCTACGGCACGGTGAGCAAAACGCCGCTGCTCGGCGTGGCGGGCTTCGTCGTCATGCTCGGCGCAGCCGGCTTTGCGGTGCTGTCGCACCGCCGGTCGCAGTCGCCCGACCTACATGTGGTCGGCGGCACCGCCAGCCGGCGTACTCGTGGTCGGCGGATGTCGTTGCTCGACCGGATCGAGGAGAGGTGGCGTCAGCGGCCGGAAGGCCACCGCTGACCCTGTGCTCTCCGCCGGTGCGGGACGCGTGCCCGTGCCGGTGATGCCAGGTGCCGGCCGACGATTCGACGATGCTCAGCGCCGGCCGGCGATCTCCACTGCCGGTGATCTCCAACGGCCGACGATCTTCCGTGCCCGCCTGATACTGATACTGCCCCAGCGCCGGTCACGACCGGATCCACGATGTGTGGCCGGGCCGGCTCCTCGTGGTGTGGTGGGGCTGGCGGTGTCGGGGCCGGCCAGCGGAACTGCCCGGCCCCGATCAACTCGCCAGGGGTCGTGATCACCCCGATCGACCAACTGGATCAGCGGGTTGCCCTGCCACCGGCCAGTCGCCGCCACTGACGCGGCCGGAGAACGGACATCCGGGTGCGGAACACCCCGGCCGCAGCAACGAACCGGGACGAAGTACGCATGATCGCTGACTGCCAGCGCAGCAGTACCGATGGTGGCAGGACCGCCGCCACCACCCTCACCCGCCGACCTGCACCGGCCCGGAGTGCCCGGCAGACCGTACGCAGCGGCTCGGTCAACTGACCACCGGGCAGCGGATTGCGGGCGTACCGGGCCCGTTCCTCGGCCTGGCCCAGTAGCCGGGCGGCATCCTCAGCCGCCGTACCGTCGACCAGCCCGTCACGGATCAACCGGTCGGCGGTCGTCCGGGGCGTCTCCGTCGGATCCACCCGCATCCGGAGATCGATCAACGTATCGACCAGTTCGTCCCATGCGGCGTGCGCCTCCGCACGGGCCTGCTCGACCTCTTCCCCGACCACCACCATCGAGGCGGTCCTGAGCGCCGGCTCGGCGGTCACCGACCCGGCCGGTGCCGCAGCCAGCTTCCGGGGGCGGCGACGTCGACGCAGTAGCGCTCGACGCAGGGCCGGCAGCCCGAGCAGCAGGACCACCGCGATCCCCAACAACCAGGGCCAGACGGGGATACTGCGCTGGTAGGTCCCGCCGTCGGCGGCGAACCCGGCATCGGGGTCCCGCTCGGGACGTTCGACGTCGCGCGGTCCGGCGGACGAGTCCGGGCCGGGGTTGGCGTTCGACCCGGACGACGGGCTGATCGGGTCCGGCGCGTCGAGGTCCGGCGCCCACGCCGTACGGGCCGACCCGGGCACGGACGCGGCCGGGGTGGCGTCGAACGGAACCCAGCCCACGCCGTCGAAGTAGACCTCCGTCCAGGCGTGCAGGTTGCGGTTGGTCAGGACGTAGGTGTTGCCTTCCTTCCTGGTTCCGGTGCTGAACCCGAACGCCACCCGGGCCGGGATACCAGCCGCCCGGACCAGCCACGCCATCGCAGCGGCGTACTGCTGGCAGAAGCCCACCTTGTTGGTCAGGAAGTTGACGATGTCCTGGCCGCTCGTCCCACCTTCGGTGCTCAGGCTGTACCGGAAGTTGTTGTCCTGCGAGAAGTGCTCATAGATCGCCCGTACCTGGGCGTAGCTGGTCTTCTTCCCCTGGATCAACTGCGCGACGAGCGCCTCGACCTCCGGCACCCTCGGCATGCCGGTGTAGCGCTGACGGATGGGGTGGTCGGCGGCCAGCGGCGGTACGGCGTCCAGCACCGCAGGCGTGTAGTTCGCCCGTACGAAGTCGAACGAGTATTTCTTGCCCTTCGAGTTCGCCCGGTTGGAGAAGACGATTCGGAGGTCGGCGTCGTAGAGCCAACTGGAGTCCAGATCCGATGTGCTGACGGGCTCGAGGTACATCGGCAGCAGCGGCATGTTGAAGCCGGAGGTGATCTCCACACTCGCCTGGTAGGTGGTGTGGGACACCCCGGACCGGGCCGTCTGACGGGGGTCGGGCAACTGTCGGGTCACCGGTCGACCGGTCGGGGTCGTTATCCCGAAACCGCCGCCGTGGAGCCGGTCGGCGACCCCGAACCGCAGATAGAACGGGTTCGGGTCGTTGGTGGTGACCTTGACCAGATCGGTGACCGCGGACTGGTTGAGCTGACCACTGAGCGAGGCGAACAGGTCGACCCGCCCGGGCGGTCCACCCCGCCCGCCCCGGCCCTCCCCGTTGCCGTTCCCGCCGAGGGCGTTCTGGCGGTCCAGCAGCCCGCCGGTCATGCCCGGCACGACGAACGGGAGCAGGACAGCCAGGGCCACCCCGGCGATCGCCAGTCGTCGGCCCGCCGCCGCCAGCGGTGACGGTTCCCAGATGTCGACGTCGCGCCCGTCGCCGGTGAACCGGCGGCCGAAGCGGCGGACCCGGTCGACGTTGTCGGCGACCAGCAGCCACAGGAAACCGATCGCGCCGACCATGAACGGCAGGGGCGGCACGCTGTCGACGTCCACCGCCACCGGCACCGAGTAGATGGCCAACATCGGCAGACCGGCGAGCGCCGGACGGCGCAGCCCGACCGCGATCAGGTCCACCACCACGGCGACCAGGCCGATCCCCAGCACGGTGATGAACAACAGCGGGTCGGTGTCCGGCACCTTGATCCCGTACGACCGTACGTCCTGCACCGAACCGCTCATCAGTTCGCCGAAATAGGCGAAGGTGTCCGGGGTGGGGATCAGGGCCAGCAGTTCGCCGCCGCTGGGGAACATCCAGGTCAGCGCGATCAGCAGGGTGGCCGACATGCCGAGTGGCTGGACCCAGAGCGGGGTTCGCCACCAGCGCAGCAGCAACCCGGCACCGGCCAGCAGCGCCACCACGAGGAAGCTCTGGAACATCCAGGTCCACTGCTTGAAGATGGCCGTCAGCGGTGCCGAGGCCAGCAGGGTGGCCGCTGCGGCGACGAGCCCCAGACGACTGCTGCCCCTCATCGTGTGCCTCCCGTTACCGTCTCGGCCAGCGCGGCCCGCCAGGCGAACCCCTGTGATCCACGACCGGTCTGGGGCCACAGCGTGGCCAGTTTGCTGCCGTGGTCGATGCCCACCACCCGCCAGCCGCTCTGCAACAGGCCGAGTACGGCGGCACCCCGGATCTGCTCGGCCTCGGCGCGGGCGGTCGGGGGCAGGTTGAGCCACGTCGAGCTGTCCACCAGCAGAGCTATGCAGGTCGCGCCGCTGCCCCGCAGCGCCGCCAGGATCTTGGCCTCGGCCGGGGTCAGCATGCCCAGCAGGGCGATGACCAGGCCACCGTCGGAGCGTTGCCGTACCCGCTCGACGAGGGTCGCGATGTCCCCCCGTTGGGCCAGCCGGACCTCGGCGAGGTGGTCGAGCAGCAGGCCGTCCCCGCCCGCCTCGGCCGCGTCGGCGTCGAGCCCGGAGCCGGTGACGAGCCGCAGCTTGTAACCGGCGTGTCGCAGGTGGACGGCGATGCTGGCGGCTGCGGAGACCGCCCATTCGAAGCTCGACGTCGGGCCGTCGCCCTGGTGGCCGATCGCCCGGGTGTCCAGCACCACCGTCGCCCGGCTCTCCCAGGGCTGTTCCTCGCGGCGCACCATCAGCTCGCCGGTGCGGGCGGTCGACTTCCAGTGCACCCGGCGCAGGTCGTCGCCGCGTCGTCCTCGCCGTGTACCGCCACCGACCGGGCCCGGCTCTCGCCACTGCCGGCGTACTCCCCGGCGAGGCGGACCGTCGGCAGGGGGTTGACCTGCGGAATCACGGTGAGCCGGTCGGTGCTGGGGAACGCCCGGGTCAGCTCGCACAGCCCGAACGGGTCGGTCAGCCGGACCACCAGCGGGCCGACGTCGTACCGGCCCCGGACATCGGCCCGCACGGTGTACGCCACCGAACTGGCCTGTTGCGCTCCCAACCGCTCCAGCACCACCCGGGGCCGGCTGCCCAGGGCGTAGGGCAGCCGGTCCTCCAGCAGCAGCGTCCCGGTCGGCAGCCGGGACAGGTTCTGTAGCCGTAGCACCACCCGGGAGCTGGCACCGACGGGAACCCGGTGCGGCTCCAGGGTGCGTTGGCAGGCCAGCTTGTAGCGGCTGCGCCCGACGTAGAGCACCGCCAGCAACGGCAGGGCAGCCAGCAGGATCGCGACCCGTAGCAGGTCCTTCTCACCGAGCAGGACCGCGGAGAGCGCCGCCGCGACGGCCGCGGCGAGGAACGAACGGCCGCGCGTGGTGAGACCGGCCAGCGCCGCGCGTATGTTCATCGGCGCCGCGGCTCGTACGGCGATCGCCCGTTGCCGCCGTCGGACGGGGGCCGGGTGTCATAGGGCGAACGCTGCCGGTCGTGCGGCACCGACAGCCGGTGTACCAGGTCGGACACGATGGCGTCGGTGGTACGGCGGGCGAGCTGGGCGTCGGCGGTCGGGATGATGCGGTGGGCCAGTACCGGTACGGCCAGCGCCTGGAGATCGTCGGGGAGTACGTAGTCGCGTCCCTCCAGAGCGGCGAACGCCCGGGCGGTGCGCAGCAGTTGCAGGGTCGCCCGGGGGGATGCGCCCAGCCGCAGCTCGGGTGCCTCACGGGTGGCGGTGACCAGGTCGACGGCGTACTGCTTGACCGCGTCGGCGACGTGGACGTGCCGTACGGTGGTGATGAGCTTGCGTACGGTGGCGGCGTCGGAGACCGGGCGCAGCGCGTGGATCGGGTCGACCCTGCCGTGCGCGTCGAGCATGGCCAGTTCCGCCCCGGCATCGGGATAACCCATCGCGATCCGGGCGGTGAACCGGTCGCGCTGTGCCTCCGGGAGCGGGTAGGTGCCCTCCATCTCGATCGGGTTCTGTGTCGCGATCACCATGAACGGCGTCTGGAGCTCGTAGGTCGTGCCGTCGACGGTGACCTGGCGCTCCTCCATGCATTCCAGCAGCGCCGACTGGGTCTTGGGCGAGGCCCGGTTGATCTCGTCGCCGACGACCAGATTGGCGAAGACCGCGCCCGGCTTGAACTCGAAGTCGTGGGTCTCCTGGTTGTAGACGCTGACCCCGGTGACGTCACTGGGCAGCAGGTCGGGGGTGAACTGGATCCGTCGTACCGAGCAGTCGATCGAGCGGGCGAGAGCCTTGGCGAGCTTGGTCTTGCCTACCCCGGGCACGTCCTCGATGAGGAGGTGGCCCTCGGCCAGCAGGACCGCCAGCGCCAGTCGGACCGTCGCTGTCTTGCCCTCGATCACCTCCTCGATGTTGGCGACGATTGCTTCACTGGCGGCGCGAAACTCGTCGTGCGGCAATGTATCGCCCAACTCGTCCCGGGTCTGTTGCGTCACGGGCACCTCCTCGTCGCTTCACGGCTGTTCTTACTAGACAGGTGAGACCGGCCGTCAGGTTCGCGGGAAGACGACACGACCGAGTGGCCTGGATCACCCACACGTTTCAGGCTAGCCGTATTCCACACCGTGACCGAACACGGATCCGACCCGCGCCAGAACTCCCGTGAGCCGATTTCAGCGGGCTGATCGGGGTACTCGGGGCGGATACCAGGTGCGACGACACCGGCAGCAGGGGGTAGACTCCGAGCCATGTTCGGGGCCTACCTGCTCCTTAGCGAGCCGTGTTGACGCGATAGTCCGCGACAGCACGGCTACCCCTCCTGCGCGAGGGGCTTTTTTGTGCCCTGAACACAGCGCCGTGCATGCAGCGTCCTGGACATGCCAATGGCCCTGGACCAGACCCGAGGTGGATCGATGACTGAGGCAACCGAGCCCACGGTGGACATCCCACCCTTCCGCTACACCGCCGCGCTGGCCGGCGAGATCGAGCACCGCTGGCAGGACCGGTGGGCCGAGCGCGGTACGTTCCACGCGCCGAACCCGGAGGGGCCGCTGGCCGACCCGACCCACCCCCGGGCGGGGGCCGAGAAGCTCTACGTGCTGGACATGTTCCCCTACCCGTCCGGCGCCGGCCTGCACGTCGGGCACCCGCTGGGTTACATCGGCACCGACTCGTACGCCCGCTACCAGCGGATGGCCGGCCGTAACGTGCTGCACGCGATGGGCTTCGACGCCTTCGGCCTGCCCGCCGAGCAGTACGCGGTGCAGACCGGCACCCATCCGCGTACCACCACCGTGGCGAACATCGAGCGCTACCGGGCACAGCTGCGCCGGCTGGGCATGGGGCACGACGACCGGCGCTCGGTGGCGACCATCGACGTCGACTTCTACCGCTGGACCCAGTGGATCTTCCTGCAGGTCTTCAACTCGTGGTACGACGCGGCAGCCGGCCGGGCCCGGCCGATCGACGAGCTGATCACCGAGTTCGAGACCGGGCAGCGCCCCACCCCCGACGGTCGGGCCTGGGCCGACCTGTCCGATGTGGAACGGCGGCAGGTGGTCGACGACCACCGGCTGGCGTACGTCTCCGAGGCCCCGGTGAACTGGTGCCCGGGGCTGGGCACGGTGCTGGCCAACGAGGAGGTGACCGCGGACGGGCGCTCGGACCGGGGCAACTTCCCGGTGTTCAAGCGCAGCCTGAAGCAGTGGATGATGCGGATCACCGCCTACGCCGACCGGCTGCTGGACGACCTGGACGCGCTGGACTGGCCGGAGCCGATCAAGCTGATGCAGCGCAACTGGATCGGCCGCTCCACCGGTGCGCACATCGACTTCCCGACGACCGTGGAGCCGATCCGGGTCTTCACCACCCGGCCGGACACCATCTTCGGGGCGACCTACATGGTGTTGGCGCCCGAGCACCAGCTGGTCGACGGGCTGGTTCCGGCGGCCTGGCCGGCCGGTACCCGGGACGCCTGGACCGGTGGGCACGCCACCCCGCGTGCGGCGGTCGAGGCCTACCGCAAGGCGGCCGGTGCCAAGAGCGACGTCGAGCGGCAGGCCGAGACGAAGGAGAAGACCGGCGTCTTCGTCGGGGCGTACGCCACCAACCCGGTGACCGGCACCGAGATCCCGATCTTCATCGCGGACTACGTACTGGCCGGCTACGGCACCGGGGCGATCATGGCGGTACCCGGTCAGGACGAGCGGGACTGGGCGTTCGCCGAGGTCTTCGACCTGCCGATCATCCGTACCGTGCAGCCGGCGGAGGGATTCGACGGCAAGGCGTACACCGGGGACGGGCCGGCGATCAACAGCGCCGCGCCCGAGCGCGGCCTGGACCTGGACAGCCTGGGGGTCGCCGAGGCCAAGGCCCGGATCATCGAGTGGCTGGAGGCCAACGGGCACGGCACCGGGGCGGTGACCTACCGGCTGCGGGACTGGCTGTTCAGCCGGCAGCGCTACTGGGGCGAGCCGTTCCCGATCGTCTACGACTCCACCGGTCGGCCGATCGCGCTGCCCGAGTCGATGCTGCCGGTCGAACTGCCCGAGGTGGACGACTTCTCCCCGCGTACCTTCGACCCGGAGGACGCCGACTCGGAGCCGGAGACCCCGCTGTCGCGTCGCCGGGACTGGGTCGAGGTCGAGCTGGACCTGGGCGACGGGCCGAAGCGCTACACCCGCGAGACCAACGTGATGCCGCAGTGGGCCGGCTCCTGCTGGTACGAGATGCGCTACCTGGACCCGACCAACAGCGACCGGTTCGTCGACCCGGTCAACGAGCGCTACTGGATGGGCCCGCAGTCGCCGGGTGACTGCGGTGGCACCGACCTGTACGTCGGTGGCCAGGAGCACGCCGTGCTGCACCTGCTGTACGCCCGGTTCTGGCACAAGGTGCTGTTCGACCTGGGGTACGTCTCGTCGTTCGAGCCGTTCCGCAAGCTGTTCAACCAGGGCATGATCCAGGCGTACGCCTACACCGACGCCCGGGGCAGCTACGTCGAGGCGTCCGAGGTGATCGAGCGCGACAGCGGCTGGTTCCACGGCGAGGAGCAGGTACGCCGTGAGTACGGCAAGATGGGCAAGTCGCTGAAGAACGTGGTCACCCCGGACGAGATGTGCGCGGTGTACGGCGCGGACACCTTCCGGGTCTACGAGATGTCGATGGGTCCGCTGGAGGTTTCCCGCCCGTGGGAGACCCGGGCGGTCGTCGGGTCGTACCGGTTCCTGCAACGGGTCTGGCGGGCGGTGGTCGACGAGGAGACCGGCGCTCTGCGGATCACCGACGAGCCGGCCGACGAGGCGACCCGTCGACTGCTGCACAAGGTCATCGACGGGGTCCGGGGCGACATGGAGGGCATCCGGTTCAACACCGCGATCGCCAAGCTGATCGAGCTGACCAACGGCCTGACCCAGCTGACCGCCACCCCGCGTGAGGTGGCCGAGCCGCTGGTGCTGATGCTGGCACCGTTCGCCCCGCACATCGCCGAGGAACTGTGGGAGCGGATGGGACACGCCGAGTCGCTGGCGTACGTGCCGTTCCCGGTCGCCGACCCGACCCTGCTGGTGGCCGAGACGGTGACCTACCCGGTGCAGGTCAACGGCAAGGTCCGGGGCCGGGTCGAGGTCGCCGCCGACGCGGCACAGGAGGACGTACGCGTCGCGGCGCTGGCCGCGATCGCCGAGCAACTGGCCGGTAAGGAACCGCGCAAGGTGATCGTGGTGCCGGGCCGGATGGTCAGCGTCGTCGTCTGAGCCGAGGTGCCGCCAGGGGGACGCCCTGGTCATCGCCGAGCGGGAGGCGGAGGTCCATGGACCTCCGCCTCCCGCCACCCTCGCCCGATGAATGGCCGAAAGTACGATCCCGGGTGCCGTGGACCCTGCCTTTGACCGGTGCCGTCCGCCAGGCGGCGCTGCAGGATCGGTTCCCATGCCACGCGAAGATCTCCCTCGGGAACCACACCCCGTGGGCCAGCCCCCCAGGCGCCCCCGAATCATCGCGCTCGACGTGCTGCGCGGTTTCACGCTCTGCGAGATCCTGCTGGCCAACATCCAGCTGATAGCCAACTCGGGTACCGCCGTCGCGACACAGCCCATGGGCGACTGGGATCCCTGGCTCGGGCTCCCGATCTTCTCCCTGCTCTTCGGTATCGGGTTCTCACTGCTGCTGGACTCCGCCGCGCACCGCGTCGCCCGCCCACGGCTGGTCCTGCTGCGCCGACTTCTGGCGCTGCTTGCGATCGGCCTCGTGCACCTGCTGCTGTGGCCGGGCGAAATCCTGACCAAGTACGCCCTCGTCGGCCTGCTGGTGCTGCTGCCCTCGACCTGGTTGCCCCGGTGGGCCGTGGCCGGCATCGCCGCAGTGCTCGTCCCGGTGGCGCTGATCGTCGGGGGCGGGCCCCTGCTGATTGCCGGGCTGTTCCTGCTGGGCTCGGCACTGGTCCGATACGGGGTGATCGAGCAGGTCGAGCGGTCCACCCGAGGGCCGCTCCTGCTGGGTCTGCTCTTCGCGGCGGGGACAGCCGCTGCCCTGTGGGTGCATGCCAACCGGCCAGCCGGGGCGGACCCGATGCAGTCGTCCTTCGCGTCCAACCTGGCCGATCTGTTGATCGCCGGGGTGGTCGTGTGCGCCCTGCTGGTCCTGCTCAGGACGCCGCTGCGACCGGCGCTGCGGGCTGTCTTCGTGCCACTGGGCCGGATGGCACTGACCAACTATCTGACCGCCACACTCCTGGTTCTGGCGGCCGGTCACCTCCTCGGCCTGCCGATCGGCCAATCCCTGAGGGTGGCGTACCTGGTTGCGGGCACCATCCTCACCGCCCAGTGGCTGTTCTCCAGCCTCTGGCTGCGCCGCTACCGCCAGGGTCCCGTCGAGTGGCTCTGGCGCTGGGCCACCTGGGCCCGCCGCTCCTCCCTCGGCCGGGCCGGGACGTGACGTGTTCGGTGATCTGATCGTGCACCCAACACGCACGCCCGATTGCCCGGGGATTCACTGTTCGGTGGTCAGCTGCCGTTGATCAGGCGGATGGCGAGGTTCGGATCGAACTGCCCGGCCGGAGTGTTGGGGGCGATCCCGCATGGACCGTCCGAGTCGCCGGGGACCTTGATCCACATCAGCAGTTCGGCACCGCCGCCGGCCTGGGTCGGGGTGCCCAGCTTCCGGCCGGCGGGGTTGCACCATTCGCCGTTGGAGCCGTTCCCGTTGCGGCTGGTGTCCACCACGAACGTGCGGCTGTAGCCGTACCGGCTGGTCAGGGCCGCGTTCACCGCGTTGGCATAGGTGATCGAACTGGCGGTGGTGTGGAAGTTGGAGACGTTCACCGCGAAGCCTCGGATTTCCCGTACGCCGGCGGCCTCCAGCCGTTGTGCCATCGTGTCGGCCGGAATCCAGGTGGCGTTGCCGCCGTCCAGGTACGTCCACGCGTTGGGCGCGTAGTCGCGGAACTGCTCACTGGCGTACCGCAGCAGATCGGTCCGCACCGCCCGTTCGCTGGCGGGTAGACAGTCGAGCTGGGCCAGCGCGTCCGGTTCGATGATCACCACCGCTGGCCGGGCACCGATCGCCTGGGCGAACGCGCTGATCCAGGTGCGGTACGCCGCTGGGCTGCCGGCGCCGCCGCCCGAGTGTGAGCCGCAGTCCCGGCCCGGGATGTTGTACGCCACCAGCATCGGCAGCCTGTCCGCCTGATCGGCGGCGCCGACGTAGCTGGAGACCGCGGCGGCGATGTCGCCACTCCAGTTGCCGTACCAGCGGGCCCCGGCCTGGTTCGCCACCTGGGACGAGATCGGGGTGGCCCGGGGGTCGCCGCCGTTGTTGGCCACCCACTGCTTCGGGTTGGAGTTCGGGTCGACGTAGAAGCCGCTGGTCAGCGCGAGCGGACTGGGGATCAGTGAGATGTTGTCCAGGTACGCCGTGTAGCCGCTGGCCGATCCGCCGAGCTGGAACGTCACCTGCCCGCCCGTCGTGCCGATCGAGGAGGTGAACGGGAAGATGTAGTGCTTGCGACCGGGGCTGAGGGTTACCTGCTGGTCGAGGGCCTTGGTGTACGGCGCGGACCCGAGCTGTACGGTCGCGACGATCGAGACGGTGGTCGACGCGGATGCGTCGAACGACAGGGTGTAGCCACGGCCGGTGACCAGGGGGATGCCACTCTGGCCGGTCTGCGCGTCCCAGGGGTTCGGCGCACCGCCGACGACGTCGATGTGCCACTGCCCGTTCTCGACCCGTGACCCGGTGCCGGCGCTGTTCCACCATGGTTGCGCGACACCGTTGTCGAAGTTGCCGTTGGTGACCAGTTCGCCGGTGGCCGGTACGGCTGCGGCAGCCGTCGGCGTGTGCCCTACGGCGAAGCCGGCCACCAGGCCCAACGCGATGACGGCAGAGCCCAGCCGCTGGAGGGGTGAGGTTTTCATCGACCACTTCCTTTCGAGGGCATGATCCTCAATGTATTCCAGTCTGCCCCCTTCGCGGTCGGTCCCCTGTGGAATGCGACCATGGGGCATGGAAATCTACGAGGACAACCGCGAGGTGTCGCGAGCCGATCTGGCCGCGTGGCTGCGTCAGCTGGCCAACCAGCTGGACGGCGGGCAGATCTTCTACGGTGCCGCCGGCACGGTGGCGGTCGCCGACCAGGTCGAGTGTGAGCTGGAGATCGAGAGTGACGACGACGAGATCTCGGTAGAGATCGAGTTCACCTGGACCAGCCCCAAGGTGGCCGAGGCGCCGGCGGAGTCGGACGAGAAGGACGAATCCGACAAGGAAGAAGAGGCCGAGGCGGCTGAGGAAGCCGGCGACACCGAGGAAGCTGCTGCGGAAGCAGCCGGTGCCGAAGGCGAAGCCAAGGCGTAACCCGTTGGATCCTGGCTAAGGGCCAGTGCTCTGAGCTGGCCTTTAGCCTAGTGTTGGGCGATCGTCGGGCCCACCGGACCGCGCACTGCACCGGAGGCGGGTCCGCCCACTGTCGAGCTGGGCGCACCAACGGGGCAGGCTGCCACGGACCCCGTGACCATCGCCGGAGCCGAGGGATGCCCCACGGCCACTTTCTCGCTGGCCGTCACCCCGAGCGGTCCACGCCGGATAGACCGGGTGTTGTCGGCGTACGGGGAGCGGGGCGGATGCGTGGCCCGGGCAGTCTGATCGGTAGGCGAGCGGACCGGTTGCCGCTCGGCATCCAGATGGTGACCGAGCGGACCGAGGTCACGACCGCGGAACTCTTCTTCGACCTGGTCTTCGTCTTCGCCTTCGTCCAGGTCACCACGCTGATGACCGAGGATCCCACCGCCCTGGGGGTGGTCCGCAGCCTGCTCGTCCTGGCCATGCTCTGGTGGGCCTGGTCGCTGTTCACCTGGCTGGGTAACCGGGTGAAGGCGAACTACGGCCTCTCCCGGCTGGTGCTGCTCGGTGCCACCCCGGTCATGTTCGTGTTGGTCATTACGATCCGGGAAACGTTCGACGACTTTCCCGGAGGACTCGACGGCCCGATCGTCTTCGCCACCGGCTATCTGCTGGTGAGACTGCTCTACTCCGCCCTACGCGTGTACGCCGCACCGGACATCACCTGGATCGACATCTGGGCCCTGGCGGTGCCGATGGTCGCCGGCACCGGCCTGCTCTTCGTCGCCGCCCTGCTACCTCAGCACCTGTTCGAGAAGCCGTTTCATGTCGAGTTGGCGCAGATCGGATTCTGGGCGCTGGCCGTACTGATCGAGTACGGCACCGGGCTCGGTCTGCGAATGCCGACCCGCCGCATCTTCGCCGCCAGGCACTGGGCCGAACGACACCGACTGATCATGATCATTGCGCTCGGCGAGTCGCTCATCTCCATCGGCCTGGGCGGTTCGGACCTGGCGATCTCCTGGGGGCTGGTCTGGGCCTCCATGGTGGCTGTCGTGCTGGCCGGAGCGCTGGAGTGGACGTACTTCGACGTCGTGGCGCTGGCCGGTGAGCAGTCCCTGGCCACCGCCACCGCCGAACAGCGGGTCAACCTCGCCCGCCATGCCTACACGTTCCTGCACCTGCCGATGATCGCCGGAGTCATCCTGCTCTCCTTCGGGCTCAAGCACACGCCGTACTTCCTCGAAACGGAGTCGCAACGTCCCGGCGACCCGATGCACGGCCTGGACCTCTTCTCCCTGTACGGCGGTGTGGTCCTCTTCCTGCTGGGCACCGTCGCCTTCCAGGTCCGGATCACCAACCTCGTCCGGACGAACATCTGGTCCCGCCTGATCACGGCACTGCTGTTGCTGGCGCTCATCCCGGTCGCGGGGAAACTGCCGGCGCTGCATGCGCTCATCCTGCTCACCGCCCTCACCGTGACGCTGGCGCTGGTGGAGGTCAAGGTCGCCGGTGAACAGCGGCTTCGGCTACGCGCCACGGCACTCGCCGAGGAGCCCGGGCCCGCCGGACACTGACCGGTCCAGTGTCTCCGCTACCACAGCGGCGGTGCGTGAGCGTGGCAGTGCGTCAACGTGGCGGTGTGGCTGCGTCGGAGGCCGCGCGGAGATCGCGGATGGCGGCATTACAGGCGGCCTGAATGGTCAGCAGCGCGGTCAGCGCGGCCCCGCCACCGACCTTGGCGAGATTCACGGCGGCGTTTGCCTCCATCTGGATCGCTGAGAAGCTGCGGACGAGAAAGTGATGCGCGTCCTGTGCCATGCGGTCACGAGACTTCGTCTTCGTCCCGACCTTCGCCTCCTGGGCCCGCTCCCAGCCTGGGCGCAGCCTCTCGGGATCCACGCCGGCCTGCGCGCACAGTGCCTCGACCACGCGCCAGGGCGGTAGCCCACGGCCGGAGAAGTAGCGGGACAGAGCGGAGTCGCTGGCGAAGGTGCTGCGTTCGAGCTCTCGCAGGCTCATGCCAGAACGTTCACGTAACTTGCGCAGCTCGCCGGCCAACGCAGCCAGTGGAGTTTGTTGGGCAGGTTCCGTAGGGGAGGGATCCGCTGCCTGCCTCCCCGCCCGCCGCCGCTCAAATGCCATATCTGCTCCCTCCCCGGTAGGAACCGTGGCACATCCTAGACGCATCGACTGCGCTCTGTCCCGCTTCTGTCCCGGAAAGTGACCATGGCATAGAAAATGCATCTACGCCGATGGCAGGGTGTGGGTTGGCGGCGTCGGCACCATTCCGGATGCGCCGCAACAGCCTCAACAGGAGGTAACCAGCCGTGCTGCGAACCCTCGCGTCGCGACCGTTGATCCGTCACCTCACGGCAGCCGTCGCGCTGCTCCTGGCCAGCCAGTTCGGGCTGGCACCGGCGTCGTCGCCGGCACAGGCCGCGAGCACCGCCGGTGGCTCGGGCGCGAGCACCAACTGGGACGACACCGTGGCAGCCGGTGGTGGCGGGCTGGCCGCGACCCGTACCGCAGCCCAGCTGCCGCTGCCCGGCCTCCAAGCCCCCGCCGCCCCGGCGGCGTTGCCGTCGAACCCGGTTGACTACGCCTACGACGGTGCCGGTCAGCTACGCGGCATCACCCAGGCGGCCAGCGGCGGTAACAGCGCGCAGTACGACTACGACGCCAGCGGCAACCTGCTGAACGTCACCCGCTCGGCATCGAACGCCCTGACGTTGATCAGCCTTACGCCGAGCCGGGCCCCGGTCGGGGCCAGCGTGACCATCAACGGCACCGGCTTCGCGGCGACCACCGCCGGCAACACGGTGAAGTTCGACGGTACGACCGCGACGGTCACCCAGGCTTCGACGGTCCGTCTGGTGGTGACCGTGCCCAGTGGAGCTACCACGGGTACGGTCACGGTGACCACCTCGGCAGGCACGGCGAGCAGCGGACAGACCTTCACCGTGGCCGCCGCGACGCCCGTGCCGACGGTTGCCGGGGTCAGCCCGACCAGCGCCGCCGCTGGCGCATCGGTCACCATCACCGGCACCGGATTCGCTACCACCCCGACCGACAACACTGTCTCGTTCGCCAGGACGAGAGCCCGGGTCACCGCAGCGACCGCGAACAGCCTGACCGTCACCGTGCCCGACGGAGCTGGCTCGGGGCGGATCACCGTGGCCACCGCCGGGGGCAGCGCCACCAGCGACAGCGACTTCGTCGCCGTACCGAGGACCTATGCGGCCGGTGATGTCGCCACGACGAGCATGCTGGCGATCGACGGTACGGCCAGCACGGTGACCATCGGCACCTCGGGCAAGGTCGCCCTGCTGCGCTTCGCCGGAACCAAGGGACAGCGGCTCAGCCTCGGCCTCACCGGCTCCACGTTCACCACCGACGTGGAGATCCTCGGGTTCGGTCCGTACGGTGCGACGTTCGCCCGAGACCAGTTCGAGGGGCCCTTCCTGCTGTCCGCGCTTTACGGAGGCTTCGCCCTGCCGGTGCTGCCGACCAGCGGGATCTACCAGATCGTGCTGGACCCGCTGACGACCGGCACCGGCGCGGTCACCGCCACCCTGTCCAGCCGGGTCACCGGCGCGTTGAGCCTCACCGGGGCTGGCACACAGGTCAACCTCACCCGAGCCGGGCAGCAGACGGAGTTGACCTTCGACGCCACCGCCGGACAGCAGATCAGCCTCGGCTTCACCGGCTCGACCTTCACCGCCTCGCGAGTGACAGCCGAGGTGAAGGAACCCAACGGCACCCCGCTGCTGTGGAGCACGAATGGCGCGGTCCGAACGCTCCAGAACATCCAGGGCGACGACCTGGACCTACAGATCACCCAGACCGGGACGTACCGATTGCTGTTCGGTCCCGAGAACGCCGGCACCGGCTCGATCATGGTTACCGCGTCGACCGTGCTCGACGCGGGTGCGATCACGGCAGGCACACCCAAGGCCGTCACGTTGAGCCGGCCTGGTCAGGACGCGCGGATGACCTTCGCCGGAACTGCCGGTCAGCGGCTCATCCTCGACTTCACCTCCTACACGTTCGCCTACTCGCCGTACCTCGAGGTCACCAAACCGGACGGGACCGTGCTCAGCTCCGCGACCCCGTCGAACCTCCGCCTCGACCTGGCCGACCTACCGGTGACCGGCACGTACGCCATCCGGGTCAGCCCCTTCTCCAGTACCGGCTCCTTTACGGCCCGGCTGATCCAGCGGCAGGACGCGGGCGTCATCACATCCACCGGAGCGTCCGTGCCGGTGTCGCTCAGCCAGCCAGGCACCGGGGTCGACCTCACGTTCAGCGGCACCGCCGGTCAACGACTGTCGTTCGCGTTTACCGGCTGGACGTTCGCCGGCACGGCTCTCGTACGGGCACAGGTGCTCGACTCGGCGGGCACGGTGGTGGCCGTCTACCGGATCTGGTCACTGAGCACCTTCTGGTTCACCGTCAACACGACCGGCAACCATCGTCTGGTGCTGGCCCCGGAGGACAGCAGTACCGGCGCGGCGACGGTGACCTTGGCGGAGGAGATCGCCGGGGGAGCACTGACCATCGGCACGGCCAAGACGGTCAGCTCGCCTCGCATCGGGCAGACCACAAAGGTCACCTTCACGGGCGCGGTCAGCCAACGGCTCAGCCTGAAGTTCGGGGCGTACACCTACCCGCACTACGTGAGCATGATGATCGTCAAACCCGACGGCACGGTGCTGTGGGACGACGTACTCGACGACCTACAGGTGGACCTCGGTCCGCTGACCGTCGCCGGCACCTACCAATTGATCGTCTATCCCTACGCGGAAACCGGCTCGACCCAGCTCACGCTCGCCGAGCGGGTGGACGTCGGGGCGGTCACCGTCGGCGGTACGACCCGGGCGATGACGGTGGCGACGGCCGGCCGGTACGCCGAGACCAGCTTCACCGCCACCGCCGGGCAACGGCTCTCCCTGGGATTCACCGCCTGGACCTTCGGTGCCACCACGGTCCAGGTACGAATGATCAACGCCCAGGCGCAGGCGGTCTTCGACACGACGATCGGTGAGGGCGGCAGCGTCGAGGCGACAGCGGGTGCCGCCGGCACCTACCGGCTGATCGTCGGAGCGGCCGACCTGCGGGTCGGCTCGGTCACGCTGACCCTGTCCGAGCAGATCAACGGTGGCACCATCACGTTGAACTCGGCGAAGACCGTGACGGCCAACCGGGCCGGACAGAGCACACGGTTCACCTTCGCCGGCACCACCGGGCAGACCCTGGCCATCACCTACGGCACGGTCACGATGCCCTACTACCCGTTCGTGATGCTGCGCAGCCCCAGCGGTACCCTGCTGGCCAACCTGGCCGGGGCGGCGACGGTGAACCTTCCCACGCTGCCGTCGACCGGCACGTACGAGATCACCATCGGGCCGTACTCGTTCACCGGGACCGCCGCGACGACGCTGACCACCCGGGCCGCGCTCGCGGCGCAACCGGACGGGCTGGACAAGTTCCTGCCTGCCCTGCCCGTCCCCTCGGCGAAGAGCAAGGCGCTGACCGGCGATCCGACCAACCCCAACGCCGGCCGTAAGGAAGCGGTCCCGCTCCGGGTCAAGGACGCCCCGCAGAGCCCCGACCGCATCGTGCCGGGTCGGGCGACCATCGCCACCGACCAGGGGGAAGACTGGTTGCCGAACCGGGCCAACCTCAACGGTGCCGACTGGTACAGCCACCGGCCCGCCCCGGACAGCCCGGCACCGCCGGCCCTGCGGGCACCGGCCGGGCAGACGGCCCTGACCGCGCGCGTGCTCACCCTGGAGGGCAAGCCACTGCCCGGGGTCACCGTCAGTGTCGACGGTGTCCGGTCGACCACCGACAAGCAGGGGCAGTTCCTGCTGACCGGCCTGACCGCCGGCCAACGGGTGCTCCGGGTCGACGGAGCCTCCGCCAGCTCACCCGGTCGGGTCTTCGGACTGCACGACATCGGCGTGAACCTGACCGCCGGGCACACCACGATCCTGCCGTACTCGATCTGGATGACGAAGCTCGACACCGAGCACACCGTGCGGTTCGCCTCCCCGACCGACCGCGAGGTCTCCATCACCACGCCCGCCATTCCGGGCCTGGAGGTACGCCTACCGGCCGGTGCGGTGGTCCGTGACGTCACCGGAAAGGTGGTGACCGAACTCGGCATCACCGCCATCCCGGTGGACCGGGCACCGTTCCCGCTGCCCCGCTCGCAGGTGCCCTCCTACTTCACCGTCCAGCCGGGCAGCGCGTACGTCTTCCCGGCCGGTGCCCGGGTCATCTATCCGAACTTCACCAAGGCAAAGCCCGGGTCCAAGATGGACTTTTGGCACTACGACCCGGCCGGACGCGGGTGGTTCGTCTACGGCAGGGGCACGGTCACCCCGGACGGCCAGCGGGTCGAACCCGACAAGGGCACCGAGGTCTACCAGTTCACCGGGGCGATGCTCATCACGCCCGGCCAGGACCCGCCACCGGCCGTCGCGCCGGTACCCGGGGGCGGGGCGCGCGGTGCCGACCCGGTCGATCTCGGCACCGGGCTCTACCTCGACGAGCACACCGACCTGACCGTCGACGAGGTGCTACCGCTGTCCGTGCGGCGTACCTACCAGCAGAGCGATGTCGGCCGGCGGAGCTTCGGCATCGGGACCAACTCCGACTACGACATCAACCTGTACTCGGAGAACCGCTTCGTCGACTGCTGGCTGCTGCTGCCCGACGGCGGGCGGGTCCGCTACCACCGGATCACCCCGGGCAGCACCGGACCAGCCGACTTCCTCAACGCGGCGTTCGAGGCCGACCCGACCCCGACCAGGTTCAGCGGGTCCATTCTGGCCTGGAACGGTGACGGCTGGGACCTGCGGCTGCGCGACGGCACCACCTACCTCTTCGGTGACGAGGCGCCGTTGCAGGGCATCCGGGACCGGTTCGGCAACACGGTCACGATCCTGCGCGCCCCGGCCGCGCCCGACACCGACGGGATCGTCCGGGCCAAGGGGCCGATCACCCAGGTCACCTCGCCGAACGGCAAGTGGATCAAGTTCTCGTACGACTCGGCCGAGCGGATCGTCCAGGCCGAGGACAACATCGGGCGGACGGTGTCGTACACGTACCACGCCAGCGGCCATCTGGCCACCGTCACCAACGTCATTGGCGGCGTTACGACGTACACGTACGACGCCGGCAAGCTCAAGACGATCAAGGATCCGCGTAACACCGTCTACCTGACCAACAGCTACGACGCCAACGGTCGGGTGCAGACCCAGACCCTGCCGGGTGGTGCGACGTACCAGTTCACCTACGTCACGGACTCGTCGGGACGGGTCATCGAGACGAGGCTGACCGATCCGCGTGGCCAGGTGCGGAGGGTGACCTTCAACAGCGCCGGGTTCACCACCAGCGACACCGCTGCCTTCGGCACGTCGAAGGCGCAGACGGTGCAGATCACCCGGGCCGCCAACACCAACCTGCCCACGGCGTACGTCGACGCGCTCAACCGCCGTACGGAACTGGGCTATGACGCGTACGGCAACGTCACCAGCATCACGGAACTGGCCGGCACGAGTAGCGCCCGGACCACGACGATCGCCTACGGAGGTCCGTTCGACCAGGTCAGTACGGTGACCGACCCACTCAACCACAGCACGCTCTACACCTATCAGGCCAACGGCGCGCTGCGTACGATCACCGATCCGTTGTCGCGTGCGGTCACCGTGGACAGTAACGAGCACGGACAGATCACCAACGTCACCGACAACGGTGGAAACGCGACCTCGTATGGATACGTGCTGGGCGATCCGGTGACGACCACCGACCCGCTCAACCGGACCGGCCGAGTGGTCAGCGACGGGGCGGGTCGCCCGATCACGGTGACGGATCCACAGGGCAACACCACCCGGGTCACCTACGACGGGGCGGGCAACGTCCTGACCGTCACGGACCCGATCGGCCGGGTCACCACCTTCGAGTACGACCCGAACGGCAACCTCAGCAGGTCGATCGACCCACGGACCAACGCCACGGTCTACGGCTACGACACCTCCGACCGGCTGACGACGGTGACCGACCCGCTCAACCGGGTCACCACCTACGCCTACGACGGCAACGGGAACCTCACGTCCGCCACCAGCGGTCGGGGCAAGGTGACCACGTACGACTACGACGAACTGGACCGTCCGATCACGGTCAAGTACGGCGTGTCCGGCAGCACTGCGGAGAGCCAGGTCAGCTACTCCTACGACGCGGGCAACCGGATCACCTCGATCGTCGACTCGGCTGGTGGGACGACGACCCTGACCCCGGACGCGCTGAACCGGACGACCCGGGTGGTCAACCCGCAGGGCCAGGTCGACTACACCTACGACATCGCTGACCGGCGTGCCACGATGACGGTCGCCGGTCAGCCGCAGGTGGTGTACGGCTACAACAACGCCGACCAGTTGACGAGCGTGGTCCGGGGCACCGAGACGGTCGGGCTCACCTACGACACCCTGGGCCGACGGGCCAGCGTCACGTTGCCGGCCGGGGTGACCCAGACCTACGGCTACGACTCGGCGAGTCAGCTCATCTCCATCGGCTACAGCCGGGGCGCGACCACGTTGGGGAACCTGACCTACGACTACGACCAGGTGGGTCGGCCGATCCACGTCGGGGGTAGCTACGCCCGAGCGGAGATTCCCGCAGCGTACGGGCCGGCTACCTACGATGCGGCGAGCCAGCTTGTGAACAACGGGGTGGCCGCCCACACGTACGACGCGGACGGCAATCTCACCTCCGATGGCACTGCGACCTACAGTTGGGACGCCCGTGGGCAGTTGACCCAGTACGCGAAGCCGGGTCTGTCGGTGACGTACGGCTATGACGGGTTGGGTCGTCGGTCGAGTCGCGACGTTGGCGGTGTGACCACCGGATACCTGTACGACGGGTTGAACACGGTGCAGGAGCTGACCGGGTCCACGGTGTCGGCGAACCTGTTGACCGGTGGGGTCGACGAGGTGTTCAGTCGTGCCACGGGTGCGGGGTCGTCGTCGTTGTTGACTGATGCGTTGGGCAGCACCGTCGCCGTGGCGGACGGATCGGCGGTGGGGGCGGAGTACACGTATCAGCCGTTCGGGGCGACCACGGTCACTGGTGATGATGGTGGTAACTCGATCCGGTTCACCGGCCGTGAGGAGGATCCGTCGGGTCTGTACTACTACCGGTCGCGGTTCTACTCGCCGACGTCGGGCCGGTTCATCAGTCAGGATTCGATCGGTTTGGCGTCGGGGGATACCAACCCTTACGCGTACGTGTTCAATCAGCCGACCGGGTTGGTTGATCCGATGGGTACGAAGCCGCAGGGTTCGGGTGACTGTGTTTCCAACAGTTTCACCGCTGGGACCCCGGTGTTGATGGCCGATGGTTCGTCGAAGCCGATCGAGCAGGTCAAACCCGGTGATCGGGTGCTTGCCGCGGATCCGGAGACGGGTGAGCGGGCGGCCAGGCCGGTAACAGCGTTGATCGTCGGTGACGGGGACAAGACTCTGGTCGACGTCGCGGTGGAGACGACCGACGGAACCTCTGAGGTTCTGACGGCGACGGATGGGCATCCGTTCTGGGTTGACGACGACGGCCAAGCTGCCACTGTCGGCGGGAAGTGGATCGACGCTGTCGAGTTGCGCCGGGGTCAGTGGCTGAAGACCTCGGACGGCCGCCTGGTCAAGGTCACGGGCACTCATGCGTACGCGCAGAACGCCCGGGTCTACAACCTCACCGTCGCTGACCTCCACACGTACCATGTGCTGGCAGGCGAAACGCCAGTCCTCGTACACAACAATAACGGTGATGAGTGCCGCTCACTGGGAAACCATCCTTTTGGGCCGAAGCAGCGTGAGGGAGTCGGTTACCGGTATCAGGAGCTGGTAACCGGAGTTGACTTCGAGGAATGGTTCGACCTCGCTGGACGCACCACTAAGCCCGATGGAGGCCCGAATCCACACGGGTTCCTCGTTGAAGCTAAGTGGACTGGTCATAGCGGAACCGGTAAGGGATCGTGGGACCGTTCGTTCTATAACCCGTCCCAGAAATTTGACGAGCAGGCTGTTGTTGAACAAACGCGAGCCCTCTTGGATTTGAACCGAGCGCTTGGCGCCCGGGGTGTAAGATATGCTGTTTCTAATATCCAAGGAGCGGCATTCTTCAGAGCCGTTCTCAGGGAATGGTTCCCGGGCCAGATGGCAAGTGGCACGCTCGGGGTGTATCACGTTCCTTACAACGGAATGCGATCGAGGAGAAGATGACGAACGTTGAGCTGCTGGCAGATGCCATCGTCGAGCTCGTTTGCGCCCCGCGGCCTCTCAAGCCCGAAGATGCGGCAGGGTTGTTTGAATTATTGGGCTGGGAGATGGCCGGCTCAAGTTCACAACCCTTCCCGCGAGAGTGGACGCGGGCGGGCCTAGAGGCTTCGATATTCGGCCGTGGCGCTGCTTCAGTTGAGTTTGTTGTCTGGGAAATGGCGCCCGATTGGGATAATCCGCAGTATGTTGCTGCAGTTGAGGGTGACTATGTCAATGAGACGTTGAAGGTCGGTGAGGTGCGGTCCGCCTTGTTCAACGCCTTCAACGGGAGAGTCGCAGCGGAGTTCGTAAGTGAGGAAACTGAGATAGAGGAACTTTTGTTTGGTTCGGATTGGCGGATCAATGGTGTCTCATTCGCGATAGGGTTAGCCCATCAAGACGCAGAAGACTTGCCGATTCTTATTATGGCTTATGTGGATCCGGATGCCGAATAAGTGAACTCTTCGTGCGACGCGACCGCTGACGCTGATCCGGGTTGTTGGCTGGCCGATGGCGACGCCGACGGCCGTGCGTGACGATCCGCTCGTCGGGGGTGTCGGGGGTGTCGGGCCTTGCTGGCTACGGCAAGACCAGCTTCCTCAACGCCCGGTTCTGCCGGCTCGCCCCGAACGAGTCGGTGCAGTTCGTGCTGGTCGACGGCAAGGGCGGCCCGGACTACGGCGATCTATCCGCCCGCACCTGGATAAGGCGAATCTCTGAATCTATCGATGAAATTGATGTGGATCGTCCGTTCTGGGTCGACGACGAGGGGCAGGCCGCCACTGCCGGCGGGAAGTGGATCGACGCTGTCGAGCTGCGCCAAGCGCAATCTGTTCACCGCCCTCGACGCCGTCACCGGGCAGGTCGCCGCTCGATGCTTCCCGAAACGACGAGGCGGCGGGCGATGGTCCAGACCTGTTTGACGAGTTCGGCTTAACGCCTGGACAGGGGTTCAACGCAAGTGCACCCTCCGCTGGAGAGTGAAGCTTCATAGTTGCTGGATCTGCTTTCGACAGTGATTATATGATGCCGCCTCGCTTGAAGCGGTGAGGTTTGAAGAGGTGGGGGTTCGGGCGGTGGCAAATCTAGCTCTTCTCTATCGGCTTGTCTCTGAGAATTATCGCCCAAGCAAGGTTCCGGGTCCTTGTGATCGGATATTGCATCCGAGTTGTCTGAGATTGATTCAGCGGAAGCGCTTAAGTGCTTTATAGGCGATATTGACGTGGGCGTGGCGCGATTGTTGATGTTGTTTGCGTCACGTATGGCTGTGCTGGCTTTACGTCGGAGGGATCCGGTATGGATTAGATGCGGCCTTGTCGCTGCACAGCTAGCCGCGGCTAGAGAGGATAGTCGGGATGTGGCTTTTTCCTATGCGACCTTGTTTCGGTCGGCTGAGGAGCTTGGTTGCGATGGAAAATCGCTTTTCCGGGATCTGTCATATCTGGACGAGGGAGATTATGTTGAGACCCCTGTTCAGTTCGCTGATCGTAGCCCCGACCGACGGAGTATTGATGCCTTCGACATTATGCTGGTAAAAGATCGAGCTGGCCCCGTATGTCGCTCTATACGTCGTAGATAAGGAACGGCATGAGTGTTCGTTGCGTGGAGATGTGAGGTGTGATCCTGGAGTACCAGAAGCAGGCAGGAGTGGAGCTGAACGGGTCCTCGACGCGGATCTGCTGGCGCTGTCTCGACCCGGAAGGCCCGGCGTGCGGCCTCCGGCCGCCATGCGCGATTGACGTGCCCCGAAGATGGCAAGGCTGTGCTGGCTGCATATGGGCTTCCCGGCGTTGTGCATCTTGAGCCGCTTTCTGGAGTCGCTCAACAAAGCTGAGGTTGAGATTGTCTTTAGGGAAGGGCTAGGGTCGCTTGAGGTGATCGTGCCGGTCTATGTCTGATTGTGGGCTGAGACGGCGCATGTCGGCCAAGTTGGTGTCGAGACTGGTGGGGCAGGTTATGGACGGGGACAGCCAGGTCACGACGCCTGGGTTGGGCCGGCGGACGGTGTTGGCGAGCGCTGCGGTCGTCGCCGCCGCTGGGGCAGGGGCGACCGTGTGGGCCGCCACGCGAGGCACGGACGATGCCGGACCGGCTGTGAGCCGTACTCCGGCAAGCCTTCACCAGGTGGGAGTCGTGACGATGCCGCCGACCTCGGCGGTGCTTACCGCCTTCGACGTTCGGGCTACGGATCGAGCGGGTCTTGACGCCACGCTACGGAGACTCAGCACGGCCATCACCGAGACGACCTCTCGATATGCAGGTTCTGGCCGACCAGTCGAAGCCACCGTGGCGGTTGGCGCGTCACTGTTCGACGATCGGTTCGGTCTCGCCGAGCATCGGCCGCGTCGGTTGGTGACGATGCCGGCGTTCCCCAACGACGTTCTCGACCCGGCCCGCTGCCATGGTGACCTGCTTCTTCAGGTCTGTGCCGGGGATGCGGCCACCACCCGGTCCGTGCTGGAGGAGATCACGACAGCGGGTCTCGTGACGCGTTGGCGGATGGCGGGCTTCCGGGATGAGAACACGGTGACCGCCCACGGGCGGGCCAGCGACCGTAACCTGTTTGGCTTCCGGGAGGGCGCGGGCAACCCGGACGTACGGGACACGGCGCAGATGGACCGGTTGGTCTGGGCCGGGCCGGGCAGCGACGAACCGGCCTGGACCGTCGGCGGGACGTACCAGGTGGTCCGGACCATCCGGTTCGCCACCAGCCTGTGGGACAGTGAGCCGATTCCCCGGCAGGAGGCGGTGTTCGGCCGCCGTAGGCAGGATGGCGCGCCACTCGGCCGCGACCGGGAGGACGCGGAGTTCGACTACGCGTCCGATGAGGCGGGCCAGCTCATCGCGTTGGACGCGCACATCCGGCGGGCGAATCCGCGTACCCCGCAGACCGAGGAGAACAGGATCCTGCGTCGAGGCTATTCATACCGGGGCCCGGTGGACGTCACCGGGCAGCGTGACGAGGGGATGCTGTTCATCTGCTTCCAACAGGACCTGGAACGAGGGTTCGCCACCGTGCAACGCCGCCTGGCCGGCGAGGCGCTGGACCGCTACCTCCTACCGGTCGGTGGTGGCTACTACTTCGTCCTGCCTGGCCGCGCCGGCACCAGCGACGACTACCTCGGCCGTACCCTGATCGACGCCAGTCAGCAGTAAAACGACAGCCTTCGGTCACCCGTCGAGGGCGGTGGCCGAGGCGGCGGTAGCCGACGTCGAGACCGGTTCCTGGTTGCGTCGCTCCGCCCGCCACCAGCGGCTGACCAGCCAACTGGTGGTGAAGAGGCCGATGATCGCCGGTGCCACCGCCAGCCAGTTGACCTCCGTGGGGGAGACGACCGCCGCGCCCACCGCGGCGTAGCCGAACGCCGACGGGGTCGAGGCCAGCAGACTGCCGATCAGGTACGGGGTCAGCCGGGCGCCGGTGGTGCCGTAGCCGTAGCTGATCAGGCCGAACCCGCCGATCGGGATCAGCCGTACGCTGATCACCCCGAGGATGCTCTGCCGGGCGAACCAGCCGTCGAGTCGGGCCAGCCGCCCGCGTACCCGCTCCGCCACGAAGTCCCGCCCGAGCAGCCGCCCGACCGCGAACCCCAGTCCGGCGGCCAGCATGGCGGCGGCCAACGCGTACCCGGCCCCGGCCAGCGAGCCGAAGATCGCCCCCCAGGCCATCGAGATGAAGGTACGCGGGATCAGCGCCACCAGCAGCAGCGCGCCGCCGACCACGGCGGCCACCGGGGCGAAGGGGCCGAGTGGGTCAGCCAGTCCGGGCACCTCGTCCATGGACGGCAACGGCATCACGAGCATGGCCAACCCGAGCAGCGCGAGGATGACCAGCAGTAGGGCGAACCGCCTGCCCGACCGCTGGCGGACCAGCCGTCGGGCAGCGGCGATCATGGGCGCCCGGCGGCGATGGCGGCCTTGCGTTCGGAGCGCAGCCGGTCGGCCCAGGTGTCGTCCAGCGGCGGCAGCTGGTTGACCCCGAGCGCCCAGCGCAGCAGCAGGTCGGCCAGGGCCGGGTTACGGGCCAGGGCCGGACCGTGTGCGTACGTGCCGAGCAGCTTCCCGCGCCAGGCACCCTCGTAGACGCCGTCGTTGCCGACGCCGGTGCTGATCCGGGCCAGCGGCGAGACGCTGGGCCCGAGGTGGGTACGTCCGCCGTGGTTCTCGAAGCCGCTCAGCGGAGGCAGCCCGAGCCGGGGGTCGATGTCACCGGCGAGTTCGCCGACGGCCCGGGTCGGTCCCCGGTCGGAGTAGAGGTCGAGCAGTTCCAGGCCGGCGCACTTGGTGCCCTTGGCGAAGAACGAGGTGCCGAGCAGTTGGTATCCGGCGCACACCGCGAACACCACCGAGCCCTGCGCGACGGCCCGGTGCAGCCCGCCGTCGGCCAGTAGGCGTTGCGCCCCGAGTGCCTGCGGTCCGTCCTCGCCCCCGCCGAGCAGGTAGATGTCGGCGCTGGTGGGCATCGGTTGGTCGGAACGGATCTCGCTGACCTCCACCGGCACCCCCCGCTGCATTGCGCGGCGGGCGAGGATGAGTGCGTTGCCCCGGTCACCGTAGGTGGACAGCAGGTCCGGGTAGATGCAGACGATGTGCAGGCTCTCAGTTGACACGGTCCAACTCCGCTCGGATGTCCTGGAACGCCGTGTAGTTGGCGATCACTTCGAGCCGTCCCGGCGGGGTTGCCGCGATCGCGTCGGTGAACGTGTGTACGTGCCGGAACGGCACACCGTTGACGTCCAGCCGGACCGCGAGGTCGTACGCGCGGTCGCCGGTGATCAGCACCTGTCGTCCCCGTAGCGGGGCGAAGTCGACGTCGTAGAGCCACGACGTGTCCAGCCCGTCGGGGTCGCGGGCGTTGATGGAGAGCAGGGTCGGGGCGTGGTCGGCCATGTCGAACGCCTCCAGCCAGCTGGCCGGGTTCTTGGCCAGCAGCAGCCGGATGTTGCGCCCGTCGCGGACCACCTGCGCGTAGCGGCCGGCGATCGAGGCGACGGTGCCGAGTCGGCCGACCGCGTCGGTGGGGCGTACCCCGAATTCGGCCGCGACGGCCAGGGCGGTGGCGGCGTTGCCCAGGTTGACCCGGCCCGGCAGTTGCAGCGTGATCTTGTGCCAGTTCCCGTACGGGTCGACCACGCCGTCGTCCTCGACGACCCAGTGCGGCGTGGGGCGTTGCAGCGGGCAGCCACTGCACCACCACTGGTCCTCGGCGCGGGCGATCGGTGACCCGCACTCCGGGCAGACCCAGGAGTCGTCCTGCCAGCGCTGACCGGCGCTGAACCAGGTGACCGAGGGCCCGGCGACCACCTGCCCGCCGGGGTGGGTCGGTGGGGTCACCGCCCAGACCACCATCGGGTCGTCGGCGTTGGCCACCACCCGGATCGACGGGTGGCGGACCAGCGCGGCCCGCCACAGTTGGGCCATCATCGAGACTTCCTTGGCCCGGTCGAGCTGGTCGCGGGAGAGGTTGAGCAGGGCGACCACCTTCGGTTCGGTGGCTTCGAGGACCTGGGCCAGGTAGTGCTCGTCGACCTCCAGCACCGCGTACGGCGTGCTGCCCGCCTTGGCCAGCGCGGAGGTGTGCCCGGTGGGCATGTTCGCGCCGAACGAGTTGGTGGCGACCGGGCCGAGAACGCCCACGGCGGCGGAGGTCAGCCGGGTCGTGGTGGTCTTACCGTTGGTCCCGGAGATCAACGCGATGGCCCGCCCGGCCGCCAGATGGGCCAGCAGGTCTGGGTCGATCTTGAGGCCGATCCAGCCACCGATCACCGATCCGTCGCCGCGGCCGGCGGCCCGGGACAGTGCCGCTGCGGTGCGCGACACCGAGCTGGCCACTTTTGCCCGGAGAGGCATTCTCGCGTCCGTCACGCGAGCGAGGTTACCGGACTCGGGGCTCGCGGGAGTCAGGGCCGGACCGGCCGGTGCGTGGCGACCCCTGCGGACCGACCGGCCCGCAGGGGTCGGCGCTGGTCAGGAGCCGGCGATCCACAGCCAGCTGCTGCACTTGTCGTCCCCACCGCCGGTGACGCTGGAGCAGACGCGGAAGCTGAGCACCTCGTACGGCCCGACGTGACGGCTGCCGCAGCCGGAGGAGGAGCCGTTGGCGTCCCCCAGGGTGTAGACGTTCCCGGTGGTGTCGCTCTGGGTGTACTCGATCCGGATTCCCCGGTTGTTGGCCGAGGTGTCGCAGGCCTGGATCCCCTGGTGCCAGGAGTTGGTGACCCCGCCGTAGCCGCCGCCGTCGGGCGGGGACTGCGAGTGCGTGCCGGCGGAGGCGGGGGCCGCGGGGGCGGCCGCGACCAGTAGCGCGGCGGCTGTGGTGGCCAGGACGTGACGCAGCTTCAAGCTCATCTTCACCCGTTTCGATCGTTGACGAACGGTGGGATCGATGATCGCGGGACGCGATCACGGAAGGCAGGCTAGCCATGATCCTTCCGTTACGTCAACTATCGTGAATATATAGCGTCCTCTCTCTGTGCTCGTTTTGTGGAATGTGGGCAGCTGGGCGGGCCGGCTCGACGGGTTGATCTATGTCGGAAAGCGGACCCAGCGTGACCGCTCAGCCCCATCCACTTCACACCACCCCCTTTGACGTGCGGTTTTGCTGACGGCGCGGGCGTGTCCGTCGGGCGATTCTGGTTGCGGGTGGAGGGAAGTGGAGTAGAGTGGGGCGCAATGGTGGGGCCGGGAGGGCCCACCGGCCCGGGGGGTCAGCGGTGGCGCGAAACACCGCTCAGGGGCGAGGGGGTTGGGCCGGTGTTTCTCGGCACCCACACTCCACGTCTGGACGACAAGGGCCGGCTGATTCTTCCGGCGAAGTTCCGGGATGAGCTGGCGGGGGGTGTCGTGATCACCAAAGGGCAGGAGCGTTGCCTCTACGTGTTCCCGATGCCCGAATTCCAGCGCATCGCCGACCAGTTGCGCCAGCAGCCGATGACGCACAAGGCGGCTCGGGCGTACAACCGAGTGTTCTTCGCCAGCGCGCACGACGAGGTGCCCGATAAACAGGGCCGGGTGACCATACCGGCCCACCTACGGGCATATGCGGCGCTCGACCGCGACCTGGTGGTGATCGGCGCGAGCACACGGGTGGAAATCTGGGACAAGCAGGCCTGGGAGACCTACCTCGCAGAAAGCGAAGACGACTTCGCGGACATCGAGGAGGGGGTGTTGCCCGGCGGACTGTAGCGGCGACGCGTCCGACGTACTGCGAGATCTCCACCCGCTCCCGCTCCTGGCGTCTCTTCCCCGATGCCAGGCGCCGCGATCCGAGGCCGGCCCGCCAGGCCGGCCGGTGGAGCAAGAGCGGATGGGGATCTGGCGGTACGACGGAACCGCGCGGCATCTTCAGAACGCATTTCGAACGAGACAGACAGCTATTAGAAACGGTGGGGTCGGTGGGGGTCGACATGGGGGAGCTTCGTGGCACGCACATTCCGGTGCTGCTGGAGCGCTGCGTGGAGCTACTCGCCCCCGCGCTGAACCGTGGCGATCGTACCGTGCACGTCGATGCGACGCTCGGGCTGGGTGGGCACGCGGAATCCATCCTGGACAGATTCCCGAACACGGTCCTCATCGGGCTGGACCGGGATCCGGAGGCTCTGGCCCACGCCCGGGCCCGGTTGACCAGGTACGCCGATCGGATCCACCTCGTGCACGCGGTCTACGACGAACTGCCCGAGGTGCTCGACCGGCTCGGCTACGACCGGATCGACGGCGCGCTGTTCGACCTGGGGGTCTCGTCGCTGCAACTCGACGCGCCCGATCGCGGGTTCGCCTACGCCCGGGAAGCGCCGCTGGACATGCGGATGGACCAGACCACCGGGATGACGGCCGAGGAGGTCGTCAACAGCTACTCGCATGCCGAGTTGGCCCGGGTGCTTCGGGTCTACGGCGAGGAGAAGTTCGCCAGCCGGATTGCGGCGGCGATCATCCGGGAGCGGGAACGGTCCCGGCTCACCTCGTCGGCGCGGCTGGCCGAGCTGGTCCGGGACTCGATTCCGGCACCGGCCCGGCGAACGGGTGGCCACCCTGCAAAGAGGACGTTTCAGGCGCTACGGATCGAGGTAAACCGGGAACTGGCGGCGTTGGAAGCAGCGTTGCCAGCCGCACTGGACGCGCTCGCGCTGGGCGGTCGCATGGTGGTGCTGTCCTACCACTCGCTGGAGGACCGGATCACCAAGCAGGCACTGGCCGCCCGGGCCCGCAGTACCGGCCCGGTCGACCTTCCGGTCGAGCTGCCGGGCACCGGCCCGACGCTGCGACTGCTCAGCCGGGGTGCCGAGTTGCCCCACGCGTCGGAGGTCGACGCCAACCCGAGGGCCGCCTCGGTGCGGCTGCGAGCGGCTGAGCGGATCGACCCGGAGAGCACCACCGACCTGCAACGCATCGGCCGGACCGACCGCGAACGGTCCCGCCGGACAGGAAAGGCACTGCGTACGTCGAGCGCGTTGCGCAGTGGATCCACAGTAGATCGAAAGGACTTGCCCCAGGACAACACGGGGACGGAAGAAGAGGGGGAGGGATTATGAACGTCAACAAGCGCGACCGCCGGAGCTACGCCGGCGCAGAGCGCGGCGCTGGGCAGCGCACACCACGGTCGGGGGGCCGGACCGTGGCGGAGCGGACCATGCGTACGGGTGCTGGCACGCCGTCGACACAGAACGCCCGGACGGGGGATGCTCGCGCACGGGGGGTTCGCGAGTTTCCGACGCAGGGCAGCGCCGCGCTTCGGCCGAACGACCCGGCCGTGGACAGCGACCGGGCCGTTCATGCCCGGTCCCGGGCGGCGCACCCGGCCAGTGGCGGAAACACCCGGGTGGCGCCGCCGCGGCTGAAGGTGGCCCCGCCACCGCCGGTGTCGGTGCCGCAGGCGCCGTTCGTGGCGCTGATCCTGGCGGTGGTGGTCGGTGGTGTGCTCGGCATCCTGGTGGTCAACACCAAGATCAATGAGAACGCCTTCCGGTTGGACAACCTGCAGAAGCAGCAGGCCAGCCTCGACATCCAGGAACAGCAGCTGAAGAAGGAGATCGCCACGGCCGAGGCGCCGGGCAATCTCACCGCCCGGGCCCGCAAGCTGGGTCTGGTCGAGTCCGGCCCGCCGGCCTTCATCCGGCTGCCCGATGGTCGGGTGATCGGTATTCCGCAGCCGGCCGGTGGCCAGCCGGCCATCACCAGCCAGCAGGGCGTAGGGGGATAGCCGGTGACGCCGCGATCGGGCGACCCGCGCCGGGACGATCCGTCCCGGCGCGATGTGTCTCGGGCGGGCTCGGACCGCGAGGCCGGTGGCCGCAAACCCGTCCGTGGCGAGCAGCCGGACGGGGAACCGGGCATCGGCAGCCTCTCCGAGGCGCGGGCGTACACCCCGCGTGGTCGTACCGTCCGGGAGTCGGCGCAACTCCGGCGTACCCCCCGGACCACCCGATCGTCGGACCCGTTCCGCCCCGCGTTGCAGGTGCTCGACGGCGGCCGGGCCAGCGGGTCCCGGACCGCCCG
>NZ_JBHTMP010000004.1:0-204962 GCF_042679305.1 Micromonospora sonneratiae | reverse complement strand
GGGACGCCGCCGGCGCCACCCGGACGGCCGGTTCGGCCCGGGGGCCGGTGGCCCTGCTCGGCGAGATCATCGACGTACAGGCGCGGTCGGCCGGACTGCGGCTGCCCCGCGCGCCCGGACGCAACCTCGCGGTGCTCGGCACCCGGGTGGACGAGGCCTGTGCCGTGCTCGACGCCGCCGCCCGGTCCCTGGCCCGCCAGCACCAGCCGGGCGCTGCCCGGTTCTCGATCGCCTGCCTGGATCCGGACGCGGACGTCTCGGCCCGGTCGCTCTACGAGGCACTCGACGCGGACACCGCCTGGTACGACGAGGAGACCGTCCCGGAGCTGATGGCCGAAACGGCCACCGGCCTGGACCACGGGAGCGCCCCGGGCCAGCCGCACTACCTGCTGCTCTACGCGGTCGACGCGGCAGCCGGCCGACTGGCCGCCCGGGTCGGACAGCGCACCGGGCTGGAGCATCTGCGGCACATCCTGCACAACGGGCCGGAACGGCGTACCCATGTGCTGGCCTGGTGGCGTGGGGTGGCCCGGATGCGGGCGGATCTGGGCGGGCCGGCCTCCCGTACGGATCAGATCGGAGCCTGGGTGGCGTTGGACGTACAGGGCGGAGAGCTGACGTCGTCGCTCTATCCGGGCAACGGCGGCCCGGACTGGTATCCCCGACCGTGGCGGGGCCTGTTCTTCGACCGGGCGGTACACCGGACCGGTCAGGTCATCATCCCCTATGGACCGTCCGCATGAGCACGTCGTACGCCCGGTTGCTCAGTCAACTCGCCGAGGTGACGGCGTACGCCGACGCGCAGCGTGCCGAGGCGGACACCTGGTACGAACGCCAGTGCGCCGGGGCCGAGCGGGCGCTGCGCGCGGCGCAGGAGGCGGTCCGGGACGCCGAGGCGGAATTCACCGCGGCAACGGAACAGGTCGAGATCGTCGACGCCGAGGTCGCCCACCTGTGGCAGGTACTGGGTGGTCGGCTCGGCTCGGGCACGCGGCGCCTGGGCCGCCCACCGGGGCCGGCACCGGGCGCGACCGCCGAGCCCGGCGCTCTGCTCGACGGGGTCCGGCAGCTGCTGGACCGGACCAAACAGCCGGGTGAGCTGCCCAGCTCGGTGCACCCCCTGCTGGCGTTCTTCGGCCTGCTGGGCGCGGCAGCCGCGTACGCCCTGGGGATCGCCGCGCGGATGGTGGGCGACCGGTACGGCGGTGACCTCGCGGTGGGGATGCCGGTGCTGGCGCTGGTCGTGACGCTGCTCGGGCCGCTGGTCGGGCTGGCCCCGGCGAAGCTGCTGGCCGACCGACGCCATGCCACCCTCGGGCCCCGCCCGGTGGCGGTGGTGCTGATCGCCGGTTTCGTGGGCACCGGTCTGCTCTTCGCCCTGCTGCGCTGACCGCTCGATCCCGGTCGGTACGCTGACCGCTCGATCCCGGTCGGTGCACGGCCCGCCGATCCGGGTACGCGGCCCGCCGATCCGGCTGCCGATCACGCCGGGACCGCCACCGCCTCCCGCAGCAGCCGGCGGGCCAGCACGATCCGGTCGGCATCGTCGTCGAGACCGGGCAGGTCACCGACCCGGATCACGTCGGCGGTGAGCAACGCACGCAGAGCCGGCTCGCACTGCCCGGGGAAGGTGACCGTACGGTCGAACAGCAGCAGGGTGATCCGGTCGCCACTACCGGCCGGGACCAGCCGCCAACGCAGCCCGTTACGCAGCGCCAACCGGCTGCCGGTGTCCAGATCGGCGATCGCCGCCGCCTGGGCCAGCGGTCGGATGGGTGCCGGGCGGAATGCCCGCCACGAACGCTCCCGCAGTCGATCGGCGACCGTCACCGGATCGACGTCGAGCAGCCAGTCCCGCAGTGCCGTGATCGTCCGGGCCAGTTCCGGCTCGATCTGCCCGGTGTCGGCGACGTCGGTTCCGAACGGCAGGGAGGTGCGTAGCCGCTGGTCCTCGGCGGCCAGTCCGAGCAACGTCTCCACCAGCGAATACCGGGTCAGGGAGCGGATGCCGACGGTCAGGTGCAGCGAACGTTGCTCCTGCGCCTGGGCGCTGTGTAGCCAGCCCCGGGGTAGATAGAGCGCATCGCCGGGGGCCAGTACCACGTCCAACGCCGCCGGGCCGTCAGCGACTGCGGACACCTCGTCGGCAAGGCCGCCCCACGGCTGCCGTTCCAGGGGATCGGGCAGCACCGGCTCGTGGATCCGCCAGTGCTTACAGCCGTCGACCTGGAGCACGAACACGTCGTGGGTGTCGTAGTGGGTGGCGAACCCCTGGTTGCCGGCCGGGGTCAGATAGGCGTTGATCTGCAACGGCTGGCCGATCGCCGCGCCGAGTTCCCGGGCGAAGTCGATCAGCGGTGGCCAGTTGCGATGCAGTCCCTGCAGGACCAGGGTGGCTCCGCCGGCATAGAGCCCGAGCACCCGTTCGTCGAGCACCTGGTCGCTGATCTCGGCACCGGCACCACCGCTACCGGTGTACCGCGCCGCCGACAGCAGCTCGCCGTCCTTGGCGATCCGGAGGAACGGGGTACGGAGTCCTCGGCGACTGAGCAGGTCGTCGGCGTCGGCCGGGCTGAGCAGGTCGGTGAAGCCGACCGGGTTGGGAAGTTCGCCGGCCCGGGACAGCAGCGGGGTACGGCCCCAGTACTCGGTGGCGAACCTGCCCGGCTCGACGGCTACGCAGCGGGCCAGCGACCGGGGCATCTGCTGGCCGGCCGGGGCCGGTTCGGGCTGTCTCAGCGTCGCCGGTTCCGGTTGGATGGCTGTCGCCGGGCGACCGGTGCCGCCCGGCGCATACGTGGTCATCTCGCGTCCAGCCGGTTATCGGACCGGGCCGTCAGCGCCGCCGTCCCGCTTGCCCGGCACCGCTCCGCCGTCGGCCGGGCCCTCGTCAGCCAGTCCCGAGTCGACCGGTCCCCCGTCAGCCGGGCCGTCAGCACCACCATCCCGCTTACCCGGCGTGGCACCGCCGTCCGCCGGACCCTCGTCAGCCGGCCCCGAGTCGACCGGTCCCCCGTCAGCACCACCATCCCGCTTACCCGGCGTGGCACCGCCGTCCGCCGGGCCCTCGTTGGGCAGAACGCCGCCGGTCGTGATGTCGTCATCGTCGAGTCTCATCGATGCTCCCTCGGTCCAGCGTCCCCCGGTTCGTCTACCGGAGGCGTCGTGCATCCGTACCCAGCCCGCGCGGATCTAACCTGGCAATTCACCTCCGATCCCCCCGGAAGCACCCAGTCAGCTCGGGCCGGTCTGCCCGGGTTCTCAACTTCAAATGCCTGCCTGGGGCTGATGACAGTATTTGCACATATCTGAAATGATCTCAGCCAAGTGGATCAGCACCGGCTGACCCTTGGGGAGGACACATGTTTGCAGCCAGGGCTGCGAGATGGCGTAGGGCGATACTGGGTGCCGGCACGGCGGGCCTGGTCGTACTCGGAATGGGCGCTGCCGGACCGGCGCATGCCGCGCCGGGCACCGGCGGGTCCGCCAGGGCAACCGACTGCTCGCTGACCGCGTCGGCCAGTCAGCAACAGAGCGACGAGTGGCTCAGCTGTCTCAGTGTGGGTGCGGCCCTGGATCGGGCACCGGCCCTGGGCGAGACCGCGAAACTGACGGTCACGGTCGCAGCCGACGCGGCACTGGCCGACACCGGGATCCGGATCGAGTTGCCCGCGCAGCTGACCTGGGTCCAGCCACCGGCCGGAATGAAGACCGGTAGGGCGACGGCGGTCGAACCCGAACGAGCGGGCGAGATCTCGGTGGCACAGACCACCCGACGGCTGAACCGTGGCGAGAAGCTGACCTTCACGGGCGAGGTCCGGGCCGTCGAACCGGGAACGGCGCAGATCGAGGCCCGGGCATTCGCCCCCGACCAGGGGCGGATGCATGCCGGCAAGGAGATCGTCTTCCTCACCATCGCCGCCCCCGGCCGGGCATCCACGTTCGGACATGCCCGCACCGGCGGGGTGCCGGGTACCGCGGTGGTGCCGACCTCGGCGCGGACACAGCGGCCGGCCCGGCTTCGTCCGGACCGCGTGGAACCGGCCGAGCCACTGGCGACCGCCGCCGCGTGCGACACCTGGGTCACCGGCAACTGGAGCTACGCCGACCAGACCGGCGCATGGCACAACGCGATGAACCTCACCGTCGAGGTGGTGGACGCCGACGCCGCAGGCGAGCAGCGACTGGCCAGCGGCGTCACCGACGCCAACGGCAACTACAACCTCTGCTTTGACGCCCAGTCGGAGACCGCCCCGGAAACCGGGACGGCGGACGTGTTCGTCCGGGTGCTCACCCAGAACTCCATCTGGCGGGTTCAGCGCGCCGGCAGCCCGTTGACGTTCCAGACGGAGACCTTCACCGACGTCACTCCGGGCAGCACGATCAACCTGGGGTCGCGGACGTCCGACGACGCCACGCTGCAACGCGGCCTGCACGCCTTCGCCCGGGCCAACGATGCCTGGCTGTTCATTCCGAAGCCGACGAACAAGTGCTTCGACCAGAAGGACACCACCTGCCGCCGGTTGACGATCAACTGGGCACCGGACTCCACCAGCGGGAACTTCTACTCGCTGGCCAACAACGAGGTGAACCTGAACGCGGACGCGCCGAACTCGCCGACCACCGTGCTACACGAGATCGGCCACGCGCTGATGGACGACATCTACGACGATGCGTACCCGGCGTTTCCGAACTGTTCCCCGCACTACGTGCAGCGGGTGAGTTCGGCCGGTTGCGCCTGGACCGAGGGCTGGGCCGAATGGTTCCCGGCGACCGTGCTCAACGATCCGTTCTACCGCTGGCCCAGTGGTGCCTACCTGGACCTGGAGAACACCACCTGGGGCACCAGCGGCTGGGACAACGGTGACACCGTCGAGGGCCGGGTGGCGGCAGCGCTGATCGACATCACCGACTCGACCAACGAGGGCTCCTGGGACCGGTACGGCGAGGGCTTCGCCAACCTGTGGCACACCTTCACCCACCACGTATCGAACACGTTCGCCGAGTTCTGGGCACACCGTACGGCCGACGGCTTCGACGTGTCGGATTCGGGAGCGTTGGCCGCCCTCTACCAGAGCACCATCGACTACGGGTTCCGCGACCCGCTGGGCAACTACGCCCCGAAGCTGTTGCCGACACCCACGCCGGCGCACAACTTCGGTTACCAGACGACGTCGAACTACTGGTCGGTGGTGGCGATCCGAGCCGGCGTCAACCACGACCTGGAGCTGTACGACGACCGGGCGCAGACGACCAGGCTGGCCACCAGCGCGCTGACCAGCGGGGTGGACTTCATCGGCGTCGACTCCAAGTGGCGGGCGTTGGGTGACTACTACCCAAGGGTCAAGCCCAGCGGCGACGCGGGCTGGTACCGGATCGAACTGGCCCAGGGATCGGCCAGCCTGCCGGTCGGAACGAGCACGGTGACGATGACCGGCGACAACATCGTCGCGGTCCGTGACCTCACCCTGACCGCCGGACAGAAGGTGACCGTGAAGATCACTGGAAGCTCCACCCAGAACCCCGAGCTGTACCTGCTCAGCAGCAACGAGACCAGCGCCAGCACCTGGATCCGGACGCGGTCACAGGCGGTGGCTTCGGCAAACTCCGGCGCCACCGGCGTGGCTGAGACGTTGACCTACACCGCCACCACGGCGGGTCACTTCGGTCTGGTCATCGTCAACTGGGCGGGCACCGGCACATACCAGCTGACCCGCAGCTGATCAATCAGGTGGCGGTCGGTCCGGGACCGGACCGGCACGGTCTCCGATGGCGGCGGTGGACCCCTGCGTAGGGGGTCCACCGCCGCCTGCTTCTGCGGCCCGGTCCACCCGCCCGGCGTACGTCTGCGGTCCCCGGCCCGGAACCACGGTTCAGCGGGCGCACACCAATTCCGAATTCCCGGCCCGCCGAACGAATCAGTTCTGTTTTGACGACAGCACGGAACGGCAATCACGAAATCCAGGAGGACAGGCCCGGAGGATCAGTCATCACATCACGTTAGGGCACAAGAAGTATAGGCCAATACATTGAAGTCTGTCGTTTATCAGATAGCGTAACGGGCGACCCGCCGTTCCACCGAGGAGGTCGCCACACTCGACGATGCCCTGCTGACGCAGGACTCCGGGCCCGACCGTCGATGGACGGACCGGCACCGGCCCCCGTACCGACCTGGCACCACCACCGAATGGCGGCACAACTCGCTGATTGCCCGGCCCCATTCCGGAGCACATCCACGGCTCATGTGGAGCGCCCGTTCGGTGCGTAGCCGCTGTTTCTTCCCCCGCAAAGAAAAGGACAGAGCCAATGAAGGCACATGCCCTCTTCGCCAGGCTGCTGCTGGCAACCGGACTCGTCGCGGCCGGACTCTCCTGGTCCGGCCCGGCCAGCGCGGCACCCGAGCCCACCTACTCCGCGGTCGAATCCAGCACCGACGACATCGGGACCCAGATCGTCAGGGGCCGACCGGCCACCGAGAACTACCCGTTCATGGTGTACGTCTCCGGCTGCACCGGCACGCTGATCAAGGCGAACTGGGCGGTGACCGCGAAGCACTGCTCCACCCCGAGCTCGGTTCGGGTAGGCAGCATCAACCGCTCCAGCGGGGGCACCGTGGTCAGCGTGATCCGGGCGGTCAACAACCCGACCATCGACGTGAAGCTGCTGCAACTCGGCAGCTCGGTCAGCTACGCGCCGGCGCCCATTCCCACCACCTCCGGCGCGGTGGGCACCGCCACCCGGATCATCGGCTGGGGCCAGACCTGCCCGACGCCCGGGTGTGGCAGCGCGCCGCTGGTCGCCAACGAACTCGACACGTCCATCGTGGCGGACAGCCGGTGCAGCGGCATCAACGCGGCCGGTGAGATCTGCACCAACAACACCAACGGCAACGCCGGCGCCTGCTACGGCGACTCGGGCGGACCCCAGGTCCGGATGATCAGCGGCCGGTGGAACCTGATCGGTGCCACCAGCCGGGCCGGCAACAACAACTCGACCTGTGCCACCGGTCCGTCGATCTACGGCGACCTGACCTACATCCGCTCCTGGATCAACACCCAGGTCGGTGGTCTGCCGGCGTAGGTCCGGACAGGTTCCTCGCGGCTCCCTCGGCGACGCGCTGGTCAGCGCCGACGCCGGGGGAGCCGCCGCTTCAGCGACCGGGCAGATGGTCCTCGAGCAGCCCCAGCACGGCTGCGGGATCCTCGACGTGCGCGTTGTGCCCGAGGCCGGGCAGGGAGACCACCGACGGGGACAGCCGACGAAGCTGGTCCTCGGTGACCATGGGGTCGTGCTCGCCCCGGGCCAGCACGACCCGGGCGCGGGTGCCGGCCAGCAGGGCCGGCATGTCGGGAGCCCCGACCCCGAAGACCCCCGGATCCATGGCCAACCGCCACTGCCCGTCCACCGTACGCAGACCGGACGACACCGCGTCGTCAGCTGGCTCGAACAGGCCGGCCAGGCCGGACACCCGTAGGTAACGGTCGGCCGCCGCCGCCCGGGTGTCGAAGAACGTGACGGGACGAGCCGCCAACGCCGCCACCTTCGCCAACTCGTCGTCGGTCCAGGCCACCTTGATGCCCAGGCCGATCACGGCGTCGACCTGGACCCCGTACCGCTGTTGGGCCAGGGTCAGGCCGAGCACGCCACCGAGCGAATGACCGAGTACGACCACCGGCCCGGCACCGGCCACGAGCTTGGCGAGACTGGTCGCCAGTGACTCGAACGAATACTCCGGCAGCGCCTCCGACCCGCCGTGCCCGGGCAGGTCCGGCACCATCCAGCGGCCGGGCCAACGGTCGACGAGCAACTCCCGCAGCCCGTCCCACACGTCGCCGGTGGCCCCCATGCCGTGCACCAGCAACAGCGTCGGCTCGCCGTGGGCATCTGTCCGTACGCGCAGATCGTCCTCCATGGCAGGAGTGTGGCACCGAACATGTCCTTCCGACCGCCCCGAACACGCCCCCCGGTAGCCTGTGCTGGTGTCGAAGGTGGTCGAGGGTGAGACGTTCCGCAACGAGGACTGGTACGCCGAGGAGCTGATCGAGGTCAGCTACCGGGGATGCGAGTTCCACCACGTCGACCTGACCGAGGCGGTCACCCGTGGCGCGGTCTTCGAGGAGTGCATCTTCGGCAACGTCCGGTTCAACGCCTCCCGGCACACCGATTCGGCGTTCCTACGCTGCGTCTTCAAGCGCTGCAACCTGTTCGAAGCGGAGTTCCTGGGCTGCAAGCTGACCGGCAGCCAGTTCGAGCAGTCGACGCTGCGACCGCTGAAGGTGATCGGGGGCGACTGGTCGTTCGTGGCGCTGCCCGGAGCCGACCTGCGCGGGATCACCATCCAGGGCGTACGGATGCGCGAGGTCGATCTCACCGGGGCCAACTGCGCCGACGCCGTTCTCTCCGACGTGGATCTGTCCGGCGCGCAACTGCACAGCGCCAAGTTCACCCGCTGCGACCTGCGTGGTAGTGACCTGTCGGCGCTCGACCCGACCACCGTCGAACTGACCGACACGATCATCTCCGTCGAGCAGGCCATCATGGTCGTACAGGCACTCGGGCCACAGGTGCGGACGACAGGCTGAGGCCGGTCACGTAACGCTGGGGCTCCACCCGCGGGTCACTCACCCACCCGGGGGTCACTCACTCACGCACCATGACGGGCAGTATCTGGACAGCCACCAACAGCTATGGTGTACTACTCCCCGTAACCATCAAGGCCACTTATCCGAAGTAAGCCCATCAAGTGGGCTTAGGCCAATAAATCACTACGCGGGAATGCGCGCGAATACGCGGGAATACGCGCGGATCAGCCTCGGCACCGGCCGAGACACCACGGCAGCACCACTGACCACGGCACGTCGACGCCGGCCGGCGCTCGCGCCGGATCCGCTGCTCGATGCTCCCAGCCGTACCCATCCGCTGAGACGGCTCTCCACCGGTCCCGTACCGGGACCATCGTGCAACGGCGAGCCGGGCCGACCGGCCTGCCGACAGTCAGGACCACCGGCGGCGTCCATGCCCCCGCCGGCGCTGGAACGCGTACCCCACCAGTTCACCACCCCACCGGTCAGACCGACGCCGGCCAATTCGCAAGCCAGTGACCACTGGCGTATTCAGAGGAGGAGACAGCGTGGATCTCGAACAGGGAATGGTCATCGCCGCCGTCGAGTGGCTGCCCGGCGGCAACGAGTGGTGGGCGAACTTCCAGGTCAGCCTCACCAACTACACCGACTCCGAGGTGGTCGATCCGAAGATCTCCTTCTCCTTCACCCCGCCCCGCAGCGTCTTCAACGGCTACGGCCTCATCTTCCCCGCCTCGGACGAGCCGGTCACCTCCATCGAAGGGGTGCTGGTCGCGGAGCGGAAGGTGATTCCGTCCCGAGGTACGCAACGGTTCACCCTGGCCATCCAGAACGGCGGCGCCGGCGCGGGCAGCGACCCCGCGCTGCTGCCGTACATGTTCGTCGTCGACGGGCTGAGCGCCAACCCGCCCGAGGACGGTGAGCCACCCACCACACCCACCAACCTGACCGTCCTCACCACCGCGCCGCACAGCGTGAGCCTGGCCTGGAACCCGTCCACCGACAACGTGGCCGTCGCCGGTTACGAGGTCGCCATCGAGCAGGACGGTGCCCCCGCACGCACCGTCAGGTCGGCACGCCCGAACGCCGTGGTGTCCGGCCTGACCGCCGTCACCCAGTACACGTTCCGGGTACGTGCCTTCGACATCTCCGGAAACCTCTCCGTCTTCTCCGAAGGCCGTACCGTGTCGACGGCGGAGCCGCTGCCCGACCCCGGGGACTGGGACGCGCCGCGGGCCCCGTTCGTCGACTACACCGCCTGGCCCAACCCGCAACTGGACCGGTATGCCGAGCAGTCCGGGCTGGACGGCTTCTTCGCCGGCTTCCTCGTCGCCAAGCCCGGCGGCGACCGGAAGGTGTACTGGGGCGGATTCGACAGTCTCGGCGACGCGACGACCAGCGACTTCGGCAGGGACGACTTCGCCGCCTTCCGGGCCCAACGGGGCACCGTGGTCGTCTCCTTCGGTGGCGCGTCCAACGTGCCGCTGGAGGAAGAGGAGACCGACGTCGCACGGATCGCCGGGACGTACCAGGCGATCATGGCCAACTACCAGGTCACCCACCTTGACTTCGACTTCGAGGGCAGCTTCATCCACAACGACGCCGGCCAGGAGCGACACGTCGCGGCCATCTCCCAGGTGCTGGCGGCCCATCCCACGGTCAAGCTCTCGTACACGCTGCCCGCCGACGGTGCGCCGGGCAGCCTCGAGGGGTTCAACGACGGTGGTGTACGGCTACTGCACCGGCTGGCCGACGCCGGCATCCAGCCGTCACTGATCAACGGGATGCTGATGGAGTTCGGGCAAACCTCTCCCCCGGATGCCTACCAGTGCTGCGTGATCGCCCTCAACGGAATGTTCACCCAGATCTCAGCGGCGTGGCCGCACTGGAGTCGGGACCGGGTCTGGCGGCGCATCGGCGCGTGCCCGATGTTCGGCAGGAACATCAACGGCAAGGTGTTCACCCTCGAGAACATGCGCCAGTTGGTGGGCTTCGCCCGGGAGCACAACCTCGGGTGCCTGTCCGGGTGGGACGCCACGCGCGACCACAACCAGGGTGCCCTGCCGGAATGCGGTGACCTGACCGGCAACGACCTGTCGAAGTGCACGTACGTCCAGCAGGAGTCCTTCGCCTTCGCCAGGATCATCGCGACGTACCGTCCCGAGGACTCCCGGTAGCCGCCAGCGGGACGAACTCCGGGCCGGGTGCGTCGTCCGCGCGCCCGGCCCGATCCGGCCCGTCACCCGTGGCAGGCGGATCCCGGCCGGGCACGACGCGGAAGGTCGGGTCACGGCCTACCAACCGGGGAACAACTCCCGCATCCGGTTGATCTCCACGGCCTGTTCGGCGGCGACCGAGGTGGCGATCTCCTCGACGGTGACATCGATGCCGACCCGGAGCAGGTCGGTGGCCATCTCGATCGCGCCCTGATGATGTTCGATCATCATCGTGACGAACAGGCGGTCGAAGTCCCGACCCCGGGCGGCAGCGAGACGGCGCATGGCCTCCGGGGTCTGCATCCCACGCATCGTGCCGTGGTCGTGGCCGCCGCGCGGGTCCAGTTCCAGGCCGCGCGTGTCCAGCCAGGCCCGCATCTGCAGGATCTCCGGAGCCTGGCTGGCCTGGATCCGCGCCGCGAGGGCACGCACCCGGTCGTCCGCCGTCCGTTCCGGGGCCAGTGCGGCCATTCGCAGCGCCTGTGTGTGGTGCGGGATCATCATCCGTACGAACCAGGTGTCCAGCGAGTTGTAGCGCCGGGCTCCCACCTCGGCGACCTCGTCGGCCCGCTTGACCGTCGCCTGGTCACCCGGCCGCCCGGGGACGATGACCAGTGCGGCCGGGGACGTGGGGGCGGCGGCGGGTGCCGGTGGCACCACCTCGTGGCGCTGTCGTCCCCCGGTCGCGTCGGCCCCGGCTCCACCGATCAGCAGGAGTACGACCATCGGGACGGCGACCATGATCCGTTGGCGTTTCCGGCCCATCCGACCCCCTTCGTGTCGGGGATTGCCGGGATCATAACGACTCAATCAAGATGCTGAATGTGACCCACGTCACATTCAGACAGATCGATACTGAGTAAGGTGCGAGCAATCATCAATCCCTTTCGAAGGGGCCGCCAGATGATCAAACTGACCACCTCCAGACCCCGGCGCCTCAAGGTCGTCGCGCTGGCTGCGACCACCCTCGTGCTCCTGAGCCTCGCCGCCGCCCCGGCCAGCAGCGCGCGGCCCCCGGGTGACGACTGCGCCCCGGCGACCTTCGACAGCAGTCTCCTCCCCGAACTCTGCCTCTCCGAACAGCAGCTCACCACGATGGACGACGCCGAGGTCGACCTCGGCATCGACGAGATCTCCAGCAGCCCCAACATCCGTCAGATCGCCAACATCCCGAAACGGGCACCGTTCGACACCGAGGCGTCACTCGGCACGGACATCGCGTTCCAGGGCCGCTACGCCTTCGCGGGCAACTACAACGGCTTCGTCATCTACGACATCAGGAACCCGCGCCGGCCCCAGCTCGTCTCCCAGGTGCTCTGCCCGGGCTCACAGAACGACATCTCGATCTACGGCAACCTGCTGTTCCTGTCGACCGATTCGTCCCGTAGCGACGATTCCTGCGACAGCGTCGTCCAGTCAGCGTCGATCAAGTCCTCCTGGGAGGGCATGAAGATCTTCGACGTCAGCGACAAGGCGAATCCCCGGTACGTCAAGTCGGTCGAAACCCCCTGTGGCTCGCACACCCACACCCTGGCACCGGCCAAGAACCGCAGGTCCGTCTACATCTACGTGTCGTCGTACTCCCCGTCGGCATCGTTCCCGGACTGCCAGCCGCCGCATGATTCGATCTCCATCATCAAGGTGCCGCTGACCGACCCGACCAGCGCGGAGTTGGTGTCCACCCCCAACCTCTTCCCGGACGGCGGCAACCCCGGTCGCAACGGCAGCTCCACCACCAGCGGCTGCCACGACATCACCGTCTTCCCCGAGCAGGACCTCGCCGCTGGCGCGTGCATGGGCGACGGCATCCTGATGGACATCACCAACCGCGAGGCACCTCGTGTGATCAACCGGGTCCGCGACACGACGAACTTCGCCTTCTGGCACTCGGCCACGTTCAACAACTCCGGCACCAAGGTCGTCTTCACCGACGAGTTGGGCGGTGGCAGCGGCCCCACCTGCAACGAGACGGTGGGGCCCAACCGGGGCGCCAACGCCATCTACGACATCACCGGCCGGGGTGACAACCGGCAACTGGTCTTCCGCAGCTACTACAAGATCTCCCGTACCAACACCAACTTCGAGAACTGCGTCGCCCACAACGGATCACTCATCCCCGTGCTCGGCCGCGACATCATGGTCCAGGCGTGGTACCAGGGTGGAGTGTCCGTCTGGGACTTCACAGACTCGGCCCATCCGGTCGAAATCGGGTTCTGGGAGCGGGGCCCGCTCTCCGACACCCGGTTGATCGTCGGCGGCGCCTGGTCGACGTACTACTACAACGGCCACATCTACTCCAACGACATCCAGAAGGGACTGGACGTTCTGGAAATCAACGACTGGCGGACGTGGACCGCGAAGTTCGTCTACACCAGGGAACTCAACGTGCAGACCCAGCCCACCTACTGGAGCTGGTGACGACAGCAGCACACCACGCGGGCGCGACCCCTGACCGGGGGTCGGGCCCGCGTCGTCGTACGGCCGACCGGCGGCCTGACATTTGTCATAGGTAGGCGTGCGACACCCACCACCGACGATGACACAACGCACTAGAGCCGGCTCCGCCACGACCGCCAGACTCGGATCCATCGAAGACCACCGAGGTCCCAGGTCCGCCCGAGGAGCCGCAGCGATGGATGAGCGCTACGACGCGTACTGTGCGGTCGATCCGCTGTTCTACGACTCGCTCACCAGCACCGCCGCACCGGCGGCCGGGTTCCCCGCCACCACCCGGCCGCTGCCCGCCGGCTGGCGGTGCGAACCGAGCAGCGACTGGCTGATCTGCGGCCACGACGACGGCACCCTGCCCCAGCAGGGCTGGAAGATCCACGTCTCGGCCGGCCTGGACAACGCCGAGCGGGTACTGGACACGGTCTGGGACTACTGCGTCGAGCGCGGCCTCGCCTTCAAGTTCCTCCGCGGGCCCCGGATGCTCCTGCTACGCAACGCCAAGTACGCCCGGCGCGGATCCAGTGGCAAGTTCATCACCATCTACCCCCGGGACGAGGCCGAACTCGAACTGGTCTGCAGACAGTTGGCCGAACTGCTCGACGGTGAAGCCGGCCCGTACATCCTCAGCGACCTGCGCTACGGCACCGGGCCCGTCTACGTCCGGTACGGCGGGTTCGCGGCCCGGTACTGCCTGTCCGACGACGGTCGGCTCGTACCCGCCATCGCCGACCCGACCGGCACGCTCGTGCCCGACCGGCGGGACCCGGTCTTCCACCTCCCGGACTGGGTGACGCTGCCGGAGTTCCTCGCCCCGCACGTCGCGGCCCGCAACGCGACCACCACCACGGACCTGCCGTACCGGATCGAACGGGTGATCCACTTCTCCAACGGTGGTGGACTGTACGTCGGTCGGGACACCCGTACCGACACCACCGTGGTCCTCAAGGAGGCCCGTCCGTATGCCGGGCTGGACGCCGCCGGCACCGACGCGACGCGCCGACTGGCCCGGGAAGCCGAGATGCTCCGCAGGTTGGTCGACGTCCCGCAGGTGCCCCGGGTGCACGACGAGTTCACCCTCGGCGACCACCGCTTCCTGGCGATCGAGTTCGTCGAGGGCCGCCCGCTCAACAAGGTGCTCGTCGAGCGCTATCCGCTGATCGACGCCGACGCGACCGCCGCCGACCTCGCCGCGTACACGGCCTGGGCGCTGCGCGTCCATCGTGAGGTCGAACGGGCGGTCGACGCGATCCACGCACAGGGCATCGTCTACGGCGACCTGCATCTGTTCAACGTCATGGTCCGGCCGGACGACAGCATCACCCTCGTCGACTTCGAGGTCGCCGCTCCGGTCGGTGAGGGTGGCCGTCCGGGGCTACGCAACCAGGGATTCGCCGCGCCACGCGACCGGACCGGGTTCGCCGCCGACCGGTACGCGCTGGCCTGCCTGCGGCTGGCCCTGTTCCTGCCGCTGACCCAACTGGTCCGGCTGGCACCGGAGAAGGCCGCCCACCTGGCCGAGGTGATCGCCGCGACCTTCCCGGTTCCCCGGGACCTTCTCGACCGGGCGGTCACCGAGATCGTAGGTACGCACGGCCGATCGACGACCACGTCAACCACGACGACCCCGACGACCACGTCAACCGCGACGACCCCGACGACCACCGTCCCCTCGGCGGCGGAACTCACCCCGGACCTCGACGGCTGGCACCGGTTGCGCACCCGGCTGGCTGCTGCGATCACGTCCAGCGCCACCCCGCACCGTGACGACCGGCTCTTTCCCGGCGACATCGAACAGTTCCGCAGCGGTGGGCTCAACCTGGCCCACGGGGCGGCGGGAGTGCTCCACGCCCTCGCCGTCACCGGTGCCGGGCGGTACCCCGATCACGAGGCGTGGCTGGTCAAACGGGCACTCGACCCGCCGTCCGGCACGGGCTGCGGTTTCTACGACGGGCTGCACGGTGTGGCCTACGCACTGGAGGGTCTGGGCCGGCGGCAGGACGCTCTCGACGTGCTCGACGTCTGTCTGCGTGAGCCCTGGCAGGACCTCGGGCCGGACCTGGTCGGCGGCCTGTCCGGAATGGCGCTCAACCTCGCCGAGTTGGCCGGGCGTACCGGGGAGGCCGGTCTGCTGGAGACCGCCTGGCAGCTGGCGGCCCGGGTCGCTGATCAGGTCGGCGGGCAACGACACGACGATCGGGAATCCGGTGACGAGGGCACCATGGTCAGTGGCGGACGTCAGCCGTACGCCGGGCTGGCCAGGGGCCACACCGGGGCGGCCCTGATGTTCCTGCGCCTCCACGAACTGACCGGTGAATCCGAGCTGCTGGCACACGCCGCCACCGCGCTACGCCGGGACCTGCGCCGCTGTGTGCTCCGCCCGGACGGTGCACTCGAGGTGAACGAGGGCTGGCGCACCATGCCGTATCTGGCCGATGGCAGCGTCGGCATCGGTACGGTCCTCGACCAGTACCTCGCCCACCGGCCGGACGAGGAGTTCCGCACCGCCAGCGCCGCCATCCGGCGCGCCGCCCGGTCGCCGTTCTACGCGCAGACCGGACTGTTCGCCGGACGCGCCGGCATCATCGCGTACCTGGCCACCCGGGTACGGCAGGCGGACGCACAGCCCGTCGACCAACCGGACCGGGCCGTGGACCAGCCGGAACTCGCCCGCCAGATCCGCCACCTGGCCTGGCATGCGATGCCGTACCAGGGGCACCTCGCCTTCCCGGGCGAACAGTTGCTGCGCCTGTCGATGGATCTCGCCACCGGTACGGCGGGTGTCCTGCTGGCCGTCGGTATGGCACTGCACGACGAACCGGTGAGCCTGCCGTTCCTCACGCCGTTGACCGGCGCCACCAAGCTCCCCCCGCCGAGGCGGGGGTGAACAGGCCCCCTCGCAGCACGCGGGGGCGGACCGTGACGACATCGAGAAGGAGGTGACACGACATGGCGCTTCTGGACCTTCAGGGCCTGGAGCTGGCCGCTGCCGACCGGGGTGGCGACGGCAGCCGGGCGAGCCTGCTGCTCTGCGGTGACAGCTCGCTTTCCCTGGTGACCTGCAACTGAGCAGGTCACGTACGGGTGCCCGGGGTGGGTTGGTCCCACCCCGGGCACCAACTCGCAACCGGAGGGCAGGATGGACGTGCCCGCAGATGGTGACCGGCTGCTACGCCAGGTCATCCGCTACGGCGGGGGGTGGACCACGACCCTCGCCGCCACCGCCCTCGTCGGGGCGGCAGCCGAACTGACCCTGCCCGCCGTACTCGGCCTCGCGGTGGACGCCGCGCTCGGTGACAGCGGTGCCGGGTGGCTGGCCCTGGCCGGCGGCCTACTGCTCCTGATCATGGCCACCGACACCCTCGGTGACCTCGCCGGCGGCTACAGCACCGCACGCGCCGTCGCCCGGCTACGGCACCACCTGGTACGGCACCTGCTGATGCTCGATCCCCGTACCGCCGCCCGCTATCCGGTCGGCGACCTGGTCACCCGCATCGTCGGGCCGGCCGCCGACGCCGGACAGGCCGGCGTCACGGTCGTCTTCGGACTCATCGCCCTCCTTCCCCCGGTGGGCAGCGTCGTCGCGTTGACGCTGCTGGAACCGTGGCTGGGAGTCACCTTCCTCCTCGGGCTGGTGCTGTTGGCGGTGCTCATGCGGGCGTTCGTCGTCGACGCCTCCGCCGCCGTAGCCGGCTATCAGCAGACCCAGGGCGTGATCGCCGGTCGGCTGCTGGAGGCACTGGGCGGCACCCGGACCATCGCCGCCGCCGGCACCGTACGCCAGGAGGTCGAGCGGGTGCTGGACCCTCTGCCGCAGCTACGTCGACACGGCCAGCGGACCTGGTCGACCCTGGCCCGGGCGACCACCCGGAACGCCTCGGTGGCACCACTGTCCCAACTGTCGATCGTCGCGGTCGGCGGATGGTCGGTGTCGGCCGGCTGGCTCACCCCCGGTCAGCTCTTCGCAGCCGTCCAGTACGCCGCGCTCGGCGCCGGCCTCGGTGCCGTCGTCGCGACGCTCAACCGGCTGGTACGTACCCGTGCCGGAGCACGACGGGTGCAGCAGCTACTCGGCGAACCGGCCCAACCCCACGGCCGGGAGACCCTGTCCGGTGGCGACGGCACCCTGACGCTGCACGGCGTGACCGTACTCGGCGACGGCGACCGTCCCGTCCTGGACCGGGTCGACCTGTGTGTTCCCGGTGGCACGACCCTGGCCGTGGTGGGCCGGTCCGGGGCCGGCAAGTCGACCCTGGCGGCCGTGGCTGGGCGGTTGCGCGATCCGGATGCCGGTACGGTGCTGCTCGACGGTGTCGCGCTGCCCCGGCTGAGCCGGGCGGCACTGCGTGACGCGATCGGCTACGGATTCGAACGGCCGGTCCTGGTTGGTGACACCATCGCCGACGTGCTTCGCCTCGGCGACGGCACCCGGTCCCCGGGCACCGGGTGGTCCCCCGCCGACCTGCGTCGCGCCACCGGCGCCGCCGCCATCGACGACTTCGTCGAACGCCTGCCACACGGCTACCGGACCCGGACGGCCGACGTGCCGATGTCCGGCGGTCAGGCCCAACGGCTGGGCCTGGCCCGGGCGTTGTCCGCCCGACGCCTGCTGATCCTCGACGACGCGACCTCCAGCGTGGACACCGTCACCGAGCACCGGATGGCGCAGGCGGTGACCGCGCACCTCGACGGTCGTACCCGGTTGATCGTGACGCACCGCGCGGCGACCGCAGCAGCGGCCGACCTGGTGGCCTGGCTGGACTCCGGGCGGCTTCGGGCATCCGGACACCATCGCGACCTGTGGGCGGATCCGGCCTACCGGGCCATCTTCCTGCCGCCCGCGGAGACCGCCCGGGTTCCGGCAACGCCGGATCGGCCAGGTCCGCCGACCGGGCAGGGGCAGCCATGAATTCGACCAGTGTCCGGCGGGTGACCATCGGGGCGTTGCGTGACGCGGGTGGTTCCCTCGGCCGGCTGGCGGTGTGGTCGGTGGTGGAGGCGCTACCCGCGCTGCTCATCGGCTACGCGACCGCCCGGGCGCTGGACGACGGATTCCTCGCCGGTCGACCTGCCACCGGGCTGGCCTGGCTCGGTCTGCTGGCCGTCGCGGTCGGGTTCGGGGCGGTGGGTGCGGGCCGGGCGTACGCCTGCCTCGGTGACGTCGTGGAGCCGTTCCGCGACGAACTGGTCCGCCGGGTGGTCGGCGGGGCGCTGGACCGCTCCACGAGTTCCGGGGCCCGCCCCGACACCGCTGCCGTGGCCCGGCTCACGCATCAGGTGGAGATCGTTCGTGACACCTTCGCCGGCCTGGTCATGGTGGTACGCGGGTTCCTCTTCGCCGCCGGTTCGGCGCTGTTGGGCCTGCTCGCCCTGGCCCCGGTCGTGACCGTGTTGGTCGTAGCGCCGCTGGTCGCCGCGTTGGCCCTGTTCGCCGCCACCCTGCCGGCCATGGTGGCCCACCATCGGGCCTACGTACGGGCCGACGAGCGGTTGGGCGAGTCGGCCAGCAACGCGCTGACCGGGCACCGGGACGTGGTGGCCTGCGGTGGGCAGGAACGGGTCGCCAGCGGGGTCGGTGGGCACATCGACGGACAGGCCGACGCCGAGCGGGCGTTGGCCCGGATGGCCGCCCTGCGTAGCCTGACCCTGTCGCTGGGCGGCTGGCTGCCGTTGGGGCTCCTGCTCCTGGCGGCCCCCTGGCTGGTGCGGCAGGGACTCACCGCCGGCGCAGTCCTCGGTGCGCTGTTGTACGTCTGCACCGGCCTGCAGCCGGCACTGCACACCCTGGTACGCGGAATCGCCGGCGGCGGACTACGGTTCGTGGTGACCCTAGACCGGGTCCTGCGCGCCTCGACGCCGCCCACCGACGACGGGCCCACCCACGACAGGCCCACCCACGACGAGCCCACCCACGACAGGCCCACCGGCCGCAGCGCTCCGGCGACCGTCACCACCCGGACTGCGGTCACCTCCCGCCCCGCCTGGGCGGTCGAGCTGCGGTCGGTCACCTTCCGCTACGGTCCCCACGCCCGCCCGGTCCTCGACGACCTGGACCTGACGCTGTCGCACGGAGACCATCTGGCCGTGGTCGGCCCCAGCGGAGCCGGCAAGTCGACGCTGGCCGCCGTGCTGGCCGGGCTGCTGCACCCGCAGCACGGAACGGTACGCCTCGCCGGGGCACCGGTGACCGGAGATCCCACCCTGCCCCGGCGGCGGGTGCTGATCCCCCAGGAGGCGTACGTCTTCTCCGGTCGGCTCGTCGACAACCTGCGCTACCTGTGCCCGTCCGTCGACGAGGCCGCCATCGGATTCGCCATCGACGTGCTGGGGCTACGCCCCCTGGTGGACCGTCTGGGCGGGCCGACGGCACCGGTGGATCCATCCAATCTCTCCGCTGGCCAACGCCAACTCATCTCGGTGGTACGGGCGTACCTGTCCCCCGCGCCACTGGCGATCCTGGACGAGGCGACGTGTCACCTGGATCCGGCGGCCGAAGCGACGGTGGAATCGGCCTTCGCCGCCCGGTCCGGCACCCTCGTCGTCGTCGCTCACCGGATCAGTTCGGCGTTGCGGGCCCAGCGGGTGCTGGTCATCGACGGTGGCCGACCGGCACTGGGTACCCACGAGGATCTGCTGGACCGCTCGGCGACCTATCGTGACCTGGTCGGACACTGGCAGACCGGACCGGTCGTCCGGTCAGATCCAACCCGCGTCGCGAGCGATCCGCACCGCCTCGATCCGGGTACGCGCACCCGCCTTGCCGGCGATCCGGGACAGGTGGTTGCGTACCGTCCCGGGAGATAGGGCGAGCTTGGCGGCGATCTCCACCACCGGGCAGCCTTCCGCCGCTACGGTGAGGACCTCCACCTCCCGGCCGGTCAACGGGTTCCTCCTGGTCAGGGCGGCGGCGACCAGTTCGGCATCGACGACCAGTTCGCCCCGGAAGAGCCGGCGTACGGCGTCGACCACCCGCTGCGGAGCGACGTGGTGACCGAGGAAGCCGACGGTACGGCCGGGCGCGCGTAGAGCCTCACGAAGCGCATGCGACCGGCGCGGGTCGGCCAGCACCAGGACCGGGCACCGGTGACCGGGCGGCGCCTGCCGTTCGGGTGGGCGGCCGGCGCCGTAGAGATCCAGGTCCACAATGGCGACGTCCGGCCGTTGGGACCACATCGCCGGGCCGATCTGTTCGGACCGGTCAAGTTCCGCCACCACGTCGATGTCGTCCTGCGTGCCCAGCACGAACGCCAGCGCTCCCCGTACCAGCGCACCGTCGAGCGCAAGCAGAGTCCGGATCACGGTCCCCCCAGCGACTTCGTAACGGGAACATCACCATGCGTCAACATTTAAACATGGGGTGCTGCCGGCCGCCCGGCAAGCGCGACCCGGCCCAGCAGCGATCCCGTGATGCCCGCCGAAACGCTAGAACCATCCGGCGCGCTGGGCATGCCGGACGGCCTCCAGCCGGTTACGGGTACCCGTCTTGCGGAGGATCGTCGACAGATGGTTGCGCACCGTGCCGTGGGCCAGATGGAGCCGACCGGCGATCTCCTTCAACGGCAGCCCCTCGGCCACGGCTCGCAGCACCTCCCGCTCGCGCCCGGTCAACGGGCCCTCCGACGGGGTCAGCGCGGCAACCGCCGCAACCGGGTCGACCACCAGCTCTCCGGTCGCCACGGTCCGTACCAGCCGGGCCAGTTCCGCGGGTGGCAGGTCCTTGCCGACGAACCCCCGTACGCCCACCCGCAGCGCCTCCCGCAGCACCTCCGGTCTTCGTCGGGTGCTCAGCGCCAGCACCGCACAGCCGGGAACCTTCGCCCCGAACCGCCGGATCACCGACATCGCGTCGGTTCCGGACAGGTCAACGTCGATCACCAGGACGTCGGGCCGCAGGTCCCGCAGGACGCCGACCAGCCCGGTCCGCCCCGGCAGGTCCGCGACGACCTCCAGGTCGGCCTCATTCGACAGCACCGCGCGGAGCGCTCCGCGTAGCAGTCCCATCTCCTCGACGAGTACGACACGGATCACCCGGTCTTCTCCGATCTCGATCGCGGCTTCACCACCGGCTCGACTCCGATTCCCGTACCGGATTCGCACCGGTTCGGCTCCGCGACCCGGCGTCGGCGAAGCGGCCAGCGATCGCACGGTCGGCACTTCACCCGGCTCCACCACAGCCGGTCGCCCCGACGCGGCAGCGGGCGACCTCCACAGGACGGGTACGGAAGGATCCCGGGCCTCCCGTCGACGGGACCACCGACAACTCATGCCACATAGGATCGTAACTCTCCGTGGATGGAGCATCAGTTCGACATCGTATCGGCGGAGCCGCACGCTCGCCCGTCGTACGTGATCCGCTACCTGATCAAAGCGCGGTCGACGGTACGGCGGCGGCAGCCCCGGCACGACACGATCTCCTCACCGCCTGTACACCGACGGGTCGTAACACGTCCGAAATCGCTGGTCCACCGGCCGGCCACTCGTCCGATGATCCAGGCCGTTCGGATGAGATTCCACGCTCCTTGATCTAGCGCTACCCGTCGGATGGTGGCATGCTCGCCCAGGATCGCTACCCCGAGCGTCTGATCTGCTACGGGCTGGTCGAGCCGTGGCGAACGGCTCACGCCTTGACACAGAGGACTGAGCGAAGAGGAGACATGGTCACGGTGCCCGACGCTGAGGCGAAGCCCGCAGGCACTTCGGAACTCGGCGAAGCGAAGTCCCCGCCGCCGCATCGGTTGCTCCCCCGCCTGGCACGCGACCCGCACCAGACCCTGATCGATCTCGGCAACCAGGCCGGCGGCGCCCTGCTCCGGCTGGACCTGGGTCTGTTCCGTCCGTACCTGGTCACCCACCCCGCGCACGTGCAGCACATCATGCGCGACAACGTCGGCAACTACACCCGGGACGGAAACAGCATGCTGTGGCGGTCGGTCCGCCGGGCCGCCGGGGACGGCATCCTCTCCGAAGGCCCCGGCTGGGTGACCAGCCGTCGCATCATGCAGCCACTGTTCACCCCGAAGCGCATCGACCCGCTGATCGAGGAGATGGCCTCGGCCGTCAGCGACGCCGTCGACGAACTCGACGAAGCCGCGCGAACCGGTCAACCGATCGACATCGCCGCCGAGTTGTCCCGCATCGTCTGCCACGCCGTCACCCGGGTCTTCTTCGCCGACAAGATCTCCGTGCCGGACGCGCTACGACTCGTGTCCGCCCAGGACACCCTGGTGACCTCCGCCAAGTCCCGGTTCCTCGTACCCTTCATGCCGGACTTCGTACCGATGCCGGGCGACCGCGCCTTCCGCGATGCGCTACACACCATCGACGAGTTGCTGCTCCCGGTGGTCCGGGAGGCCCGCCGCCGGCCCAGCGACAGCGACGACGTGGTCGCCACCCTTGGCCGGGCCCGCACCGAGGACGGCCACGAGCTCGACGAACAGCGGATGCGCGACGACGTCGTCGCCATGTTCGCGGTGACCACCGAGACCACCTACGCCGTACTGACCTGGCTGTGGCCGATCCTGGACCAGCACCCGGAGATCGCCGACCGGCTGTACGACGAGATCGAGACCGTGGTCGGGGCAGCGCCGGTCGACCGCTCGCACCTGCCGGAGCTGCGCTACACCAGGATGGTGCTGGACGAACTGCTCCGGATGTTCCCCCCGGGCTGGCTACTGCCGAGAAGGGTGATGGCCGCGGACGTCCTGGGCGGGGTCCCCCTCAAGCCGGGGGCGACGGTGATCCTCAGCCCGTACGTCACCCAGCGGATGGCCGCGTTCTGGGACCGCCCCGAGGTCTTCGACCCGGAGCGGTTCGCGCCCGACCAGCCGAAGCGGGCGCACCGCTACTCCTACTACCCCTTCGGCGGCGGCCCGCACCAGTGCATCGGTGCACACCTGTTCTCCCTGGAGGCACAGATCATCGTGGCGACCCTACTGAGCCGGTTCCGGTTCCGCCTGCGGGCGCCGGGCATCCCGGTGCCGAAGGTCGCCGCGTCGCTGCGGGTCCGGGACCGGGTCGAGATGACCCTCCTGCCGGTCAAGCGCCCGGCGGCGGCATGAGCGACACCATCCATGCGTCGCGTACCACCACCATCAACCGGACCCTTTCGGCCGCGACGGAGCAGGGACGCATGGTGGCGTTGGCCACGGCGGGCCAGCGGGATCTGCGTCGGTGCGCCGAGGCGTACCCGGAGCTGTTCCCTGCCAGACCGTTCGACCCCGCGCTGTTCAGCACGCTCACGCTGGCCACCGCCGTGTTCGCACCGGAACACACCGCGCAGGACCTCCGGATCGCCAACCGGGTCGGGCTCTGGGTCTTCGCACTCGACTGGCAGATCGACTATCTCGCCCAGGCTGCGGAGACGGTCGACGGAATCGTCGCGGCCTGCCTGTCCGTTGCCGACGGCGGCACGCCGGACCCCGGTGACCAGCTCGCGCTCTTCCTGGCCGAGGTACGCGACGACCTGGCCGGAACACCTTTCTTCCCCACCGCACGGGAGCTGTGGCGTACGGAGCTGCGGCGGATGCTGACGGCCATGGCCCGGGAATGGCACTGGGCGGCGGCCCGGGCCCGTGACGACCACGATGCGCTACCGACGTTCGAGGCGTACCTCGACAACGCGGACAGCGTGGGCGCCACGTTCGTCAACGTGTCGCACTGGATCTCGACCTGCCCGACGCTCCCGGTCGACGGGCTCGCCGGCCTGATCGCCGCCAGCCACGCGGTGCAGCGCGTGCTGCGCCTGGTCAACGATCTGGCCACGTACGAGCGTGAGGTCCGGTGGGGTGATCTGAACGCCCTGCTGCTGATGGACGACCGGGACGAGGTGACCCGGCGCGTGACGGTACTGGTCGACGGGTGTCGCCAGCAGCTTCACCGGCTGGAGCACGACTTCCCGCAGGAGGTCGCGTACCTGAGCCGGCAGATCGGTTTCAGCAGCGGTTTCTATCAGACTGGCGACTTCTGGGGCAGCTTGTGACCGGCAATCCGACCGTGTGGACCCCGCTGGAGGCTCCGGCCGCCGACGGTGACCCCGTCGCCCTCGCCGGCGACCTGCTCACCTCGATGACGCTCGACCCGTCGGGGCGGACCTCGCCATCGGTGTACGAGACCGGTCGGCTGGTGGCGCTGGCCCCCTGGCTCACCGGACATTCCGAGCGGGTGGCGTACCTGCTGGCCATGCAACGCCCGGACGGCGGCTGGGGAGCACCGGACGGCTACGGGCTGGTGCCGACGTTGAGCGCGACGGAGGCGCTCCTCGCGGCACTGAGCCGTCGCGACCCTACGGGCCGGTACGAAACCCGGCCGGCGGAGTTGGCCGCTGCGGCAGACCGTGGCCTGCGGAGACTCTTCGGCTGGCTGGCGACGCCCGCGCTGTCCATTCCGGACACTCCGGCGGCGGACCTCATCATCCCGGCGTTGACCATGTCGATCAACGAGCGGCTCCGTCGGGTCCGGGACGCCCCCGTGCCCGGGCTCGACCTGTGGCGGGGCGCGGCCCAACTGGCCCTCCCCCGGGGCATGACCCGCGCCCGGCTCGACGCGGTACGCGGCCGGGTCGCGACCGGCGCGGCGGTGCCGGAGAAGTTGCTGCACGCCTTCGAGGTCGTCGGTGACGTCGCCCGACGCGCACCCAACGTACGGCCACTGCCCGGCGGAATGATCGGCGCGTCGCCTGCGGCCACCGCCGCCTGGGTCGGTGAGCCGGGCACGGATCCAGCGGTCGGTGCCGCGATGAACTATCTCGATGCCGCCGCCCGCCGTCAGGGTGGTCCGGTCCCCTGCGCCACCCCGATCACGATCTTCGAACGCGGCTGGGTGCTGGGCGGACTGGCCCGTGCCGGCATCCCGGTGGCGATCACGCCGCCGCTGCTGCGGAGCCTGGCCACGACCCTGGGCCCGGCGGGCACCCCCACCGGTCCGGGGCTGCCCGCCGACGCGGACACCACCGCGGTCGCGCTGTACGCACTCGCCCGGCTCGGTCAGCCGGTCGATCCGGACTGCCTGTGGACGTACGAGACCGGGCCGGGCTTCTGCACCTGGCCGGGCGAGGATGGTTTCTCGATCACCACCAACGCTCACGTCCTCGAGGCTCTGGGGCAGTATCTGACCACCAGCACCGAGGTGGCACCGCGCTACCGCGCCGCAGTGGCCCGGGTGTCGGCGAGTCTGCGGGACCGTCAGGAGCCCGACGGCTCCTGGATCGACCGGTGGCACGCCTCGCCGTACTACGCGACCGCCTGCACCGTCCTGGCGCTGGACGAGTTCGGCACCGGGCCCGGAGTGGTCGACGCGGTGGACCGGGCGGTCGAGTGGGTCCTGGCCAGCCAACGGAGCGACGGCTCGTGGGGACGGTGGGCGGGCACTGTGGAGGAGACCGCGTACGCGCTACAGACGCTACTGGGCACCCGGGCACCGGTGGCCGGTCTCGGTCCGGCCGTGTCCCGGGGACACTCCTATCTACTGGCAGCCGCCGGGCAGCAGGACGACCCTCCACTGTGGCATGACAAGGATCTCTATCTGCCCACCCGGATCGCCCGTTGTGCCGTACTCGCGGCACTCCATATGGCTCGGGCCAGGCCTGATCTACTGGAAACAAAAATGTCCACACTTGCATAACGACATCGGTTGATCAGGCAGAGTTGAGGGACTCTTCGGACACTGCTAGCGTGCCCTCGTGTCCACGCGCTCAACTCGGTCATCACATCGCGGCGACCGGCGACAGCCGAGCGCAGGCCCTATTGACAAGTTGCTTAAAGCCCGGCCAGGGACGGTGTAATGGGTTCCCGCAGTACGAATCTGCGTACCAAAGTTGTAGCCCTACTGGTTTCGTTGGCCGCACTCTGGGCCTTCGCCGCGTGGGTCACGCTGCGGGACGGTTTGAATCTTCTCTGGACCGGAACGTACAGCACCAAGATCAGCCAGCCCAGTCAGCCGCTACTGCTGGAGTTGCAGGTCGAACGCCGAATGTCGGTGACCTACCTCGGCAGCCCCAACGCCCAGCGACTGGAAGCGCTGAATCTGCAACGTGAACGCACCGATAAGGTGGCGAGAGAGTTTCAGCAATCGGCACAGAGCTGGCAGACCAAACTCGCGAACAGTGCAACGCTGACCCGACGGATTAGCGAGCTGATCACGCGCCTGGAAACGCTCCCGGCAACCCGGAAGACCGTCGACGACCGCGGCCTGGACCGGGCACAGGCGGCGAAAGTCTTTAACGACGTCACCGAATCGATGTTCCGTGTCTACGACGCGATCGGTGAGCTGGACGACGACAACATCGCCGCCGACGCAGCCCTCTTCATCGAGCTTTATCAGGCACGTGAGCTGATGGCGCAGGAGGACACGCTGCTGGCCGGCGCGCTCGCCGCCGGCCGGATCAGCTCCGCCGAACTGGCCCAGTTCGCCCAGCTCGTCGGTGCGCAACGGTTCCTGTCGACCAACGCCGTGAGCCGCCTCCCCCAGACGGAGCAGGAGCACTATCGGCAGCTGGTCGAGTCCGACGCGTTCCGCCAACTCGTCACCATGGAAGACCGGATCATCCAGAGCGGGCAGCCTGGCTCGAAACCCCCGGTCGAGGCCACCGACTGGAATGCCACCGCCGACAAGGTCCTCACCGAGTTGCAGACCCTGGTACGGGTCGGCGGCGACGCGCTGGTCGAGCGCGCAGCACCGGTGGCGGTCTGGGTCATCATCCGACTCGTGCTGGCCGCCGGGCTCGGGCTGCTGGCGGTCATCGCCTCGATCGTCGTGTCGGTCACCACGGCACGCGCCCTGGTGTCCCAGCTACAACGCCTCCGCGATGCCGCGTGGCGGCTGGCTGACGAGCAGCTGCCCGGAGTGGTGGCCCGGCTCGGACGGGGCGAAAAGGTGGACGTGGCCACCGAAGCACCTCCGCTGTCCTTCGGCACCGACGAGATCGGCCAGGTCGGCCAGGCGTTCAACGCCGTACAGGAAACCGCCATCCGGACCGCGGTGGAGCAGGCCGAGCTGCGCCGGAACGTACGCGACGTCTTCCTCAGCCTCGCCCGGCGCACCCAGGCGCTCGTCCATCGGCAGCTCACCCTGCTGGACGCGATGGAACGGCGGGAGACCGACGCCGAGGAGTTGGAGGACCTGTTCCGGATCGACCACCTGGCCACCCGGATGCGACGTAACGCCGAGAACCTGATCGTGCTCTCCGGGTCGACTCCGGGGCGGGCCTGGCGGCGTAACGTGCCGATGATCGACGTCGTACGTGGCGCGACAGCCGAGGTGGAGGACTACACCCGGGTCACCGTGCTGCCCTTCGGCAACGTGGGCTTGGCCGGACGAGCAGTCAGTGACGTCATCCACCTGATCGCGGAACTGATCGAGAACGCGCTCTCCTTCTCCCCACCGCACACGACGGTCGAGGTCCGGGGCCAGATGGTGGCCAACGGCTACGCCATCGAGATCGAGGACCAGGGTCTCGGGATGAGCGAGGAGGACCTCGCCGCCGCCAACGAGCAGATCGCCAGCCAGCAGGAGTTCAACCTGGCCAACGCGGCCCGGCTCGGGCTGTTCGTGGTCAGCCGGCTCACCGAGCGGCACGGCATCCGGGCGATGTTGAAGGAGTCCTCGTACGGCGGGACGACGGCCGTGGTCCTCCTCCCGATGTCGCTGGTGACCGAGGAGCCCTCGGGCAGTTGGCCCACCGACCCCGGCAGCCGGCCGGGAGGACGGTTGCCGGCAACGGTCGCCGCCGGCGGCAACGACGTCGCCCAGACCACCGAACTTCCGTTGGTGACCGGTCCGGTCAGCGGGTCCGGGCCGGCGGCCCAGCCACGACCGACCGGGACCCGACCGACCCCGGGCCCGCACCCGGGCCCGAGGCAGCGCACTGCGGCCACACCCGATGCCGGCCCTCCGCCGCCCGACACCGCCCAGACGCCGTCCGGCCTGCCGCTACGGGTACGCCAGGCCAACCTCGCGGCCCCGTTGCGCCAGACCGAAACGCCCGCGGATGAGCCGACGACCGATACGGACGCGCCCCGGCCACCCGAGAAGATCCGCCAGATGATGAGCTCCTACCAGACCGGCACCCTTCGAGGTCGCTCGGCCGCCGCTCGCCTGCAGGACGAGGAGACCGATGTCGCGTCAGCCCCGGTCACGGAGAACGGGCCCACGTCCGGGGCTCGACCGGTAACCGACTAGCGGGTTCGCCTGCCGCGACCACGCCCCCGGAAGAAAGAGGACAACGAGTGGTGCAGAAGACAGCTTCGAGCGACCTGACCTGGTTGCTGGACGACCTGGTCGGCCGGGTCAAACAGGCCGAACGAGCGATCGTCCTGTCCGTGGACGGGCTCCTCGTGGCATCCTCCCAGGGAATGAGCCGAGACGACGCCGAACACCTGGCAGCAATGGCTGCGGGCATCCAGAGCCTGGCCCGAGGTGCCGGCAAACGGTTCGGCGGCGGACCGGTCCAGCAGACCATCATCGAGATGAAGACCTCGTTCCTGTTCGTCACCGCCGCCGGCCACGGCGCCTGCCTGGCCGTACTGGCCTCGGAGGACGCTGACGTCGGTCTCATCGCCTACGAGATGGCCATGCTCGTCACCCGTGCTGGCAAGTACCTGGGGTCACCGGCACGCAGCAGCGGTCAGCCGTCTGACGAACAGTAGCCCCGGCCCCGCCATGTCCCTCCCCGATGATCCCAAGCACGAACGCTGGGTCGATGACCATGCCGGTCCGGTTGTCCGCCCGTACGCGATGACGCGTGGACGGACCAAACCGGTCAGCGGAAACTTCGACCTCATTTCCCTGGTGATGGCCACCCGGACCGCGTCCTCGCACGAGGTTGGTCTGGGACCGGAGCACCACGCCATCGTCGGCCTCTGCCAGCGGGCGCTGTCCGTCGCCGAGGTAGCGGCGCACCTGAACCTGCCGCTGGGCACCGTCCGGGTCCTCCTCGGCGATCTGCTGGACCGACACCTCGTCCGGGTACGCGACCCCCGGCCGACGACCGCACTTCCCGACGACAGCGTATTCGAGGCAGTAATCAATGGACTACGAGCACTCTGAGGGCCCGGTCGGGACGCCGCCCGTCCCCACCGCAATCAAGATCCTCATAGCCGGTGGTTTCGGCGTCGGCAAGACCACCATGGTCGCCGCGGTCAGCGAGACCAGCCCGCTGCGTACGGAGGAGCTGCTCTCCGAACAGGGTGTCGGAATCGACAATCTCTCCGGGGTGGAGTCGAAGTCCACCACCACGGTGGCAATGGACTTCGGCCGGATCAGCATCGGCGACGACCTGGTGCTCTACCTGTTCGGCACGCCCGGACAGGACCGGTTCTGGTTCGTCTGGGACGAGCTGGCGCTCGGTGCGCTCGGCGCGGTCGTACTGGCCGACACCCGGCGACTGGCCGACTGCTTCCCGTCGATCGACTACTTCGAGCGGCAGGGCACCCCGTTCATCGTCGCGGTCAACTGCTTCGACGGCGCACGTACCTACCAGATCGACGAGGTTCGGCTGGCGCTCAACCTGGAAGCGGACGTACCCCTGGTGTTCTGCGACGCCCGGGACCGGCAGTCGAGCAAGGAGGTACTCATCACCCTGCTCCAGCACGCGATGCAGCTCCGGGAGCAGGCCCGCCGGGCCGCGCAGCCGGCCGGCTCGCCGTAGCGGCGGCCGGCGACTCCGCCCGACGGCGCAGGCTCAGTTGGACATCCGGAGCCGGTACTCGTGCACCGTCTCCCAACGCTGCCCGGTCACCACCCGCACCTCACCGGTACGCAGTTCGTAGGTGACCGACCAGCGGGTGTGTGACTGGGCGACCGCCCGCAGGATGTCCATCGCCGCCCGCGAGTCGACCCTACCGCCGGCCCGGCCCAGCGCCGTCGAGGCCGTTTCGTAGCGCCGGTCCCGGTTCCGCTGCGCCTCGTCCACATCGGCCAGCCGGATGTTGGTCAGGACCTGCCAGGACCGTTCACCGGGGAGCACCCGCATCCGACCATCGACGAACTCCACCACCGCCGAGGCACCGGTCGCGTCGGCGATCAGGTAGTGCAGGGGCGGGCCGTCGTCGAAGTCCAGGTTGTAGCGGCCGAAGACGGCCAGTGCCTCGTCCACCGTGGCCGCTTCGTCGAGCACCAGTCGCAGCACCCGTACGCTGCCCACGGTGGGCTTGTTCGGGTCCGGGGTGAGGCTGCCGGAGTCGTCGGCGGCCAGCCCCACCACCAGGCCCCGCTCGTTCATCCCGTCGAACGGCAACAGCGGCGCGTTGAGTAGTCGCCGGTCGCCGGTCGGGTCGGCACCGATCCCCAGGTAGGCCATGTCCACGATGGAGATCGAGGCATATCCGTCCGGCGGATCGGTGTGCAGTACGAGACCGGGGTTGGGATCCCAGTCGAAGTTCCGGCCGAAGAGCGGCCGATCCCGGTCTCCCGAGGCGATGAAGAGCGAGCACCCGAACGGCGACGGTGTCGGCGTCGAGGTGAGGTTGACCAGCGCGTCGTAGTCCCCGCTGTACGTCATCTCGTACAACGGCAGATCATCGACTCTGCGCAGGCTGGCCAGGGTCTTCGCGGCCTCGTCGGTGGTCTGTCGGGAGGCCAGCACGACGGTCTCCGGGCCGGCGTCGGACCGGGGCCGGGACGGGGCCCCCGAACATGCGCTGGCCGCGAGGACCGCCAGCGCCAGGCCCGCCGCCATCCACGAACTACGTCTGCCCGCGCCCCGCATCGAGCGACCAACCCGGATGTCCATCCGCCAATACTGCCCGACGCGACGTTGAACCGAGAACGGCAGTTCGTACGAACCTCTGGACGAAGGAGAACCAGTAGACGAGGGGGCATCATGACGATGACGGGACCGGCCGGAATCCCGGGCCCAAACGGGGTCGAGCTTCGGGCCGACCGGGTCGGCGTCGCGCTGGTGGTCCGCGCCGACGACAGCAGCGCGGCGCTCGCCACCGCCCTGGCCCGGACCGTTCGGAGCGAACCGGGGCGGCTGGCCGTACTGCTGGACGAGGCGCTGGGACCGGTGACCGACGACCTGGTCCGGACACTGGCCGACCTGCTCGGACCGATCGTGCCGAGGGAGTGCCGTTCGCTACGGATCTGCGCCGGCGGCATCAGCCAACCGGCGGCACAACTGCTGGCCGACCGGCTCGGCGCCGAGGTCGTCGCCACCGCTGGTGAGCTTCGGTCGCTGCCCGACGGCACGTGGTATGTCGCCACCGGTACCGGCTGGGTCCGGTTCCGCACCGACGAGCAGCCGACGCCCCTGGGTCGCCGGTTTCCCGTACCCGACTGGCAGGAGGCGCTGGCCGACGCCCCCATCGGCGGCTTCGACGACGTGGTCATCGAGGAGATTCCCGCCGGGCTATGGATACGGCGTCCCGGCCCGGTTGACCCGGACGATCTTGCGCTCGACATTCCCGTCGATGTCGACGCGCCGACCGTGCTGGTGGCCCGGCCGGGCGACCGACCGCTCCGACCGGCAGAGCTACGCCGGGCCATGTCCATCGTGCCGGCTGCCTGGCACGACCGGGTCGTGATCACCCCGTACGGCCATCCGCCGGTGACCGACGGTGAACTGGGGGAACTGGTCGCGGCCAACCTGCGACGACCGGTCCGGCTACGCGCCGGCGTCCCGGTGTCCCGGGCCGGTGGTGAACTCCGTGTCTTCGCCATCGGCGTCGACGGGCAGCCGACCTGGGCGCCGTTCGTACAGGAAATGGAGTGTCAGCCGCACCGCACCGCGCCCCGACTGCGGGACTGGGCCGGCCCGATCCGGGGCCTGCCGGTGCTTTCCGCCGGAGTACTGGCACTGGACCACCGGTGGGCGGTCGAGGTGGTGCGCTCCGGACTGTGGATCCGCGAGGTGGAACGCACCGAGGGCGGGTCGTGGATCCGTACCCTGCCGCTGGTGGCGGACCGGTGCACGGTGACCATCGGGGTGGCGGGCGACCAGACCCGGCCGCCGTGGCGGGCCATCAGCCGCCTGCTGCGTGAGCTGCCGGACGAGGCCAGGGTACGACTGCGGGTCGTGGTGCCGGCGGCGGCCAGTAAGCGGTTCGTCAACTCGGTGAGTCGTTCGTGTGCCAGCCTTCTGGGTGTCGCGCCGCAACTACTCACCCCCGACGGCACCAGCGATACGGCGTCCGGTGACGCCACAGATGCGACAGTGGTACCCGAGGTGTCCACAGCGGACATCCGATCGATGGAGGTCGGCGACGGTGCGGGACCGGCGCTCCCCGGCCGGACGAGTGTCGAGCCGACCGCTCCCGAGTCCGCGGATGCCGGGGCCCAACGGTCCCGGGGGCTGTTGTCCGGCAGACGGGGAAGCATCATCGGGATATCCGCGGTCGCGCTGGCGCTGCTGATCGTGCCCTTCGCGCTCCCCGGCCAGCATGACGCACCGCCCCCGGCACCCCCGGCCCTCGCCGACGCGGCAGCCACCTCGCCGGATCCCGGCACGGTGCTGTCCAGTGAGGACTTCACCGGTGGGGTGGACGATCCGGTCGAACCGCCGATCGTGGAGAACGCTCCGCCCACCGAACTGCCAGCCGAGCCGTCACCAACCGTCACCGCCAAGCCGCCGACTCCGACCAGCCCGGGCCGGAGTTCCGGAGGCGGCAACTCCCGGCCCGACGGCGGTAACGGGTCCGGCGACGACAGCGGCCAGACGACCCGGAAGGCACCGCCGCCCCCACCGGCGACCTTCGTCACGCTCGGCGGCGAGGACTGCCAGCACACGTCCTATCGCGGCTACTACGTCGAGGGTTCCGGCACCACGAAGAAGCCGGGTGGCTACCGCGGTGATGGCTGCAAGGGAACGTTCCGCGTCGTGCCGATGTCGGGCAGCACGAGCCGGGACAACAGGTACGTCGTGTGGTGGTTCAAGACCGGTGCGGTGTTCCAGGGCCGGTGCGGCATCGCCGTGTATGTGCCCAAGGGCAGCCGCTCCGCGGACGTCGCGGGCAGGCCCACCCACTACCAGGTCATCCGGAGCGCCGAGAACCACACCGTGACCGGCCGGTTCAGCATCGACCAGACGGCGGCGCGGGGCCGCTGGGTCTCGGTCGGCAGCTTCGGCATGAGCGGCGGGAAGATCGCGATCAAGATGCTGAACCGAGGCAGGGGCTCCGGCGACACCCGGCACGGAGCTGCCCAGGTGAAGATCAGCTGCAAGTCGAGTTGAGCAAGCCGGGCGGGGCCGGCCGGAGCCCCAAGGTCTTGCCGATATCGAGGTCACCCGGCTGTGGCAGCCACACCCGGGTGACCCGGTCCGGTGGTCGCCCCGACCCGAGCAGTACCTCCCGTTTCCGCTTCCCTTCCAGGTCGCCGATCCCCCGGCTCCCACCCTTTGGAGGTCCCGATGACCAATCCTTTCCTCTCCGTCGATCCGAAGGCGCTGGCCGACGCCGGTCGGACACTCGAAGACCCGGCCAAGCGACTACGCAACGCGGTCATCGCCTTCGACACAGCCGCTGCCGAGGCCGGCCCCAACCCATGGGGTAACGACGAGATCGGGCAGCAGTTCGGTGCCGCCTACAACCGGGAGGCACCCAAGGTGATCACCGCAATCCACGATCTGGCGGACAGCGCCGACAACATCAACGACAAGGTCAACGTGATGGCCGGCAACTACACCGACACCGAAGACGCGAACTCGAACTGAGGCTCGATCATGGGGATCAATCCGCCACCGGAACTCAACTACGTCATCTTCATCCTGGTCGGTGAGCAGTGGCCGCAGGGTGACGAGGACAAGGTCTTTCTCCTTGCCAACGCGTGGGACAAACTGGCGGAGGATCTCCACGACATCGAGAACGACTTCGGCCTGGCTGCCAGCGCCATCGACCAGGCCGGGGAGGGCGCGGCGATCACCGCCGCGACGGAGTACCTGGACAAGTATTTCTCTGCGGAGGCGGGCTATCTGCCGGAGATCCGTGATGCCGCCCGAAAAATGGCCGAGGAAATCCGCAAGGTAGGTCTGGAGATCCAGTACGCAAAATACATGATCATGTTGATGGCCGCCTGGCTGCTGGCTCAACTGATCTATCTGATCAAGCTCAGCGCCGCGACACTGGGCGCAACCGGCGGCCTGATCCCGGCAGTGACCAAGATCGCCCAACTGTCGGCCCGGGCGATCCTGAACCGGCTGGCCATCGCGATCCTCAGCGGGGTCGGCTTCCAGGTGTTGCTCGACGCGATCGTGCAGAGCCTGCAGTTCCTCAAGGGCGACCGCACCCACTGGGACACCAAGAAGACGATCACGGCGGTTGGCATCGGCTCGATCGGCGCCTTCGCCGGCACCGCCCTGAGCACGTTCAGCCAGAAGTTCCTGAAGAGCTTCCACGGATCGTTCGCGGACGAGGCGATCCGGGGTGGCCTGGGCGAGGCCATCCCCGAGGTGATCCTCGACGAAGGAAAGTTCGGCGACGGGGCGGCCGGTGGTTTCGCATCGGGAGCCAGCACCGAGACGATCATGGACCAGGCCATCGGGAACCGGAAGAACATCCTGGCCAACATGAAGAACGGGGGCAGCCTCGGGACCGACATCAACCTGCCCGAGTTGCCCGACCTGGACCTGCCGGAGTTCGACCTGCCAGCCGGCGAAGGCCCGGACAGCCCCGGGTTGCCAGGGGTGCCGGGCTCGACACCGGTCACTCCACCGCCCGGTGCTTCGCCTGCCTACACCCCGCCCATCATCGCCCCCGGGGCCCTGCCGACGGACAACCCGATCAGTTCCACCACCAATCCCCCGGTTGGTCAGACCATCACGCCACCGATCGACACCTCGGTGGACGGCAACCCGCAGAACGGCCTGCCACCTGCCGTTCCGACTGGCGACAGCGGCACCGCAACGACCGCTCAGCCACCGAACGATCCGCCTCAGCAGGGCAACGTATCCGTGCCGCCGGAGAACCTCGAGCCGCAGCAGCCGGTCCAGGCACCGCTGGTCGGTCAACCGTTTCCGACCAACCAGGGCGGGTCGCCAGCCCCGACACCCGGCTCGAACAACCCCCCGGCACAGAACGGCGTGGGGCAGAACAGCAACGTACCCGGCGGCCAGCGCCCGGTCGACGGTGTCGACCGGGCCGGTGGCAACGGTACGGGCGACGCGCGGAACACCGGGACCACCAGCGGCCCGAACTCGCCGGTCATCTCGCCGGAAACCCCACCGGTCTCCTCCGTCGTGGTGGATCCGAACCAACCGCCGGTTCAGCCGGGCGGCGAATCCGTACTTCCCTCGGAAGCCGTCGCACCGATCACGCCCGTCGGCCCGTCGACCCCCTCGGTCGAGCCGCCGGTGTCTGGGCCGACGCCACCGGTCACCCCGAACATCCCCGGCCAGACCGCAGATTTGACCACTCCGGAGCCCCCGGTCGCGCCGTACGTGATCAACTTCGACGGAACGGACACCAGCGCAACCGAGAACGTCACCAGCGACCAGCAGTCCGAACACCAGATCGACGAACCGGTGGAGACGCCATCGGAGGTCGAGTTCGAGCCGACCGGCGACATCGAGCCGGCTGACGACATCGAGCCGACGGGCCCGCAGGAGACCCCGACATCGTCCCGGTCGCCGGGCACCGGCCCGGTCACGGAGGCCAGCGCACCGTTCGTCACCAGTGGACCCACCGATGGCGGGGGGTCGAGCAGCACCGGTAGCACCCCGGAGGGCCGGCGGCCGGTCGGCGGGGAGTCGGTCGGCAATGGCACACCGGGCAGCTCGATCGTCAACCCCGGGCCGACGACGCAACGGGCGCCGAGCCTGACCCCGACCGTGCCCACGGCCAGCATCCATCCCGGCGTTACCGGGATCGGCGGGTCGATCTCGGTCACCAGCAATGCGATCCGGAACGCGAACGCCGACCTGGCCCGGCTCCGGGCGAACCTCATCGAGCTACGCCCCAAGGTCGAGACAGTCGTCAGCAGTCACCTGAGCGGCCCCACGCCGGAACTGGCAACGGCCGGTGCCACCCTCCATCGGGACTGGGTGGCCTACCAGACCGCCACCACCGGTCTGCTCAGCTCCATCCCGGCCAACGAACTGGTGGCGACCGTCGCCGAACTCACCGAGTTCGAGAACGCCATAACCGAACGACTGGCCACGCTCGAGCAGGGAACTCCGACGACGTCCACGACCACGACCACGACGGTGACACCGCTGCTCTCCGAGCCTGTGCTGGACGCCAGACTCACCGACCTGCGGGAGGGCTTCGGCCGGCTCGGTAGCGACGTGGACGCGGCGATCGCGAAGATCAACCGAGGCCGTACCCGCCGGCTGAGCAACCCGTACGCGCAGCGGGAGATGCTCATCGAGGCGTGGAGCAGGTACCGCAGCGGTCTGTCGGACCTGTTGGCGACGTTGGCCACGGATCCGACGTCGCTCACCACGACGGAGATCACCGCGCACCTGGACCACCTGGCCATGCTGCGCGACCAGCTCAAGGCCGGCGTACGGGCGGTCGAGCGACCCAAACCGGGCCTGCCCGGCGGTAAGCAGGAACAGTGGCAGACGGCCGGCGCGAAACTCGACGAGACGCTGCCCGAGGAGGCCTCCCGGTACGCCTTCATGCGGCGTACCTTCAACGCGCTCAACCAACGGGTCACCAAGGCGCAGGCGCTTGCCGCCACCGGTCAGGGCCCGGTCGGGGCCGTGGACCGGTTGGCCCTCGACCTCGACGCCTACCGGCGGGCCCTGACCGACCTGACCCTGCTGCGTCTCGGCCCGGCCGACGAGATCACCGGCACCCTGATCGGTGAGGCGTTGGTCCGGGCGGAACGGTTCAACGACCGGCTGGCCGATCTGGTGCTCGCGGTCGAGAACGGCGACTCCACGCCCATCTTCCACGGCATCGTCGATCTCTCCGGTCAGGCCGTCGACGCCGACACCGGTTCCTTCGTCACCGCACCCGGCTCGGTCACCTCGGCTCCGGACGTCGCGCCGACGATCGTCGCGCAGGTGCAGGAGGTCGTGGCGACGGCGGCGGGCCTACGGGACCGGTTCGCCACCGCGCTGTTCATGATGACCGGACTGGACCAGCTCAGCCCGGACGGCGAAACCCCACAGGTCTGGCGGGAACGGTTGGCTGCCAGTCACGCCGGCCTGGCCGCCGAGGTCGCCGACCTGCTGTTGCGTATCGAGTCCCCGGACGGCACGCACCCTCCGACGGCCGAGGAGATCCAGGCGGTCCGTGACCTGGCCGCCGACCTCGACGCCGAGTTGTCCGTGGTGGAGGAGACGGCCCGCTCGCTCTGGACACCACCTCCACCGCCGCTTCGCCGCGAGACCACCGAGGACGTCGACTCGGACCGGTTCACGGAGATCATCGACGACGAGACGCCGGACACGCCCGACACGCCGGAGACACCGCCGGACGAGGCTGCGGTACGGGCGGAACTGTTCGACATCGCCATGCAGGTCGTCGAGTTCGAGACCCGCTACCAGACGCTGTTCGACAACCTGACCGCGTACGCCGGGCCGCTACCGAACGGCCAGACCGCGACGCGGTTGCGCGACGGCCTGGAGCAGGACGCCAAGGTCGCGCTGGACGCGCTCGACGACCTGATCGTGCGCAGCGTCAACCCCGCCAGCAGCGCACCGCTGCCGACGGCGACCGAGATCGCCTCGGTCCGGCAGCAGGTCACCGATTTCATGGCCTCGGTGGCCGAGGCGGAGAACGTCACCCCAAGTGCCGACAACACGTCGTTCGTCGCCGCCAGTACACACTTCGAGGTGCGCTCCCCCAGCATCGGGAATCCCACCGGGACCAACCAGGACGACCCGACGGGCAACGAGAACAGCGACAGCAGCGAAGAGGAGCAGCCGAACGACGCGGACCAGCAGTCGGACTCGGACTCCGACCTCGGACCGACGACCATCCAGGAGACCCTGGAGCAGATCGTCACCAGTCACTCGGAGACGATGGCCGCCCTTCGCGAGTGGCTGAACCGGATCGCCCTGGCCGACCTGACCGGGACCAACCGGGGGACGGCCGCTGAACGGGCCGCCGTCGTCACGGTGTGGGGCGCCTACCAGCAGTCGTACCAGCAGATCGTCGGACAGCTCACCGGTCTGGTGGCCGACGGCCGGGGTGACGACGTGCTCGACGCCGACACCCAGACCTCGCTGCGTCACCGGCTGGCCGGCCCGCTGAACCTGCTGCTCATGGTGCTCAGCCCGTGGGACGGTACGACCGAGGCCCCGGAGGGCTGGCCGGACTTTCTGGACGCCATGGCCGGCTACGACGCCCAACAGCAGCGGGCCAGCAACGCCCTGTCCGGTGACGGCAACCTCGACCGGCGGATCGACCTACGGACGGCCGGGACACGGTACGAGGAACTGCGTGACGCGGTCGCGTCGCTGGTGACACCGCCGGAGGGGGGTGGGCAGCCGGCCGGGGTCACCGACCCGGCGGCCCTGCGCGACGCGGTGGTCGAGTTGTCGTTGCAGTTCAACGTGCTCGACGAGGCGACCCGGGCCGCGATCGCCGGCCGACCGGCCCCACCGGCACGCGACCGTTACGGCTGGCTGCCGGAAGCGTGGGACGGGTTCGCCGCACAGGTCGAGGCGGTACGCACCGAGTACGAGGCCTGGTACACCGACACCACCGCGACCGCCCGGAACGCCACCGAGTGGAGGCAGTTCCTCGACCGGTTCGACCTGTTGGCGACGCAGATGCGGGACAACGACGGCGAGAGCGGCTTCCTGACCCGTAGCCCGGCGGAGCGGGCGGACGCGTTCGCGCACCTGGCGGCGGACTTCACCATGATCCAACTGACGGTGGCGGGCATGACCGTCGGCCACCAGTCCGACAGTGCCAGCAGCGATTCACGGAGCAGCGACGACGAGCCCACCCAGCCCCGACCGGACCGGGGAAAGGGCAGGCCGGCCGACGGTCAGTCCTCGGACCAGGACGAACGGGTCCGAGGCGGCGGCCGTGACGCGGTCGTCACCGGCTGGAACACCTTCCGGGGCGGCTGGCAGGCGGTGTACGACACGTTCCGGCGGCCCGAGATCGGATACGCGGCCGGACTACAGAAGGCGATCGACACCGTCCCGGATCCGAACGGGCGCGCGAAACTGACCAACGATCTCGCGAAGCTGGTCGGTGACTTCCAGCAGCTCAACCAGGACGTCTCCTCGGCAGGTCGGGACGGCGACAGCGTGGTGGTGCCCCCGAAACGGGACGTCGACCTGCTGGACTATCGGCTCAAAGGGGTGGAGGCCAAGCGGGCCCGGCTGGCCTACGAGATCACGAGAGCGGGTGGTGACGGGAACCTCATCACCGCGACGACGAGCAGCCCGCCCACCATCGACGCCGAGATCACCGCCGACGACACTCAGGACGACACCACCGGTCAGGACAACGGCACCACCCGGAACGCCAACCTCGACGTGACCGATCCGCTCAGGTCGTCGCCCCAGCAACGGCCGCCGAGCATCGTCGTCATCAGCCCGGAGGGCCAGGTCTCCGAGCCCACCGAGACGGTCCGTAATCGGCCGGGCACTCCGACCACCGGCGACATGCTGGTCATCCCGGAATCGGATCTGGAGGCCACGTACGCCGAGCTCGACAAGCGGTCGGTGTTCGCGCCGCCGGAGTACGCGATCACCGCAGACCGGCGGTCGGCATCCAGCGCCGACACCTTCAACCTGGCTGACGACCAGCTGGTGGAAATGATCGAGAACCACATCGTCGGGATGTTCCCCAACCGCATGGCCATGGAGATCCGTGGGCTGCTGGCACCGTACCTGGCCGGCAACGCGCTGCTCCAGACGATGGAGAACCTCCTCAACGACCGACTGCCGATCGTCCTGCCGACCTCGGACGGGACCTACTCGGTGGAGGTAGATCTCCGTTACGGCGCGTGGGAGCAGCTGACCGACACCCATCTCAACCGACTGTTCGACTCGACCGCCTACCAGGCACTCGGCAAGAAGGAGGTACGGACCCGGCAGCTGATCGACCGACAGCAGGGACTGGACAACACAACCGACGACAGGCGCGGCTTCGAAGCCAGCATCCCGGTCACGCCGGTGGGCGACACGACCAAGAAGCCGGGCCTGACCGTCCTGGAGATGCTGAAGACGTCGTACGGGCTCAAGTTCAACCTCGACGCGGTCAGCAGCACCCGCAAGTCCAGCTCGATGGCGGCCACGACGCAGATCTTCAAGGGGTCGTCGTACCGGGCGGTGGAGTTCCTGTTCAGCATCGACGTGGGCATCACGCTACGTAAGGATGGTCAGCGGACACGGGTGGCCCCGCCACTGACCGTGGACGACGCACTGGTCGTCCGCTGGCCCCGGGAGCTGCTCCAACGACACACGTTCGACCTTGCCCCGGGTCAGCAGCCGATCGTCCGGGCGGCGAGTTCGGCGAACTGGTCGGCGTTGACGGGCCGGCCGGACTCGCCGCCTCCGCCACCGATGCTCAACGTCGACAACCCAGACATCGATCCGACCATCCAGGTGCAGCCGGACCGCTACCAGCCGGAGATCCGTACCGGCCCGCGGCCGTTGCCCCGGCTGGGCGGGGTGCCGGTGGTAACCAACGTGGGTGAGTTGCGGGAGGCTGCCTCCGGGGCACTGGGCAAGCAGTTCCAGAAGATCGGCTCACCGGCGTACGCGGCGTTCCAGAAGTTCGTCAGCCCCGGATCGATCACCGGCAACATCCACGACGCGTACAGCGGGGTGGCATCGTCGCCGGTACTGATCACCCCGCACTGGATGGCCGGCATGGCCTCGCTCGACGTGCTGCTGATGCAGGTGGAGTTCTTCAACGACGAGGTCGTGGTGGAGCGGGACGACTTCACCCGGGTCGATGCCGAGGACTACTACATCACCAACGTCGGACACTCACAGAGCCAGGGCAACGGCTTCAGCCTCGGCGCTCCCGTGAACCTCGGGCTCAAGGCCTTCAACATCAACCCGATCTCCTACCTCACGGGCAAGTTGGGTTTCGAGTTCGAGGTGCCGGTCACCCTGGACCGGGGGCTGTCGCACAGCCGACCCGGACCGGGGTTCGGCTCCGTGGTGCTCAACAAGGTCAAGTTCGACACCGAACCGACCACCGTGATCGCGATGGACGCGCGTTTTCAGTTCCGCAGCGCTGTCACCGGCGAACTCCGCGTCGCCTGGAGCCGGGTCTACACCCGGATGTTCCTCGACGACGCCTACCGCCTGGGCTATCAGACACCACCGCCGGTCCGCCCCCTGTCCCCGACACCAGGTCAGGACAGGACCTCCGGGTTGATCGACCCGAAGGCGCTGGCGACGCTGACGCCCCAGAACGCGCAGGCGGTCACCGAGGGCAGCATCGCCGCAGCGACCGAACAGGAGCGCCGGCAGAGTCCGGACCGGCAACTGCGGGCCCCCCGGGAGTTCTACAGCTACCTGCCGCCCATGACCCGGTTCACCAGGTTCGACGACGGCGCCAACCGGGTCATGGACGCGGCCATGCAACTGGTCCGGGACAACTTCCCCGGATTTCTGCCCCCCGGACGCCCCGACGGGGTCCTGCCGGTGGCCAACCTGCCGGGCGACGACGCCGACGCGACACAGAAGCTCGCGTACTTCGTCAACTGGCTGACCCTGGTCAACTCCCTGACCACCGAGAACCTGATCCGGCGAAGCCACGAAATCATCAATGGCGGGGACCCGATCATGCTCACCAAGCCCGGCAAGCTGGGCGACGAACGACTGATCCTGCTCGTACACGGCAAGCTGCTCGACGAGACCCACGCCAACGGCGGCCTGGCCTACAAGCGCACCCTGGCCGGCAACATGGAGGTCTACTACGGAGACTTTGTCGACCTGGGCAGCAGCACCACCCGGAGCTGGACCTACGGCCTGGGGCTGGCCGGCTCGCTCGGACTGCCGTTCACCGAAGCGCTCGGCGGCACCATCGGCGAGTTCATGAAGAAGATCGGCGGCCTCAAGTTCTCCACCGGTTTCACCAACAAGGACAGCGTGACGTTCGGTTCGGGCTACTCCGGCAGCGGCGCGGTCGGTGGCGGCGCACACTGGCTGGCGGAGTTCGACGGCCGGATGCAGATCATGATCTCCGCGTTCACCGTCACGCCCGCCGTGCCGACGCAGATGGAGACGGCCATGCCGATGCCGGGCGGCTTTCCCGGCACCAACATGGAGATCGGCGCGTCGCTGGAGGACACCCGCAGCCCGTTGGCCAAGCAGATTCCAGTGGTACGTTCCTTCGGCGCCCCCACCCAGGCGCAGCTCGACAACCCCATCGAGTTCGGCTTCAGCATGGTGACCGCCGAGGACCTGGTCGAGGAACTCGATCCGCAGACCGGACAATGGCACTCCACCATGGCCGACGCGGTGAGCGGCTTGACCTGGTATCCCTCCCCCGACCTGGACATGCCCCAGGGCGCGCTGGCAATGGTGCACACCAGCAAACTCATGCCCGCCGTCGAGCAGGGATTCCGCCACCACGGCATCGACAAGGTGCCGCCGGAGATCTACGACCAGATCCAGAAGTCGCTCGTCGGTGCCGGGCCGAGGAGCCGCGACTTCTCCGGGCCCAATCAGCAGTTGCTGTGGCGCGACAAGTGGAACTTCGACGCCGAGTTCGACACCTACCTGGAGGTTCACCTCAACCTGCGGCCGCGCAAGCTGACGTCGATCGGTGAAACCGACCACGGATACCGCTACCTGCACTTTGCCGGCACCTCGTCGATCTCCAAGTCCGTCGGCACGGAACGGGGAAGCCTGAAGGGCGGGGTGGAGCTACCCGGTCTCGGCACCGCCTTCGGCGGTTCGCCACACGGTCTCACCGCCACGCCCGGCTCGTTCACCTACACCAACACCCGCTCGTACGGCCGGTCGCAGGTGCTGCACGGCGTCCTCGACCGGGTGGACATCGAAATCAGTCACCAGGTCTGGAGCTGGGCCAACTACGTCGCGACCATCTCGGTACGCATGTACGAGGCCAACCGCTACGGTCTCCACGCTGACGACACATACCGCTCCCGTCCGCAGAACGTGCCGGGGCTGGTGCTGATGGAGCTGCATGAGGCGCTGGCCCGAGGTCTGGCGCCCCAGAAGGGCCAAACGGCGGTGTCCAACTCGCCGAAACAGTCCGCCAGTCCCAACGGGTCCACCAACTCGAACGGCCGGCTCAGCCCCGTCGGGCGCAGCGGTCTGAACAAGGGCGGGGTGTCGGCCACCTCGCCGGTGGCGTGGCTGGCACTCGGCCACGAATCGGACGTACCGATCAACGCCGCCCGGCTGCAGCTGCTGCCCCCACCGTCCGTGTTACGCAACGACGGGCTCGGGCACGTCGCACCGTTGCGGGTGCCGGACATGCGGGAGTTCCGCGACGCGTTGATCGGGCGGTTGTACCAGCAGCACAACTTCTTCCAGGCCATGGCGATCAGCGACGAGATCGCCAAGCTGTTCCACCTCCATCCCGGTGGTGGCCTCCTGGAGTCGATGATGGCCGGTTTGACCGTCACCGTCGGCTACCGGGGAATGTTCACCGACCACACCTACCGCGTCACCTTCTTCGCCGAGCTGATCAACCCCACCTATCGAGGACTCACACCGGGCAAGCACGCGCTGGAGGGCAAGCACCTGTCCAGCACGGAACATGGGACGTCGGTCAGCAGCTCGCACGGCCGCAGATACAGCGGCCTGGGCCTGCGGTACTCCTACGGTCCGAAGCCGGACAATCCGTTGAGCCGGGCGATCAAGGAGATCTCCGTCGGCGGATCGGGCAACATCAGCAACAGCACGTCCCGGGGGACCAGCGCGGGTAGCAAGTTCGACGACAGTGTGGGCCTGCTCCAGATCGGCAACCTGGCCCAGTTCGAGTTCGACGTGCAGCTCAGCGCCATCGTCCAGTCGGACACCGGGCTTGGCGCGGCCGCCCTGCCGTTCGCCGAACTCTACCGGGACAGCAGCAGGTACCGGGTCAACTACCTGATCCGCGGTGGCACCTTCATGGGGTACCCGGTGGAGATAGCGCAGGTCGCCGAGGCCGGCTACAACTCCGAGGACCGGGCTCTGCTCTCCACCGCCCAACACGCGCTGGCCGACATCACCGGCTCCCTACAGGAGCTCAACCGGCAGTTCGAGCAGGCGCTCAGGGTACTCACCGACCAGGGCACGCACGTCGAACAGCACAGGCGACGGTTCAACCAGTCGGCAGACGCCGTCATCGAGGCGTACGACCAGGTAGAGCGGCCGAGCCACCTGCCGTGGGACCGCCCGATCTCCACCTGGACCAACCTCCAGGTATCCGAGGGGCTGGCCGCGCTACGACCGGTCGTCGACCTGTTGATGGCGATGGAGGACCAGGTCGAGCTGGTGCAGGCCACGGCCGAATCGCTCCAGTTGGGCGAGGATGCCGAGATCAGGCAGGCCCGCGCCGAAACGGAAACAGCCGAGTTCGAGGCCTGGCGGGCCGCCGACCCCCTGATGACAAAACAGACCCGGACGCTACTGGACAGTCCAGGACTCGCACCGGAGCTGTCCGAGCGGCTGACCCAGGCGCAGGCAGCGGTGACGAAGGCTCGAAACGACCTGCGAGCGGCCGGGGTCAACGTCGACTACCAGTTCGACGCCCTGCCGTTCGGCGACGTCAACACCGCCTACGAAGCCTGGGCCGGCGTGCTGGCCGAGGCCGAATCCGCACTGGCCGGAACACCGGTCACCTCGACCGTACCCGCCCCCCTGCGCAGCACGGTCGTACCGCTGGACACCCTGTTGGACGACCTGCTCCCCCGGTTGGACGGGACTGCCAGGGCGGCGCTCATCACCGCCTGGAACACCGCCGTCGCCGATGCCGCCACCGCCGCCGGCCTGGTCGGCACCGACCCGGTCGGGGCGCTCGAAGGGCTCAGAACCGCCATCGACAACGCGGTGAGCGCGATGGAGGGCGCGGCGATCGAAATCTCCTACAACAGTCCCGCGATCGTCCGCTCCCGGATATCGCACGCCGTCGGCGTACAGTTCGCCAAAATTGCGATCAGTGGACGTACCACGTTGGACGAGCGGGCCGAGGCAGCTCAGGCTGAGCTGAGCCAGGCCGCGCCGAGCGACCTGCAGGCCCGACGCAACCAGTTGACGGATCGGAAGAAGGCGTTCGCCGACGCGATCACCGCTGCCGAGACCGCGCTGGCCACCGACCCGGCCACGGTGGAGTCCGTCGATGCCCTGGACGCCCTGGACGAGCCACTCAAACAGCTCATCGGCACGTTCGCCGCCTACGCCGCGACCATCACCACCGAGGAGAACGCACTCGGCTACCGGCCGCCCACCGAGGTGGTGGTGACCTCTCCGACCGTGGAGCAAGCCACCGCGAAGCCGACCCGGTCGCGGCCGGCGCCGGTACCCCGGTCCTTCACCGCCAACCCGATCAATCCGACGATGCAGCCCCGTCGGGAGCTGATCGTCACGGAGTTCCAGGAGATTCCCCTGGGCACCGCGCACCACACCCTGACCAAGGGGCTGCCCCTGACCGCGAACCACCTCGCCGAGGGCGACGTCGAGTTCGTCGGCGGCCTCAGGGATCTCCGGGCCGCGGTGGCCCAACTCTTCAGCCCCAAGGGCCTGGGCAAGATACTCGGACCCGGTACGTCCTGGCTCACCAGCAACGCGTACCTGCACGACGCGATAGAGACCGTGCTCAGTCCGAACTTCCTGATCCACAACCTGCTGACGATGATCGACGGGCAGGTCAGCATCCCGCTGTCGGAGTTCGGGGTCTTCACCGACGACGCCGGAACCCTGGAGCTGTCCGCCGACATCCTGCACCTGACCAACCTCGGCCCACTCAGCGAAGTGCTGTTGAAGGACTTCCAGCGGTTGATCGAGAAGGGCAACAGCAATCGCGGAACCGGCCGCGGGTACGGCGTCGAATTCGACGTCACCGGGAAACTCAAGACGTCGAGCGAGGCGGTCATCACCGAGCTGGCCCTCAAGGGCGGCCTGTCGTTGGGCGGTGGTGCCGGTGCCGCCACCGGTGGCGGCGCCACCGCCTACGAACGCGGGGACAAGACCACCCATCGCCAATTCACCAGGCTCAGCGCGGGCGTCGAGTTCCTCATCTCCTGGCATCCCCCGGAGAACTGGTTCGGTGCCACGTCCGCCAGCCTGGCCCGGATACGGATCAACGACGACGGCACCACCCTGATCCTGCCCACCGAACAGGTGCCCGAGGTGCTGGAGCTGACCGCCGCCCAGCCCCAGTTGATCACCCGGCCGCTGCCGCGGCACACCGTCGTCGGCCCGGTACAGCAGACCGTCACGGACAGTGAGGTACGGGCCCGCAACCTCGCCGCGATGCGCGTACTGCAACAGAACGAACTGGACATCGTCCGCACCGAGCGGATGCTCGAACGGCTGCCACAGTGGCGACAGCAGGTGCTGAACGCGCTGAACGAACTCCACCGCGCCGGGGTGGACGTCACCGACCGACTCACCGCGATCACCAACGCGGAGCGGGCGGTACGGGCCACGCGGGACCGCTACCTCGCCATACGTGGCGCGTTGGACCCGCACCAGATTTCCGACCAGCTCCTGCCGATGACCGTCGAGCGCTACCGCGCGTACCTCAACGCCCTGCTCACCTACCGGGCGACGCTGGCCGTCGAGCTGTCGAGCGCCGACGAACGCACCGACTTGCGCAACGGTCTCCAGGAGCTCCGTGAACGCTACACGGCGTTGAATCCGACCGGCACGTTGAGCCGTGCCGAGCAGGCGCTACACGGGCTGGTCTTTCCCGCTGCCGGGGGTGCCAACACACTGGACATCCGGTTCCGGTTGGCCCAGGGCCGGGCCGCACTCCAGGAGGAGATCAACCGCTACGAAGCTCTCTCCAGCGGCGAGGCGATCGACGTCCTGTCCGATGTCGACGCGGCGCTGGAGTGGCAGGCACTCACCGACGCGATCAGCCGGCACGAGGCACTGGTCCGCAGCATCAGCCGGGCCGAGGCACTGACCTCGGGTGACCCCGCGGTCACCGTCAGCGCCGAACGCGCGTTCGTGATCGAGAGCCTGGACATCTGGATCGCCGACTTCCACGACCAGCGGCTCGACGACCTGCTGTCGCGGGCCGAGGACGTACTCGGTCAGCTCGGCGAGGCCGACCATCCTGATGTGGCGGGCCGGGTCGACCGGGCGCGAGCGGCGATCGAACGGTACACCGCGGACTACCGCGTGGCCCGGGGCAACGAGCCGGTCTCCGCCCTGGACGACGCCCGGGCGGTGGCGGCACTACGTGCCCTGCGGTCCCTGGTCGATGCGTACCAGGCGCTGGAGAGCGTCGTGTCGGTTCTGGAGGCGCAACTGGCCGACGCTGTCGGCCCGTTGGCCGCCGAGCGGGACCGGCTGACCGCCGCACTCAACGAAGCGGTCGAGACCACCCTGGTCGACGAGCGGATGACGAACGCGACCTCGGCGCTACTGACCGCCGCGCAGAACGGTGCGGACGTCAACCACCTCTGGCAGCGGCTGCGGCTGGCCGAGGCCGCCGTGAACGAGGCGATGCGGCGGATCGGTCGCCTCGGCGAGGGCGACAGCGCCAATGACCTCGTACAGCAGATCGTGACAACCACGGATGCGATCGCCCACCTGACCGAACTGGACCGGGTCCTCGCCGACATCGAGGCTGTCGCCGCCCCCACCACCAATGCCGCCGATCTGGCCGCCCGGCGTACGTACCTGGAAAACCTCCTCGTCGTCCACGACGCGAGCCTGGAGAGCCTGACCACGCGGCGGAACAGGGCCGCCGAGGCCGCAGCGGTGATCTCCCAGAACGCGGCGACGGCACCCGCCGCAACGAGGTTGACCGACCTACTCACCCCCCTTCCGGCCCGGCAGACGCCACCCCCCACGGGCAACGAAGCCCGCGACGCCCACCTGGCACTGCAGGCGCAGGTGCGGACGGCGACCGAGTTCGCCGCAACCGTGGACGCTCTGGAAACCGTGGTCAGCGGACCCGCCGCTGTTGAAGCAGCCGTCCAGCAGGTAACCGATCTCGCGCTGCGGATGTACGACCGGATAGTGCGCGAGAATCCGCTGGTCCGCATCGACCAGACCCTGGCGGCGCTACGTACGGTGACACTGACCGGAGTGGACACCACCGAGATCACCACCCGGCTGATCGCTGCCCGGGCCACCTATCGAGAACTGCGCGACCAGGGCAATCAGTGGCTCCCCGACAGTATCGAGGAGTTCGACGTACGGCAGGTGCACCTGGCGTTGATCATCGGTGGGCGACTCGAACGGGTGATGGACGAGGTGCAGAACGCGCTGGCCGAGGCGCGCTCGGTGCTGCTGGGACTCGAAACGGCACGGTCACGGCAACAGAGTCCGATCACTCCCCCGTCACCACCGCCCCTACGGAATCAGGACCGGGTGGCACAGACCCACGAACTGTTCCTGAACGTGGCGGAGTGGAACGAGGGGTTCACCCGCTTCGAGCGGCGGCACAACGCCGCGATGGACGTGCTACGGGCACCTGACACCACCATCCCGAACGCCGCCGAACTGGCCGAGCGGATGGACAACGCCTTCGCCGAGGTGTTGGTCACCGACACCCGGCGAATGCGCCGGGACGTACCGGACGAGGCACCCGACAATCTCGACGAGACCAGCGCCGACCTCTACCAGCCGCTGCTGGCCGCGGTGGACGACGCGTACCGGGCGTGGTCCGATGCGATCGTCGCGGCTGAGAACGCGATCGACCCGCCGCAGCGGTCCGATACGTCCGTCGGCGGGAACACCAGCACGACAACCACAACCACGACAGCCAACACGACCACACCGGCACCGACCGCCCCCGCCCCGCAGCCGGGGCTGGTGACGGTGACCGAGGTGTTCGGCCGGATCCAGGAACAGCGGGTGGACGCCGTCGTCACCGCTGCCAACGCTGCCCTACGCGGCGGTGGTGGCACCGACCTCGCGGTGCATGCCAACAATCCGACGATCATGCAGGAGTTGCGCCAGCACTGGCCGAACGGCATCCAGGTCGGCGAGTCGGTGGCCACGGGCGCCGGCATCCTGCCCGCACGTCACATCATCCACTCGGTCGGCCCGGTGTACAGCGCGACCCAGGACCGTAGCGACCAACTGCGCTCCGCCTACCGCACCGCGCTACGCGAGGCCGACCGGCTCGGGCTGGGCTCGATCGCCTTCCCGATCATCTCCGCCGGAGCCTACGGGTGGCCGGTCCAGGATGCGCTGCGTATCGCCCGGGAGACGCTTTCCACCACCCCCACCCGGGTACGGGAGATCCGCCTGGTCCACTACGACGACTCCCAGCCGAGGGGCCGGCACACCGTCATCAGCGGACCGGGTGGCCGCGACGGCTACGACGGCCCCGATCCGGACCGTGGTGGCAACAACGACGGCGGTGGACGCGGCGGCGGGAGTGGAGACTCGGGTAACCGGCGCGGTGGCGGCTTCTTCGGTGGTGGTGGACGCCGAGACGGTGATCACCGGGACGACGGTCGAGACCGACGCGGCGGAAACGGCCGAGGTGGTGGCGGTGGCGGTGGCGGTGGACGTGGTGGCGGACGCCCGCCCACCAGCCTCCAGAATCCGCCGGTCGATCCGATCGCGGTGGAGACCGCGCGACGGCTCTTCGCGGACGTGGCCGTCCACCGGGCTCGGCACCAGGATCTTCAACGCCGCCACGAGGCCGCACTGGCCAACATCGTCGGCCTGGCCAACGAAACCGCGCTGCGGGAACAGCTCACGGCGGGACACCAGGCGCTGATCGCCGCCCGGTATGCGGCAATGGCCGCTGGACTGCCACAGACCGCGCCGGCCGTCATGACCCCGTCGCAGGCGGGCGGCTACCTGGCACCGCTGCGTGGATTCCAGGCCGCCTACCAGCAGTGGGCCCGTGCCATCCGGGCGGCGGAGGCGGCGATCTCCGACTCCACCGGCGGGCCTCGGATCGAGGACGTGATCCGGCCGGGTGGCACCACCACGGTAACCACCGAACAGACCCAGACGGTCGAGCCGACCGAGCGGGCCTCGACCGACGACAGCCAGACCGCGACCGACGACAGTCAGACCACGACCGGTCAACCGTCCGAGTTTGCCGGTCTCGTCCAGGCTGTCGACACGTGGCTCACCAACACCGACGGGTTGCGTACCCGCCACGAGGCCGCGCTGAACGCCCTCAGTCAGCACACCACGAACGTGCCCGACGCGCGACGGCTACGTGAACGGCTGCGGGTCACCGCCGAGGTGGTGACAGCCAACGCGACGAGCACGCGTACCCTGCCCCGGAACGTGCCGACCGGGCAGGCCGGAGGTTCCGCGTTCGTCCAGCAGGCGTATCTGGACCGGCTGCGTACCACCGATGCCGCATACCGTGACTGGGCCGACGCGATCGACGCCGCTGAACAGGCGCTGAATGCCGCCACGGCAACCCCGGGCGGGGTCGACCGACAGCTCCTCCAACAGTTGTTCGACCAGGCCGGCCGGTGGCGGCAGAACGCGACCGACCTGGTCACCCGGCACAACACGGCCATCGCGGCACTGTCCGACGCGACACCGCCGGTAGCCGACGCGGACCTGCTCCGGCTGACCGCGGTCACCGCAGCCGAAGCCGCGCAGGTGGCGGCCGACGCGCTCGCCAACGACAACCTGCCCGACGAACTGCCGGCGAACCTGCTACCCACCGACGGTCCGAGTTGGCAGGGGCCGCTGCGGAACTTCGTCGACACCCACCAGACCTGGTCGGAAGCGGTCGCCGCGATCGAACAAGCGCTGCCGGAGCCGGCAGCGGAGCCAGGCGGCAAGGGAAAGAAGAGTACGGTCACTGCCGACACGAGCAGTGACGTAACCTCGCTGATCCCGGACCCGATCACTCCAGACACCTCCCGGCCGCCCAGAGACCCGCAACAGCAGCTTCAGGAGATCAACGCCTGGCTGGCCCGACGCCGTACGCAGCTCGCCGGCCTGCGCCAGGCCGTCAACGCCGCCATCGACCGGGCGCACCAGGAGCAGGAAGAGGGCCTGACCCGTGACCCTGACCACCAATGGGCCACCCCGTGGGGCAGCGGCCTGGAGGTGTTCACCACCAATCTGACCAATACTCTCCGCGGCTACGAGCAGGGCCTGGCGGACCTGTCCCACAACGTGGAGATCGGCTACGGCGGCGCGGGAAGCAGCCGGGGTGCCGCGTACGACGGCGTCCTGGACCAGATCAGTGAGCTGGACACGACGTACGGGCAGATCGTCATGGACACCGAACAGGTTCTAAACCGTCCACAGCAACGCCCGCCGGCGACCAACCGCACCGGCCTCAGAATCGGTGGCAGTCCGAGCGCGACCACTACCAACGCTGCCTCGAACCCGGGCACCGCGAGCGGTGTCGACCCGACCGCCCGGGACGCGGTCGACGAGATCGGCCGTACTCTGCCGAGCCTGACCGCCCGGGTCCGACAGGCGCTGGGCCAACTGGACGCCCTCGGTCCGAACGGCGAGAACGTGGTGGACTGGCGGAACCGGGTCCGTAACCTGCGAGACGAGATCATCGCCGAACACCAGGCGCTGGCCAACGCGGCCCGGACCGGACAGCCGGCGCCGCCGACGCTCGAACAGGTCATGGCGCTGCGGGACAGCATCGCCAGGCTGACCGAGGAGATCGGCGGGGTCACCGAGACCCGGGCTCGGACGATCAACCTGCGCGAGATCCATCAGGCGTGGCGTCCGGTGGTGACGCGGTTCCGCGACCTCCGTGGCCGCATCGAGCGGGCCGGCGACGCCGTACCCGAGACCCTGACCGCCGCCTGGCAGGCCGTGCAGGGCCCGTACCAGACCATCGTCAACCAACTCGGTACCTGGATCGGTGGGATCGGTCCGTCCACCGCCGACCGTAACAGCCTGATCGACAGCATGGAGCAGGTCGTCACCCTGCTGGACGATGTCACCGCCGCTCTCGTTCCGCTGGAGTCCGACTCGCTGGCCACAGCGAACGCGGCAGTGGCGGACGCACTACGCGCGGTGCCCGGCCTACGTGCGGCCCTGACCGACATGCAGCGGCAGTACGACGAGGTGGTCGAGAACGTTCCCGTCGGCCAGACTCGGCCACTGACCCTGGCGCTGACCGCATACCGCACCGCGCTGCGTCAGCTCGACAATCTGCCCACCACGACGGACGGACTGACCCCGACGCAGAGCGCGGTCCTGCCCCGGATCGTCAATGAGCTCAACGGATTGCGTGAGACGTTCGACGCCGAACTGGAGCGCCTCGACGCGGCCCGGAAAACACCGGCCACCAGCGTCGTCACCGGCTCCTCCCGCGACAACCGCCGACCACCGGGATCGGGTGCCGCCGGCGGTGCCACCAACGCCACCACCAGCACGAGCACCAACACCAGCAGCAGTACGACCAACCCGACCGCAACCGCGACAAACACGACCAGGACCATCGAGGCAACCACCGCCACGACCGAGAGCAGCACGACAGCGACCGACACCGATGAAAACACCCGAGGCGGGGGCGGCGGGTTCGGAACGTACCTCGGTGGCGCTGGCATCGGTGGCGGCTTGGGCGGCGGCGGCATCACCATCGACACCAGGCCGCCCGAGGTGACGTTCGTGGGGCGCGACGGGTTCCAAATGCTCAACGATGGCTACGACACCCAGGTGACCTTCCGGGGTGGTTTCGCCTCCGTGCCGCAGGCGGACTTCGACCGGATGCGCAACTACCTGCTCTCCGGGTGGCGGCCGAGCACCCAGTATGCCCTCGCCCTGACCACCGTCGGGGACAAGCTGGCCCGGGTACAACCCAACGGCGAACTGCAGGCCCTCGGCGACCACGAGGTCATCGGGCTGCTGAACAACGCGAACCTCAGGCCGGGTCAGGACATCCTGCTGCTGGTCGACGACGGTGCCACCCTGAGCCGTATCCAGCGCATCGCGACGGTGCTCAACAACGACATCCTGGTCACTCCGCAGGGAGCCGACGTCGACTTCGTCGAGGTGGACAACGGATCCAGGGGCACCCGACTGGAGGCTGTGGCCCGCGACCGGGAGACCGGAGAAATCGTCGACTGGCAGGTGATCCGCTCCCGCCGGGTGCCCGAGTTCTTCCCGCCCATGTTCAGCCAGTCCGAGCAGGGAGTCCGGCCGCTGCCAGGCCCGGTGACCGCGGCGCTGCCGGGCGGCGGTCTCGCGGTCACGACCCGAGCCAACTACCACGCACTGGGCGCGGGTCTGTCCCGCATGGGGCAGGTGCCGCTGCGCGGTCCGGCCCCGGTGCAGGTCACCGTACGCAACGGGCGGTTCGAGGTGGGGTGGGGCAGCGGCGACGTCGACCTGCTGCCAGGTACGCAGTTCGGTGCCCTGATCGGGCCGCGCATACCGGGCGCCCGGGAGCTGTTCCTCGCCATCAGCTGGCCGACCAACCCGACCGAGGCTGCCGAGTTGGAGCGCAACCTCCGGGACCTGGTCAACGAGCTCGGAAGGGTCGTCTACGTCCCGGGGCCGGCCAACAGTGCCGTATACCGGTTGGGTGCCTTCCGCTCGATCGACCGGGGCGGCAATCCCGGAACCTGGCGAGCGCTGGTACCCGACCCGGTCCAGGGATCCGAGCCGCTGACTCCGCAGCATCGGGGCGGGGCGGACGGTCGACTGGTGCCTGCGGTGGATCCGGACGTCACCCGCTTCGAGGGGGTGGTCGTCGGAACCGACCTGGAGACGGCCCTGGAGCAGGACTACCTCTACGGCGAGATCCGGCCCCGGCCCGGACTGTTCGTCGTCGACCTGGCAGTCGACGACGCGGGTCAGCTCGTCCTGTCGTACGGCGGCGAAGGAACGGCGGTCGGAGCGGCGGAGATCGCCGCGACGCTCACCCGGTGGGGGTGGCGGGGCAACGACATCCAACTGCTCACCGAGGTTCTCCCCGGGGGCACCAGCATCGCCGCCCAGGCACAACTGCTGGCCGACATCCTGGGTAACCGGATCTTCTTCCGCCAAGCCGGGACGTCCCTCGTCACCGTCACCGAGAACGAGGGAACCGACCGGGAGACCACCAGCCTGGTGCAGCTGGACGAGGAGGGCAACCCGGTCGAGTGGCGGTCCGTGCTCGGCTTGCAGGGCGACATCGTCACGACCGAGTGGTTCCGGTCCCAGGACGGCGTAGTCGACTACTCGCCCTACGGCAACGACCAGTTCACCAGCGTGCTCTTCCATGGGGGCTTCGCCACGGTCGACGCCGCCGCGTACGCCCGGTTCCACGACCTGATCGCCGAAGGTCGGCGGATCGACGGCGTGTTCGACCTCCTGCTCACTCCACAGGGCGGTGGTCTCCTGGGAATCGGGCATCCCGGGCCCGGCGGTGGCCAGTCGGTCAGCAGCCAGACGATCAGCGAGATGCTCAGGGAGAACGGCGCACGGGAGGACGGCAGCGAGATCCGCCTGCTGGTGCCGGGTGGAATGGCCTACCTAGAGCAACTGCATGAGCTGGCCGACGAGACCGGTGACACGGTGTGGGCACTGCCGCTGGACGCCGAGGGACGGGTCGACCCGGTCAGCGGCGAGATCCAGGCGGTCGACCGGCGTACCGGTGCTCCCGTGGAGTGGATCCCGGTCCAGCCATCGACGTTCCCCACCGGCATGCCGACGTTCTTCGTCTCGCGTAACGGCTTTCTCCGCCCGAGAGACGGCGAAATGGTCTTCCCGTTCGGCAATGGGCTGATGTCGGTCGAGCAGTCCCGTTACAGCGGCGGTGCGGCGCTCTCCGGGGGCCTCCGCCGTCGGGACGATCTCTTCCCGATGGCGCTGCCCGTGCAGGGCGGACGCTTCGGCGTGTACGACCACCTGGGGAACTTCACCACGTCGACCATCGAGGAGGTACAGATCCGGCTGCTGGCCCGGGGCTGGCAACCGGGCCAGCAGATCGTGGTGCCGGCCGTTGTGGGCAACGAGTCGACCGCCATCACCGCGCAGTACCTCGCCACGCTGCGGGAGTTGGCCAACCTCATGGGCGTGCCGGTGCTGGCCCTTCCGCCGGGTGCCGACTCCCGGTCCACCGGTGCCGACTACGACTTGGTCGCGCTGAGCGAGGCGGGCACCCGCAGGCAGTGGCTCACCATCATGCCGACCGACGGGTTCGACGGCAGGCGGTACGTCACCGACGTGCTCGGCCGGCTCTGGCCGGTCGACGAACCGGTGACGTTCGTGCCGGAGCAGCGTTCCCTGACCGGGCAGGGGGACGTAAACCATGCCGGGTTCGCCTCGCCCACCTCGGCGATGTGGGCGGACCGGGGCCTCGACTACGACCAGGTCGACCCCGACAGCGGCACGTTCTTCCTGGACCTGCCGTTGACCGGGGACGGCCGGCTGGGCCTGGCGATGCCGGACGGTACGACGGTGGCGCCCCGGTCGATGGCCGAGATCGCGCATACGTTGCTGGCCAACCGGTACGCCCGACGCTCGCAGACACTTCAGCTGCTCACCCCCATCCCGTCCGAGCACCGGGCGACGGTCGAGGCCCAGTTGGCCGAGCTGGCCCGGCTCCTCGGCCGGGACATCCTGTACCTGCCCGAGGGCGCGACGGCAGAGTTCACCGACGTCCTGGAACAGTTCAGGGCGGTCAGCGACGGCCAACCGGTGGAGTGGTTGACGTCGCGGGCGAGCGCACCGCCCGTCGAAGGGGTCGTCGACCATCCCGACCTGGGCGGCGAGTTCGCCGTCGGGCGGGACGTACACCAACTCGGCAACATGATCGTGATCGACGACGTAGGGGCGACCTACCACACCCATGCACCAGCGGTACGCAACCTGCCCGTCCGCGACGACATCACCACCGTCCGGGTGCTGGTCGGTGAGAACGGCGCACCGCTCACCCGACGCCCCGACAGCGACGGCGGATCGCACCCGTTCACCGCGCCGGCCCTCGATGCGGTGCTGCGGCACCTGCGCGTCGCCGACGGGGTACCGGTCCGGCTCGACCCGCACTACCTCGGTGCCGCCGATCCGGCCGAGTTGCTCACCCTGGCGCAGCAGCTGGCCAACCACCGTTCCGCCAGCGTCTACGTCGGCGAACAGGTCGTCACTCCGACCGACGGCACCGACCAGACCGCGCAGGTGTGGCACCGGCTGCGGCCGACGGCGGGTGGCAACGTCATCGGCGAGCCCGCCACGAACGCGTTCGTAGGCGACGACGCCGGTCATCTGGTGACCGACGCGACCGCGAACGACGAGCCCCCGTACCGCGACGGTGTGCTGACGCTCGGCGGACACACCCTGACGGTCGGTGTCGACGTACATCTGCTGCCGAACAACACGGTGCTCCTGGGCACGGGCGCGGACCTGGCCGCCTACCAGTCTTTGGTCACCAACGAGGCGGAGCGCGGGGACATCGTGACCGTGGTGGCCCGGTTCGGGCAGGACGGACTCATCGTCCCCACGCCCACCGGGTCGGTACGGATGCTGGATGGACAGTCGGTGGCCCACCTGCTGGCTGCCCTGGGTGTCCCGGCCGACCGACCGATCCGCATCCTGCCCGACCTGTTGCCGTCGCAGCGGGAACAGGCAGCGGTCTCCATCGACCGGGGTTGGCTCAGCCTCCTCGGTGACGCGCGGCGGGGCCCGGTCTTCTACGGCGTGGGCACCGCGTACGACAGCGCCCTCGGTGAGTTCACCGCCCAGATGTGGCCCCAACCGGTCGACGCGCCAACGCCCGAGCAGGGACGCGACCAGTTCTACCAGCGGGACGCCAACGGCGCGCTGAACCGTACCAACCCGGTCGAACCGCCACTGTCGTCGGACCGTGAACTTCCACCATCGTTCTTCACCACCGATGCCCTGGGCGTGGCGACAGGACCGCAGGAGGGTGTCGGCCTGGAGTTCACGGTGATGGGCAGCAACCTGCTCATCTTCGACACCCCCGAGGGGGTGCAGCTCAACACCCAACTCTACGAGCAGATCAGCCGGTCCGACGATCTTCCCACCGTGATCTTCGCGGTGACCGGCAACGTTCCGTCCGCCTACGGCGACAACGGGAACGCGGCCGGCCTACCCGTTGAGCGGGTGGCGCAGGCGCTGGAGAACATGCGGATCCCACCGCACCTGCCGGTCCGACTCGGGGTCGGCCCACTTGGCACCTTCACCGACGAAGTCGTCTTCCGGGAGTGGGTGACCGCGCTGGCAAACCGTATCCGCCGACCGGTCTACTACAGCGCCAACGGGCGGATCGATCCGGCCGTCGGCGATTTCGTCGACACCCACTGGCACCGGGTGGACCCCGATCCAGCGGTGGTCGACCAGGAACTGCCGACGATAGCCAACTACGCGCCGGCGCCACTGCCCACGTTCACCGGGTACGTGCGGGATTCGGTGACCGGGACCCTGGTCCCGGTCGACTCGCCGATCGACGAGGCCGGTCTCTCGTGGTCGGACTGGCAGGCCCGCGAGGCCACCCCGGAGGGCGTCACGGTCGAGCCGCTGCGGGACACCGACGACGCGCAACGCGGTATCGCGCTGAGCCAACCGGAGCAGGCCCGCAACCGGTTCCCGGCACCGCCACCGCCGGACGGGGACAGCGGCTCGGCACAGCCCACGACCAACTATGGTCAGGTCCCAACCACGACCACCCTCACCGACGACGTGTACGTGGTGACCGCCCAGGGCGACGTCGACAGCGTCTTCGGTGCCTCCGACGACCCGTACGGGCCACTCGGGCCGGGCAGTTCGATCTCGATTCCGGTAACCGTGCTCGCCGAGATCATGGTGGAGAACGGTTACCAGCCCGGCACCGAGATCGTGTTGGCCGTACCGCATGCCGGACAGGCAAACCCCCTGCTGCCGCAGGTGGAACGATATGCCCAGCAACTCGGTGACCTGTTCGATGTACGGGTGTCGGCAGCGCTCACGGACAACACCGATCCGGCCCAGTACCGTAACCCGGACCTCTTCGCCCGGTTCGACCCGCAACCGATCGACGTCCAACGCCCGGACCAGGGCACGATCGTGTCGCTGCCCCCCGCACTGCGGCAGGCGAACGCGGACGTGCTGGCACAGGACGGCAACCCCGACGCGCCGATCCGGATCGTACTGCCCGCCTTCCCGGACGGTCGGCTCGGATTTACCTACGGTGACCGGGTGCTGCCGGCGTACTCCGATCGGATCGCCGCCTTCATCCAGGAGCAGACCGGCGGCCGGCCGTACGTGATCGTGCCGGTGGCCGCGCAGGGCACGTTCCCGGCTGGCCGTACCCAGCAGATGATCGACCTGATCAGCCACAGGGTCGACCAACTCGCCGGCCGCGCGCCGACCGACACCCCACCGCCGATCCCGCTACCAGCGCCGAGTTACCCCGGCGGCACCGCTACGGGTACCGCCTCGTCGACAGCCCAGGACACCGACCAGGTGCCGACACGGACCGAACCGACGGTGGAACGCAGCACGCCCGCGACCCCACCGTCGCTGGCCGACACGATGGCCCTCTATGCGACCGTCGCACAGTGGCGCGAGGGGCAGGGCGACCTGCTGGACCGGGAGACCGCCGCGATCAGCGCGCTCGACCGGTCCACCCTCGCCAACGCTGCCGACCTGCGAGCCGGACTCGACTCGGCACGGCAGGCGCTGAACAGCGCGAAGATGGCGCTCGGACGCAACGGCGTACCGCAGATGCCGGTGGGCGACCTGCCGACGATCAGCCCGGTGCAGGCCGCCATGTACCACCCGTTCCTCGCCGCCGCCGCCGACGCCTTCCAGTCCTGGTCGGAGGCGGTCACGGCAATCGAGGAGGCGGTTGCCGCAGCCGACAGCACGCCCGTCGCCCACAGCATCCACTTCGGGGGCGGTACCGGCAACGACGCCGGGGGAAGCCCGAGCGGCGGGACGAACGCGTCGACGGTCCTGTCGATGCTGATGCCGACCGTGGTCGCGCCCGCTCCGCCCCCCGTGGTCGAGGAGCCGGTCACCCCGTACGTGATCGACAACGGCGCGGACGACGACGCCTCCTCCACCCACAGCGCCTCCAGCGATCAGACGATGGTGGGCGAAACGCCGGTCCAGGAAAAGCAGTCCACCGACCAGCCGTCGGATGGCGAGCCCCTCGCTGGTGATGAGGAGGGCGACGAGAAGGGAACGTCGGACGAGCCGACGGAGTACACCGGGGTGCTGGCCCGGATGCCCCGGTCCATCGCCGACATTCTCAGCGGCATGAAGGAGGACGCCTTCCGGCGCAAGCCGTTCGGTGCTCGCGACGAGGAGGAAGAGGAGGCGCTGCGCATCGCCCGGGAACTGCACCTCGACCTGCCGAACACGAAGCCGGGGAATCCAGCCGGCGGGAGCGGGAGCCCCGAAGGCGACCAGACCGAGGACGGAGAGACATGAGTACCGGGGAAAAATAGCCCCCGGGCCGCAGGTTCGACTCCTGCCCCGGTGACACCTGGGCTTCTGCGGCATCCAGCCAACCCAGGTACCAGCGGGCGAACCCCAGTCGCGTTCCGTCTGTGTCGTACAGCGGCCGGAACCCGCGTCCGTCCATCCGACGCAGCGGAAAGAGGCCGTACGCCGGCCGGCACCACCCCGACCCGCCTCCAGCAGAAACGACCGGTACTCGCCCGGCAGTGTGACCTTCAGCTGCGCCTCCAGCTCGGCCAACTCGTCGACGCCGAGGGGCGGATCGAGTCGCCACCCGTGGCCCACGGAACCGAAGACCGCATCGGCGTCGGAGTCGGCCGCCAACCCGGCGAGCCGTTCGCGTACATCCGACCAGTCAGGAGGCGTCACGCCGGCACGATACCGAAGCCATCGGCACAACCAAATCCGCCCGGTCTCCGTATGGAGGTCATGACAGGCAACTCGACGGCATTCCAGCGGCGGCGCAGAACACAGTGGTCGGTCGTACCGCTGCTGGTCATCGTGATCTGGGCAGCCTGGACGCCGGGCGTCGCCCGGGCTTCGGCCCCGACCGGCCAACGCTGCACCTCCCCCGCCACCGAGCAGTTCCGGGAGGTCCCGTGGACCAACCAGCGGCTGGCTCCGCAGCGGGTATGGGATCTGACCAGGGGCTCCGGCGTCGTGGTCGCGGTCATCGACTCGGGAGTGGACACCAACGTTCCGCAACTGCGGGGCGCGGTGCTGCCCGGCGTGGACGTGGTCAACGGCGGTGGCCGGGCCGACAGCGACTGTTTCGGGCACGGCACGTTCGTGGCGGGCATCATCGCGGCCCGTCCAGCCAGGGACACCGGTGTGGTGGGCATCGCCCCAGCCGTACGGATCCTGCCGATCCGGCAGGCCAACGACGCCAACGACGGCAACGCCGCCGGGATGGCCCGGGGCATCCGGGCAGCGGTCGACGCCGGGGCGAAGGTCATCAACATCTCCGCCAGCTCGTTCTTCCCCACGGTCGACCTACGTACGGCGGTCGAGTACGCGGCGGCGAAGGACGTACTGATCGTGGCCGCCGCCTCGAACGAGGCGGAGGAGGGCAACCCGAAGGCGTACCCGGCCGCCTATCCGCAGGTGCTGGCGGTCGGCGCGATCGGCCCGGACGGATCACGTAGCGGATTCTCCGAGTTCGGCAACTATCTCGACCTGGTCGCTCCCGGGGTGGACGTGATCAGCCTCAGTCGGGGCGGCCGTGGCCATGTGATGGACCGGGGCACGAGTTACGCGGCACCGTTCGTGGCGGGTGTGGCGGCACTGGTCCGGTCGTACCACCCCAAACTGAGCGCCGGCCAGGTCAAGCGCCGGCTCGAACAGACCGCCGACCATCCGGCCGCCACCCTGCCGAGCCTGGAACTGGGCTGGGGGGTGGTCAACCCGTACGCCGCCGTCACCTCGATCCTGCCCGGCGAGGGGTCCACCGTGACGACGGCCGGCGGTCGCAGTGATCCGATCGACCCGCCCCCCGTGCGGGCCGCCGATCCCACACCGGTCCGCAACGCGGCCCTCTTCACCGCCGTACTGGTCGCGCTCGGTGGCGCGTTGCTGCTGTTCGGTGCCGCCGTGCCGCGCGGCGTCAGACGTCGATGGCGACCGGCCAGCGCGCCCGATCCGGACCCGCCCGGCACGGCCGGCACAACGACGGCGGAGAAGCGGACCACGAAGACGACGACCACCGAACCAACCGGTCGGGCCGCCGCCGGAACGAACGTCGACACCGAGGGCAGGGAGGAGTCGTGAGCACGATCATGCTGCGGCGGCCGGCCAGACGACCGGCACCGAAGATGGACACGGGAGAGTTCCCGTTGCAGGAGCCCCCTGGCCTGCCGGAGGAGCAGGGCGGGCAGCTCTCCTCGCTGTTGATGTACCTGCCGATGGTGATGATGTCCGGCGGGATGATGCTGATGTTCATCCAGCCGGGCTTCGGCAGCCGGCCGGTGATGTACCTGGCCGGCGGCGCGATGGCGGTCGGCATGGTGATCATGCTGATCGCACAGCTGGTCCGGGCGGCCGGAGAACGCAAACTCAGGCTCAAGGGCGAGCGCCGGGACTACCTGCGGTATCTCGGACAGGCCCGCAGGGTGGTCCGCAAGTCGGTGGAGCGGCAACGCGAGGCGGTGCTGTGGACGCACCCGGCACCGGACCGGCTCTGGTCGATGGTGCGCTCGGAACGGCTGTGGGAACGGCGGGTCAGTCACCAGGACTTCTGCGAGGTACGGATCGGCCTGGGCGAGCAGCGCCTGGCGATGCGGCTACAGGCGCCGCAGACCAAACCGGTGGAGGATCTCGAACCGCTCTGCGCGGGGGCGCTACGCCGGTTCCTCAAGGCGTACTCCACCGTCGACGACATGCCGATCGCGCTCTACCTGCGGGGCTTCGCCCGGGTCAGCGTGCACGGCGAGCGGGCCGGCACCCTGAACCTGGTCCGTGCCCTACTGGCCCAGCTGATCACCTTCCATGCCCCCGACGACCTGCGCGTCGCGGTGTGCGCCGCCAGCGACCGGCTGACCGACTGGGACTGGCTGAAATGGGCACCGCAGGCGCTGCACCCCACCGAGTACGACGCGACCGGCCCGGTACGCCTGATCCACGACACCTGGTCGGAGCTGGAGGAACTGCTCGGTGGCAAGGAGTTCGGTGAGCGTGGCCGGTTCGACGCGTCGGCCACACCGACCCGGACCGAGCCGTACGTGGTGGTGGTCGTCGACGGCGCCACGCTGCCGGCCAACAGCCGACTGGCCGGCCCGGGTTACCGCAACCTGGTGGCGGTCGACATCAGCCACCCCGAGCTGGGTGGCTCGCTGCCGTGGCGCGGGGAGAAGACGACGTTACGGCTCCGGCTGGACGACGAGGGCCTGGCCACCATGACGGTCAACCGACGCGGCGACGAGTACGCCACCCTGCTCGGCCGGCCCGACGCACTGGGCCCCATCCGGGCCCGGGCACTGGCCCGTCAGCTCGCCCCGTACCGGATCGGCGCGGTGGCCGAGTCGGCCGACCCGACCGGCGGCAACATCGACCTGCTGAACCTGCTCGGTGTCGGCGACGCCCGGACGTTCGTACCTGCGGAGGTGTGGCGCAACCGGTCCACCTGGGACCACCTGCGGGTGCCGATCGGCGTCAACGACCGGGGTCAGCCGGTGGAACTGGACCTCAAGGAGTCCGCCCAGGGCGGCATGGGCCCGCACGGAATCCTGATCGGTGCCACCGGTTCGGGTAAGTCCGAGACGATCCGCACCCTGGTGCTGGCCCTGGCCCTGGCCCACTCGTCCGAGCGGCTGAACATGGTGCTGGTCGACTTCAAGGGCGGCGCCACCTTCCTCGGCCTGGACGGGCTGCCGCACGTGTCGGCGTTCATCACCAATCTCGCCTACGAGCTGCCGCTGGTCGACCGGATGCAGGACGCCCTACAGGGCGAACTGGTCCGCCGGCAGGAACTGCTGCGCAGGGCCGGTTTCAGCTCGATCCACGACTACACCAGGGCCCGCGACGGTGGCGCGGACCTTGCGGCGCTGCCGACGATGGTGGTCATCGTGGACGAGTTCGGGGAACTGCTGGCCACCAAGGGCGAGTTCATGGACCTGTTCATCATGATCGGCCGGCTGGGCCGGTCGCTGGGCGTACACCTGCTGCTGGCCTCCCAGCGGCTGGAGGAGGGCCGTATCCACACCCTGGAGACGCACCTGTCGTACCGGATGGGGTTGCGGATGTTCTCCGCGATGGAGTCGCGCAGCGTCATCGGTACGACCGACGCGTACGACAAGCCGCTGCAACCCGGTACCGGCTACCTGCGTACCGACACCACCACACTGGTGCGGTTCAAGGGGGCGTACGTGTCGGGACCGTACCGGGCCGCGGGGCGGCGGACGGCTACCGGCGGCAGCCCGGCCATCGACCACCAGGTGGTGCCGTTCACCTCCGGTTACCTCGCACCGGTGGCCCGGCCGACCGCTTCCGAGCCGGCGGTGGACGAGGCCGACGAGGGTGCCGTCGAATCGATCCTGGAGGTGGTGGTCGACCGGCTGCGGGACGCCGGTCCGCCGGCGCACCGGGTGTGGTTGCCGCCGCTGACCACGCCGGCGACCCTCGACGAGCTACTGCCACCGCTGGCGGTGCACCCCGAGCGGGGCTTCGGTACCGGTACGCCGTCGCTGGCGCTGCCGGTCGGCCTCATCGACCGGCCGTTCGACCAGCGTCGGGACCCCATGGTGGTGGACCTGTCGGCGGGCAAGGGACACGTGGCCGTGGTGGGCGCGTTGCAGTCCGGCAAGAGCAACGTGCTGCGCACCATCATCGCCGGGCTCGCCCTGCGTAACACGCCACGCGAGGTGCAGTTCTACCTGCTCGACTTCGGCGGCGGTGGGATGTCGACGCTGGCGGGCCTGCCCCAGGTGGGCGCAGTGGCGGGCCGACTGGACCGGGAGCGGGTCATCCGCACCGTCAACGACATGGCCAACCTGCTGGTCGCCCGCGAGCACCTCTTCTCCGCCCAGGGCATCGAGTCGATGGCGGCCTACCGGCGGTTCAGGGCCGAGGGCCGGTACGCGGAGGACCCGTACGGCGACGTTTTCCTGGTGGTCGACGGCTGGTTCACCATGCGGTCGGAGTTCGAGGCGCTGGAACCGGTGATCCAGGAGATCGCCACCCGGGGGCTGACCTACGGCATCCACCTGATGCTCTCGTCCAACCGCTGGTCGGAGATCCGGATGTGGCTGCGCGACCTGGTACAGACCAAGTTGGAGCTGCGGCTGGGTGACGGCATGGATTCCGAGATGGACTTCCGTACCGCCCGCACGGTGCCCGAGCAGCCCGGTCGGGGCATCAACGCCGACAAGTACCACTGGCTGGCGGCGGTGCCACGCATCGACGGGCAGGGCAACGACGACGACGTCAGTGCGGGACTCGGCGCGCTGGTCGCGACCGTCCGGGACGCCTGGAGCGGTCCGGCCGCTCCCCGGGTACGGATGCTGCCGACCGCGTTGAACGTGGCCGAACTGCCGGCTCCCGAGCCGGTCGGTCCGAAGATCGTCATCGGGCTGGACGAGCAGCGCCTCGCCCCGGTGGTGCACGACTTCGATGTCCACCCGCACCTGATGGTGTTCGGCGACACCGAGACCGGCAAGAGCAACCTGTTGCGGGTCGTCGCGCAGGCGATCACCTCGATGTACACCCCGGACCAGGCACGGATCATGTGCGCCGATCCACGCCGGCAACTGCACGACGTGGTTCCGGCCTCCCACCAGTTGGCGTACGTACTGACCGGCCCGATGCTCCAGGCGGTCATCGGTGAGGCGGTGCCACCGATGCAGAAGCGGGTTCCCGGACCGGACATCGCACCGGAGCGGCTGCCCAGGCGGGACTGGTGGACCGGGCCGAAGCTCTTCGTGATCATCGACGACTACGACCTGATCAGCTCGCCGATGGACAGCCCGACCCGGACCCTGGTCGAGCTGGTCACCCACGGGGCCGACATCGGTCTGCACGTCGTCATCGCCCGCAGCACCGCGAACGGGCTCCGGGCCATGACCGACCCGCTGCTGCGCCGACTGTGGGACGGCGGGACACCCGGCCTGCTGATGTCGTGCCGCCGCGAGGAGGGCACGTTCCTCGGCGACGCCAAGCCTCTCATCCTGCCGCCGGGCCGGGCCCAACTGGTGGACCGGCGAAAGGGCGTCCGTCTCATCCAGACGGCCATTGCCGCCCCGGTGACCAGCCCGAACGGCGATTAATCCAAAACCACGCCAGGTCCGTACACCTGGATGAAGAAAGCTCGAAAGGAGGGATCCGATGCCCCAGAGCCAGGCGACCGACCTGTGCCGGATCGTCCTCGTGACCCCCGACAGCTCGGTGGAGATGGCGCTGCCGACCGAGGTCGCGCTCTGCGACCTGATGCCCGCGCTGGTGCACCACGCCACCGCCCGGCGTACCGGCACCGCCACCGCGGCCTCCACGGCCGGAGCCGAGGACTGGACCCTCCAGCGCCTCGGGGAGGCCCCGCTGGACGACGAGTTGACCCCCGGCGCGCTGGGCATCCACGACGGCGAGTTGCTGTACCTGCGGCACCGCACCGACCAACTTCCCGCAGTGCACTTCGACGACCTGGTCGACGGCATCGCCACCAGCATCCGGGACCGGGCCGACCGGTGGAACGCCCGGATGACCCGGCACATGTTCCTCGTCATCGCCGGGGTCGCCCTGTTCGTCGGATTCCTGATCCTGGTCACCGGGCCGTCTCCGGCGGGTGCCATCGCCGCCGGAGCTGCGGCGGCCGGGCTGCTGCTGGCCGGCGCGATCTGCTCCCGCGCCTTCGCCGACTCCACCACCGGGCTGGTGTTCGGGTGCGCTGCGGTACCGTACGCCGGCTTCGCCGGTCTGGTGGTCCCCACCGCACCCGACGCGCCCAGCTTCGCCGGGCCCAACGTGCTGTGCATGGGGGTGGCCGCCACACTGGTCGCCCTGGCCGCGATGGGTTTCGTCGGCGAGCAACGACCGATGTTCCTGGCCACCGGGCTGGGCTCGGGGACCCTGGCGGTGGGCGGGGCGTTGTCCGCGTTCGCCGGGCTCGACGCCGCCCGCGCCACCGCGATCGTGCTCACCCTCGTACTCGGGTTGAGTGTGCTGGCCCCCAACCTCTCGTTCCGGATGGCCCGCATGCGGCTGCCCATGCTGCCCACCGGCGCCGAGGACCTCTCCGCCGACATCACCCCGTACGGCGGGGCCCGGGTCGTCACTGGCGCCCGCGCCGCCGACCAGTACCTCAACTGGATCTTCCTGGTTCTCGGTGCGGTCTGCGGGACCAGCGTGGTGATCCTGATGCGGGCCGGCGGTTGGGCCTCGACCGGCCTGGTCGGTGCCGCCAGTCTGGTACTGCTGTTGCGGGCGCGGGCCCTGCTGTCAGCCTGGCAGCGAGTCGGCACGCTGGCCGCCTCGGTACTGGGGCTGAGCCTGCTGGTGTCGTCCGCCGCTGCCGGCGACTGGCCGAGCCGAATGCTGTGGCTGGTCGTCATGATCCTGGCAGCCGGCGGTGCGGTCCTACTCGCCCACTTCATGCCCGGGCGACGCCTGCTGCCCTACTGGGGACGCGCCGCCGACATCGCGGAGTACCTCGCCGCGATCGCCATGCTGCCACTGACGCTGGCCGTCCTCGATGTCTACTCCTGGGCCCGCGCGCTCGCCGGCTGAGCCGACCGATGGAAGGGAGAAACTCTCGTGCAGTCCCGTCGTGACCAGCTCCAGGCCCACCTGTTCGTCGTCGGCCGGCTCTCCTCGGCGCTACTGCGCGCCGAGCCGGACGCTCCACAGACCCCGTTACGCCGCTTCACGGTCGGCAGCCTCACCGGGCTGATCGTCGCCGTCATCGTGGCCGTCGGGTTCGCCATCTACGGCTTCATCGTTCCCGGTGGCAAGGACACCTGGAAGCGGGCCGGGGCGTTGATCGTCGAGAAGGAGACCGGCACCCGTTATCTCTTCGTCGACGGCGAACTGCGCCCGGTCGTCAACTTCACCTCCGCCAAACTGATCCTCGGCACCTCGATGAAGGTGGTGTCGGTGTCGCGCAACTCGCTGGCCAGGGTGCCGCACGGACTGCCGGTGGGGGTCGAGTCCGCACCCGACTTCCTGCCCGACGGTGGGAGGCTCAACGCCCGTAACTGGCAGGTCTGCGCCACGCTGAAGCCCAACCGCAGCGGCGCCGAGCAGCCCTTCACCACGTTGCACGTACGCGACGACGGCAGCGGCACCCCGCTGCCCGACGGCACCGCCCTGGTGGCCGTCGGTCGCGACGGTACGGCGTACCTGATCTGGGACAACCGGCGGATGCGGATCCGCAACGCGGCGACGCTCGACGCGCTCGGCTACGGCGCGGCCCGCCGCTGGCGGGTCGGCGCGGCCTGGCTGAACGCGCTTCCGGTCGGCCCGGACCTGCGGGCACCGGAGATCCCGGCGTTGGGCTCGGCGGGCCCCACGATCGACGGCAAGCCGACCCGGGTGGGCCAACTCTTCGAGGTGACCGGCGGAGTCTCCGGCGACCAGTTCTACGTGCTACGCGGCGACGGGCTGTCCGCCCTCACCCCGACCGGTGCCGCACTGGTGCTGGGCGACCCGAACACCGTCAGGGCGTACCCCGACGGGATCGTGGTGACCCGGGGGATCAGTGCCGCCGCGCTGGCCAACACCCCTCGCTCGGCGGTCGCCTCGACCAACGTCGGACTACCGGCCACCCCACCGCCGGCGGCCCGGTTCACCGGTACGCAGGTGCCCTGCCTCGATCTTCGCGTCGGTGCCGGTATCGAGGTCCGGGTCACCATGGACAGTCCACCGGTTGGTGGGGCGGCCCCGAACACCAGCGGCGCGGCGGCGGGCACATTCGCCGACCAGATCGCGGTGTCGCCCGGCAGTGGCCTGCTCATCAGCGCCCAGCCAGCCCCCGGGGTGGCCAACGGCACCCTGTACCTGTTGGTCGACACCGGTGTCCGATATCCACTTCCCGGCGACGCCCGACAGTTGCTCGGCTACGACGGCACACCCGCGGTCGAGGTCCCCACCCCGTTGCTCGGTCTGGTTCCGGCCGGGCGACCGCTGGACCCCGCACAGGCCCGCGCCACCCTGCCGGTCGCCCCGCAGGTGGTTTCCGGCAGCACCGCACCGACCGAAGGTTCCACCACCGGTACGCCGGCCGGCGGTTCCATCTCCGCCACCCCGACCGGCAATCCGAGCACCACCAGGACGCCATAACCACGGCAACTTACGGACTCCACCGGTGAACGGCATCCGGTGGTGCAGGACCCGCGCGCCCGAATGGACGTACGGCACCCACGAGAGCAGGAGGTGGCGGGAATGACCTCCCCCATTTCGCAGGCGAACGTCATCGAGATGCAGGCCGCCGAGCAGTACTACGAGGGCGCCCTGAACCAGTGCGACGGCATCAACCGCAACATCGACGCGCTACAGGACCAGATGCTGGCGATCTGGAAGGGCATGGCGGCACAGCGCTTCACCGATGCCGTCGACGCCTGGCAGACCGCGTTCAAGCCGATCATCGACGAGCTGAACCGGATCTACACCGCCCTCGGCGGCAACCGGCAGGGCTACACGATCAACGAGGACCAGAACGCCGACCTGGCCGGCCAGGCCTACACCCAGGCCGCCTCCGTCCTCTGAGCATTTCGACCACCAGCAGCCAAGAAGGGAATTGTCCCCATGGGAGCACCTGACGGCGCCTTTTCCATCAACTTCGCGCCCGCACAGCAGATCTCAGCGAACCTCGCCACCTACACGAGGGACATCCAGAAGATGGTCGAGGACCTGAAGACCTACACCGATGCCAAGTTGCAGTACTGGGAGGCTTCGGCGCAGCTCGAATACGCCGACGCCAAAACCATCTGGGACGCCGCGATCATCGACCTGAACGAGAAGCTGGGGAACGCCCAGCGCATCCTCACCGAAATCATCACCAACTACGAGACCACCGAGGCGAAGAACACGGCCTCCTGGGCCAAGTGACGTCGGGGCCCCGCGTTCCACTACGCGGGGCCCCGACTCCGCCGACCGCAGCCCGCACCGACCCGGTCAGCGCGATTCCACTGATCCAAGTGATCCGAACAGCCAGTCAATCCGTTCAGAGAGCACACAGGAGAGGAGACCGCCGTGCCGCCGGATGACAAGGGGAACAAGGACGAGGTGGCCGTCGTCCCCGAGGAACTGATCAAAACTGCGGGTGTGTTCGAGGAGCGGGCCAGGTTCCTCAACACGCTGCTACCGAAACTGCGGGCGAACAACGTGCTGCCGGGGGACTTTCCGGCCGCCACCGAACTCTCCACCAACATCGGTGCCCGCAAGACCGAACTGATCACCGCGATCACCAACCTCTCCAACGTGTGCAACGACATCGGCTACAACCTGCGCAAGGTGGCGGCCGACTATCAGGCCGCCGAGGACGACAACGTCGGCGACGCCGATCGGCTCAACGGTCTGATCCAGGACGTCAACAAGTACTTCCCCGGTGCCGATGCCACGAAGCCGACGAAGATCCCGCCGGCCACCCCCTACCCGGTGCCGGAACCCGCGCCGAACTAGTCCCGTGACGCCCCGGCCGGTCACCGGAGAAACGGAGAAGCGCAATGCCCGCAGGTGGCGAAGGATTCGGCGGTTGGACCCTGGAACAGGTCCAGGCCGCCCTGGCCCCCGGCCAGCCCGACACCTTCTACAAGCTGGCCGGGGTGTTCGGCGAGTCGCTCACCGGACTCGACGAGACCACCGAGATGCTCAACAAGTCGATCCAGACCGTGTTGGAGACCTGGCGGGGCCCGGCGGCCAGCACCTTCAAGCTGGTCGGCGACAACGTCACGACGTTCGTGGTCGAGACCGCCGATCCGCTACGCGCACCCTCGTACCAGGATGCGATCACCACCGCCGGCGATGCCCTGGACGAGGGCAAGAAGGCGATCGAGGCGTACGCCGTCGAGGTCGCCACCTACCGCGAGGAAGTGGCGGCGGCCGGCGGCGAGCCGGACGAGGCCGCCATCGACGCGGAGGCTCAGAAGATCATCCAGGCGGTAGCCGACGCGTACGTCACCTGCGGCGATTCGCTGACGCCGATCAAGGAGCCGGGCAAAGCCGCGGAGAACGGGCCACCTGTCGACACCATCCCGCCCGAGCAGGTGGAACTGCCGGAGCCGGTCGGGGAGACCCCGCCGAACGGCTCCGGTACCCCGCCGTTCCCGGAACAGGCACCGGAGGACGAACCCCTCCCCTCGCCCGACGACAGCCCCCTGCCGGAGAACTCCCTGGTGTTCGACACGTCGGCCGAGGCTCCACCACCGGGTGAGCCGAACGGGTCCGGCACGCCGGGTGCCTCTCCACCCACCGGCGGTCTCCCGATCGTCAGCCTCGGCAAGCCCGGCTCCCCGTCATCGGACCGGGCCCTCGCCCACAGCGACGGCGAACTCGATCTGTCCGACATGTCGAACCCGTCAACCACCGATCTTGCCTTCACACCGCTCGACGGCACCGACCCGAACCTGGTGACCGACGCCGGAAGTCCGAGTACGAAGTTCGCCAGTTTCCAGGGCGAGATCCCCACGCCGCCCGGAGCGGGGCCGAACGTTCCCGGCCCGCAGCCGGGCAGCCCACCGACGACGCTGAACACGTTCGGCACCACACCCGCGAACCTGACCACCGGAGGCACCCCGGTCACCATCGCCGGCCCGGCCGCCGAGAACGGCGGCGTACCCATCGGCCGGTCGGTTCCCGGGTTCGGGCTGCTGGCCACACCGCTTGCCACCGGCCGGGACCGCGACCCCGGGGTGCCCTCCTCCCCCGGGTCACAGCTGAACACCAGCCGGCTGCCGGGCCTCGGCGCACCCGATGCGGAGCCACCGGTACAGCGCCCCCAGCCGACGACCCCACCGCGCAGCGGAATGCCACCGGTGCCGATGCTGCCCACCTCCCCCGGCAGCACCCTGGACCGGGCCCGGGGGCGGCGGACCGGACCTGGCGGCACCGGACCGGCCGGACTGTTCGGCGAGCCGTCGCACGTCGGTGGGTACCTGCCGAGCAACGGCCGCCGGGACCCGGATGGCCTCGAAGAACGGGAGTCCTGGCTGCTGGGCGACGAGGAGTGGGACGACTCGGAGGCCCCCAGCGGCGCAATCGGTCGACCGGTGACGAGGGAGTGACCGACGATGGGCCAGCCGAACGGCAACGCCGACTATGGCGCCTACGACTACGACCAGATCATCAAGGCGTTGTTCGAGAACGCCAGTGCCAACTCCCTCTACACGGTCTCGGCCAACGTCGCCGAGGTCACCGCGTGGATCAAGCTGATCGGCCCACAACTGGTCAAGCTGACCGCCGACCTCGCCGGGGAGAACGGCAGCTGGAAGGGGCCCGCCAGCGGTACGTTCAATCGGATCGGCACCGGCATCGGTGAATGGGTCAACCGGCTCGCCTACGAGCTCGAAGATCCGGTACTGCACAACACCATCAACCAGGGCGGGGTCTGGCTGGCCTGGGCGCAGACGGCGATGTGGAAGGTCTTCAACGACTCGACACGCACCCTCCCGCCGGTCATCTCCGCTGGCGAGACCGAACCGACGGTCACGTTCAACGAGACGTACGCGACCGAACAGGGTCGGATCCTCCTGGCGCAACTGGCCGGGGCGTACAACGAGCAAAGCGGCTCGATGATGCCGCTACCGACCGAGGTGGACTACGAGAAGGGGCCCACGGAGGAGATTCCACCCCCCAAGCCACCGGAGAAGACCCCCGAACAGCAGGAAATGGACGACCTTCAGAAGAAGGTGCTGGAGAAGCAACTCGACAATCTGGAAAACCCGCCGGAACAAGAAGATCCTCCGGAGCCTCCCGAGCCGCCGGGCGGGGAGGGCGGGGTGCCGGAGCCGCCGGGCGGGGAGGGCGGCCAGATCCCCGAACCGCCGGGCGGGGAGGGTGGCGGGGTGCCGGAGCCCCCCGGCGCCGCTGGCGACGACGCCCTGCCGGGCGGCGGTGACGCACTCACCGGAGACGTCCCGGCCCCACCCGGTACGGATCTCGACGGCGACGGCGTGCCCGACCCGCCCGGGGCGGACCTGGACGGGGACGGGATACCCGATACGGCGGGATCGGACGTCGACGGTGACGGCATACCCGACCCACCCGGGGCCCGCGACCTCGACGGCGACGGCACGCTCGACGTCGATGGTGCCGGGATTCCGCTCCCCGGCTCCAACCTGTCCCCGGAGGAGGCGCTGGCCCGGCTCAACGCCGAGCGGACCGACAATGCCGACACCCGGCTGCCACCGGTCATTCCACCCAGCGCGATCGTCACCAACGGCGCCGGCCTACCAGGCGGGCCCGGTAGCACGTTCGGCACCTCGCCACGCGGCACCACCGGATCGATCCTCGATCCGACCGGCGGCAATACGGCCGGCAGCAAGCCGTTCGTACGTGGCGGCCTGCCGAACGTGCCGTCCGCACCGGACGCACCGAGCAGCCGCAGTCCACGGGTGCCGGTCCTGCCGACGATCCCGGACGACGACGTGCCGGGAGGCGCCGACGGACGGCGTACCGGCCCGAAGATCCCGGCACTGGACCTGCCGGAGGTCGGGCCGGGCGGTGGGCGGCTACCCAACACCAGCGGTATCCGCCCCGACGGCCCACTGCTGGGCGGTTCTCGGGGGGACCTGCCCGGCACCGCCGATCGGCTCGGCACGCCGGTGAGTGAACTGCCCAACCGGGGCGGGACGCGCGGCGGCGTACCCGGTCTGGCCAGCGCGGGCGTTCCCGGCCAGGGAATGATGCCGCCGATGATGCCGCCGATGGGCGGCGCCGGTGGCCCGCAGCAGGGTGGTGACCGGGACCGGCAGACCTGGTTGCTCGAGGACGACGACGTCTGGCGCGACGACGACGAACTGCCCCCCGCCGTGCTCGGACGGGGCGGGTACGACGACGAGGAGACCTAGGAGGAAGCGATGAGCGATCTGTCTTTCCAGTCGATCCTTCAGGAGATGCACGCCGAGTGGGACAGTGCCCGCGCGGACCTGGCCCGAGTGCAGGAGACCGCCCGCAACACCACCGGCGAGGCCCGCTCCAAGGGACGGCAGGTTTCGGCCAAGGTCGATGCCGAGGGCCGTCTCACCGAATTGAAGCTGCACGGCCAGGGCTACCGGACCATGCCCCCGATCGAGCTGACGAAACTGATCATGGACACGGTCAATCAGGCACACGAGAACGCCCGGCGTGACCTGTGGCAGTCGGTGGACGGCTCCCTACCGCCCGGGACCGACCCGCAGACGCTGGCCGACGGCGGCGACTGGAGTACGGCCCTGCCGACCGAACTCGAACTACCCGACCTGATCCGTGACGTGCTGGAGCGCGGCCTGCCCACGCCAGGCACCACGCCCACCCCGCGCCGAGAGGAATAGCCGTGAGCCGTCGCGTACTGGAGGTCTCTCCCACCGAGCCGGGCTGCCACCGGCGCATCACCGACGCTCTGCGCGCGGCGGACAACGGCTCGATAGTCAACGTGCTGCCCGGTGAGTACGCCGAGACCCTCCTGCTCCAGGCACCGGTCACGATCACCGCACGGGACGGTCGGGGCAGTGTGCTGCTGGCGCCGCCCAGCGGACCGGCACTGGTCATGGACACCGAGACCGCCACCGTCAACGGACTGGTGATCCGCGGCGTGGACGCCGGCAAACCGGTCGTGGACGTGGGCACCGGTCGACTCCGCCTGGACGACTGTGAACTACGCGCCGAGGCGGCGGCCGGGGTCTTCCTGCGTAACTCGGCAGCCCTGGTGATGAGCGACTGCCGGATCAGCAACCCGACCGGCGCGGGCCTGGTCGCGGTCGAGAACGCCACCGCCACGATCGAGCGGTGCACTCTGGAGGGCTTCGGTTCCACCGCCGTGGTGATCCGCTCCGGTGCCGACCCGGTGCTTCGCGACTGCACCATCACCCAGGTCACCGGCAACGGCGTCTGTGGCACCGACGCCGCACGGGGCACCCTCCACGGCTGCGAGATCTCCCGGACCAGCGGCCCGGGCGTCGCACTGGAGAAGAAGTCCACCACGAGGCTGCTCCAGACCCGGGTGTTCGGCACCTCCGACGTCGGCGTCTACCTCACCGGGGGCGCGCGCGGAGTCCTGGAGGAGTGCGAGATCAGCGACACAGCGGGCGACGGGCTGATGCTGGCCGAGGGGGCGGACCCTGCGGTACGGCGAACCGTCGTTGCCCGTACCCGTGGCCACGGAATCCGGATCACCGGCCGGTCCCGGGGCACCTTCGAGCGGTGCCGGGTCAGCGAGACCCCGGTCGCCGGGGTGTGGGTGGGTGGCAGCAGTGATCCGGCCTTCACCGGTGGCGAGTTGGTGGACTGTGCCGATGCGGCGGTCATGGTGACCGAGGGCTCCGCCGGCACCTTCGACGCACTCGAGGTCACCGATGCCCGCCAGCACGGGGTGCGGGTCTGGGGCGGCGCGAACCCCCTGTTCCGGGGACTGAAACTCAAGGGCGCCCACGGACACGGGGTGCTCGTGGGCGACAACGGACGTGGTCGGTTCGAAGAGTCGGAGATGACCGACACCCGGTACGCCACCGTACGCAGTTCCGGTGGCGGCAACCCGGAGTTCCGCGAGTGCCGGCTACGGCACAGCGACGATGCCGCGGTGCTGGTCGGGGCCAGTGGCAGCGCCACCCTGCGCGACTGCGACGTGGCTGGAGCCCGTACGGTCGGGGTCGCGGTGGAGGCCGAGGGGGAGATCACCCTGACCCGGTCCCGGATCCACGACTGTGAGAACGACGGGGTGCGCTTCGCCGAGGGCGGCCGGGGCTGGATCACCGCCTGCGAACTGTTCGCCAACGGTGGCGACGGCGTACATGTCGGTAGTGACCAGCCGATCGTCATCCGGGAGACCACCACCAGGGAGAACACCGGCAGCGGGGTACGGCAGACCGTCGCCGGCCCACGGTTGACCGTGGAGGAACTCACCAGCGTGGCCAACGGCGTGCCGGACTCCTACGGCAGTGCGTCGGCCAACGCGAAGCCCACTGCCGAGCCAGACCGGCGCGGTCGGCCGGAACCGGCGTCCGGGTCGGCCGCGAAGGCGCTGGCCGGTACGGACAACGGTGGCGACACGGTGGAGAGCCTGCTGGCCGAGCTGAGCCGGTTGGTCGGCCTGGACGGGGTCAAACGCGAGGTCGCGACCCTGGTGAACCTCCAGCGCCTGGCGCAACGACGGGCGGCAGCCGGACTGCCGGCACCGCCGATGAGCCGGCACCTGGTCTTCGCCGGGCCACCCGGCACCGGCAAGACCACGGTCGCCCGGCTGTACGGCCGCATCCTCGCCGCCCTCGGTGTGTTGCGTAGGGGACACGTCGTCGAGGTGGCCCGGGCCGACCTGGTCGCGCAGATCGTCGGCGGTACCGCGATCAAGACCACCGAGAAGTTCACCGAGGCCCGGGGTGGTGTCCTCTTCGTCGACGAGGCGTACACGCTGGCTGCCGAGAGCGGCGGTGGCGTGGACTTCGGCCGGGAGGCCGTCGACACGCTGGTCAAGCTGATGGAGGACCACCGCGACGACGTGGTCGTCATCGCCGCCGGCTACTCCCACGAGATGCGTGGCTTCCTCGGCAGCAATCCGGGCCTGGCGTCCCGCTTCACCCGGACCATCACGTTCGAGAACTACTCGGTCGACGAACTGGTGACCATAGTCGAACACTTCTGCCGGCAGCATCACTTCGCATTGGAGAGTGGCACCCGCGAGGCACTCGAGGCGTACTTCAAGCGGTTACGCCGGGACGAGACGTTCGGCAATGGCCGGGTCGCCCGGGGCGTGTTCGAGGACATGGTCGGGCGGCAGGCGCAACGGCTGGGTGAGCAGGCCGAGGTCTCCGACAAGGAGTTGACCCGGCTGCTGCCGGTCGATGTCGGTGCGGTCACCGGTCCCGGCGTCGGGGTCAGTGCCGGGGTCACCCGGGAGCAGTTGCCCGGACTGCTGACCGAACTCGACGGCATGGTCGGCCTGACCTCGGTCAAGCGTGAGGTGACCAACCTGGTCAACCTGATCGCGGCGGCCCGGCGGCGGGAGGAGGCCGGGCTGCCCGCGCCGTCGCTGTCCCGGCACCTGATCTTCTCCGGTGCGCCGGGTACCGGTAAGACCACTGTGGCCCGCCTCTACGGCAAGCTGTTGACCGCCCTCGGGGTGTTGGCCAGCGGGCAGCTCGTCGAGGTGGCCCGCGCCGACCTGGTCGGTGAGTACGTCGGGCAGACCGCTGGGCGCACCAGGGACGCGTTCGACCGTGCCCGGGGTGGTGTCCTGTTCATCGACGAGGCGTACACCCTGGCCCGGGCCGGCTCGTCCGGCGCCGACTTCGGAAGGGAAGCCGTCGACACGCTGGTCAAGCTGATGGAGGACCACCGTGACGAGGTGGTCGTCATCGCCGCCGGCTACTCGGCGGAGATGGCCGAGTTCCTCGCCGCCAATCCGGGTCTGACGTCCCGGTTCTCCACCACCATAGAGTTCGAGAACTATCAGACCGACGAGCTGGTCACCATTCTCGGACAGCATGCGGCCAGCGCCGGCTACGTACTGACCCCGGCCACGGAGAGCGTGCTGCGGCAACACTTCGCTGCGGTGCCGCGCGGCAGGGACTTCGGCAACGGCCGGTACGCCCGACAGGTGCTCGACGGCATGGTCACCCGACAGGCCGGACGGCTGATCACCGTGACCACGCCGACCACCGAGGACCTGACCGAGCTGCGGCCGGAGGACGTACCCGCCCGTTGAAGCGGCGGGCGAGGCCGGACGGACGACCGGACGGTGACGCCGCGGCATCCACGGGTGCCGCGGCTGGAGCCGGTGACGGCACCTCAGATCCTGATGGTGGCCAGTATCTGCCCGTCGAGGGTGCGTACCTCGAACCGGTCGAGCTGGTCCCGTTTGACCGAGGTGCCACCGTGCACGGTCAACGGTGCGGGGTTCTCCGCCGTGCCATAGCCCTTCGGTGGCACGCTCCAGGTCATCGCGACCTCGTTCGTGCCGTCCTTGCCGATCGCGATCAGCTGGCACTGTTGCGGTCCGGTGACCCGGGCCAGTTCCAGGGCCACATGGGTGCCCCAGCCCTTGCTCTCCAGGCCCATCCGGGCAACGATGCCGGTGGTCGGATCCGTGGCGCGGAACTCCTCACCGGTGACCAGCAACTGTACCGACGGGCTGCCGGTCACCTGCGGCTGGTTCCCGTCCGACCTGCCCACCAGCAGCCCACCGGTGACGCCTCCCGCCACCAGCACCACGGCGGCGGCCACCGAGTACAGCCGGCGCATCCGGCTGCGGCGGCGCTCCCGCTCGGCCGCGTCGGGAAAGGAGATGACGCGGCTCACCCGGCCCGGCAGCGTCGCAGGGTCGACCGGCCGACCGTTGACCGGTTGCCCGGCGGGGGCGGGTCGAGCTGACCCAGGCTCGGTCGTTTCCAGCGCGACCGGAGCTGCGCCACGCCGCGAATCCGCCACCACCGGGATCCCCGGCTCCGTCGGATCGCCGTCGGCCAGCTCGACGTTGGCCAGCATCACCGGAACGTCCATGAGCTCGTCCAGCTCCTCGCCACAGCTGTCACAGGTGGCGAGGTGCTCCTCGAACGCGTCCATCTCGTCCGGCGTCAGGACGCCGAGCGCGTACGCACCGACGTCCGGATGGTCCACCTGTGACGTCCTCGTCATGGAGTGACCCCTCGCTCCTCCATCGCCACGCGCAACGCGCGCAAGGCGTAGTACACCCGGGACTTGACCGTGCCCAGGGGCAGGCCGAGAAACTCGGCGGCCTCGGCTACCGTCCGACCTCGGTAGTACGTCTCGACGATGACCTCCCGATGCGGCGCGCTGAGCGCGTCGAGCGCCTCCCCTACCGCGATGGAGTCCACCACCCGAGCGCCGTGATCGTCGACCGGCATATGTTGCAACGGCTCATCGCCCACCTCGGGAGGGCGGGAGCCTCTGCTGCGCCTGTTGTCGATGACAATACGCCGGGCCACCGTCGTCAACCAGGGGCGCAGCGTCGGTGCATCACTCGCAATGAGACTTCCGGCATTCCGCCAGGCCCGTACCAGGGTCTCCTGTACGACGTCTTCGGCCCACTGCCGGTCGCCTCCGGTGAGTCGTACCACGAAGGCCAGCAACGGCCCCGCGTGACTGTCGTACAGGGACCGGATCAGTTCGTCCGCCTCAGCGGGGGTCGCTGCGGTGGACCGGGACCGGGCCGGTACGAACGTCGGAGCGGGTAGCTGGGACCTGGATACCGGCAGCCGGGTCACCGTACCTGTCTGGGTCGATTGCCCCATCGGATCGCCACTCCGTATCAGTCTGGCCGGCTGGTTCGGTGGTACGGGTCGCATCGATGTCCACGGTTCCCGCTGGGCGGAGCCATGGCGGCGCAGCCCGCTGGTGGAGCGGATACATCGTGGCGACGGTATTCACCGCATCGTCACCGGATCGGCACCGTACCGTCAGCGTCACCGGTTGTTCTGTGCACCGAGCATGGACCAACGTCGCAATCCGACACATCCGCCACCGTGCCTAGTTATTGACGGTCGGTGTCCCCCGTACGATCACACCGTGGCCATCCCTGTGGGCGGCGGCCCGCTGGTCGGGCGGGACGCCGAACTCTCCATCCTGGGCGCGATGGTGACTGCGGTGAGCACCGGCCGGGGCGGTACGGCCTGGATCGAGGGTGAGCCGGGCATCGGAAAGTCGGCCCTGCTCCACCAGATGCTGGCCCAGGCACAGACGACCGGCTGCCGCGTGTTGCAGGCCGTCGGCGACGAACTCGACCAGCGGCTGCCCCTGCGCGCACTGGTGGACGCGCTCGGTACGGAGGCCGACGCCGAGGTCGGCTCGCTGCTGCGCAGTGGCGGGGCCGGTGGCCCGACCGGCAGTGGCGACCCGGTCCCGGCGGCCGTGGAGCGGCTACTGACCCTGATCGACGGATACTGCGCGCAAACACCACTGGTGCTGGCCTTTGACGATCTACAGTGGGCCGACGAGGCCAGTTTGCTGATCTGGCAACGGCTGGGCCGGGCCGTGGACCAGATCCCGCTGCTGTTGATCAGTGCCTACCGCCCCGTACCGGCCAGCCCGACGATACTCCGGCTACGGCAGACCGCCGAGAAACGTGGGGCGACCGTAGTGTCGCTGGGCCCGCTGGAAGCAGCAGCGGTGACCGGGCTGGTCACCCGGCTGGCCGGCGCCGAGCCGGGGCCGGGGCTCCGGCGGATCGCCCAACAGGCCGGCGGCAACCCGCTGTACGCCCGCGAACTGGTCGATACGCTCGTTCGCGAGCACCGGATCACGGTCGGTGCCGGCATCGCCGAGATCGTCGACGATGATCGGGCCCCGGTGTCGTTGGCCGGTGCCATCGCCGACCGCCTGCACTTCCTTTCCCCGGAGACCAACGACGCGCTACGGATGGCGGCCCTGCTCGGTGCCGACTTCTCCGTTCTCGACCTGGCCACGGTCACCGACACACCGGCGACCAGACTGCTACCGGTGCTCGACGAGGCGATCGCGGCTGGCGTTCTGGCGGAGGAGGGCAACCGGCTGAGGTTCCGGCACGGGCTGATCCGACAGGCGCTGCACGATGCGACGCCGGCCAGCACCCGGGCGGCGATGCACCGGCAGGCGGCGCGGGCACTGGCCGAGGCCGGCGTACCGGTGGACCGGATCGCCGCGCACCTGCTGGTCACCCCGGAGGCACTCGACGGCTGGGTGCTGGACTGGCTGGCCGAGCACGCCTCGGATCTGGCGTACCGGGCCCCCGAGGTCGCCGCGGACCTGCTCCGGGCGGGCGCCGACCGTACCAGCGGCGATTCCCGACAGGCGGCCATCCTGCGGGGCCTGTCGACCGCGCTCTTCCTGTTGTCCCGACTCGACGAGGCCGAGCAGACCATCCGCCGGAGCCTCGCCCGGGCCAGGGGTGGGCCGCTGATCGCGGATCTGGCCTGGGACCTCAGCCAGGTGTTGACGCAGGGAAGTCGTCACGCGGAGGCGCTGGCCGTGCTCGACGAGACACTGTCCCGGACCGACCTGCCCACGCTGCGCCAGGTCCGGTTGCGGGCCCGTCGCTCCCGGGTCCTGACCGATCTCGGACGCTACGACGAGGGCGAGCGCGAGGCAAGGGCGGCTCTCGGCGAGGGCGAGCGACTCGACGACCGGGTCGCCGTCGGGCATGCCCTGCACACCCTGTACCTGCTGGCCGACTATGAGCCGGGCCTCGAACTGATCGAGCGGGGGCTCGCGGTCATCGGAGACGACCCGGAGTTGTTCGACACCCGGCTCGCGCTGCTGGTCAACCGCTGCGTCAGCCTTGACGCGCTGGGTCGGACCGAGGCGGCGATGGCCTCGCTGCACGAGGCACTGCGGCTGGCCGAACGGTTCGGCACCCGCCGGTTGACCAACCTCTACATCTTCGCCGCATCCAGTCAACTGGACCATGGGGCGTGGGATGAGGCATACGCCGGTTTCACCTCGCTCTCCGGGCCGATCCGGGAGGATCGGATGCTCCAGGTCACCGGTGGGCTGGCGATCATCGCCGCGCACCGCGACGACCGGGCAGCCACCGCCGAGCACCTGCGGGCCGGTGCCCAACTGGGTCGGCACACCGGTCATCTGGCCACCACCGCCAGCTACCTGAACATGGCCCGGGCGATCGACGCGGAACAACGGGGTCGGCCGGACGAGGCGGCGGTGGTCCTGGCACACACCGTCGACGAGGAGCGGGCCCGGGAGTTCTACGACCGCTACGTGTGGCTGGCGGAGCTGGTCCGACTCGCCCTGGCCGCGGATGACCTGGAACTGGCGCGGGCAGCGGTCGCCGCCGCCGAGGCCGATGCCGCCCAGGAACCGCTGCCGTTGCGGGTCCTCACCGCCCGACGGGCCCGGGCCACCCTCGACGGCGACGCGGCGGCGCTCCTGGCGATCGCCACCGACTACCGTGCCCGGGGTATGCCCCTGGAACTGGGCCAGTGCACCGAGGAGGCGGCCGTCCTGCTGGCCCGCAGCGGCGACGTACCTGCCGCCCGGGCAGCGCTGACCGACGCGGTCCGCGCGTACGTCGACCTCGGCGCAGCGTGGGACATCCGTCGAGCGGATACCCGGTTGCGCCCGTACGGCGTGCGACGTGGCCCACGGTCGATACGGCGGCGGCCGAGCACCGGATGGGACGCACTCACTCCGACGGAGGAGCGGGTCGCCCGGATGGTGGCGCAGAGCAGGTCGAACCCGGACATCGCCGCAGAACTGTTCCTGTCCCGCCGGACCGTACAGACCCATGTGTCGAACATCCTGGCCAAGCTGGGCGTCGCCTCCCGGATCGAGATCGCCAGGATGGTCGTCGACCGCTCCGTTGCGCAGCCGGACGGGGCGCGCCCGGACGACCGGGCGGCCTCCCGGCCCTAGCCCGCGACCGGCACCCGGACCAGCACCCGGCCGTCGGCCCCGCGTACCTCGAAGTGGTCGAGTTCGGCACGGCCAGCGGCCAGGCCTCCTCGGGCCTCCAACGACGAGGCGGCCCCGGAGTCGGCGGAGACACCCCAGGTCAACGCCACCTGCTCGGTGCCGTCACGGCCGACCCCGACCAGTTCACACCGGTCCGGCCCGGACACACCGGTCACCCGTAGGTCGATCTCCGAGCCCCAGCCTGTGCCGACCACGCCGACCCGGGCCGAGACTCCGGTGTGCGGGTCGGTTGCGACGTACAGCTCACGGGTCGGTGGCAGTACCGACGGCGGCGCGGTCCGATCCGCGAGCCGGGCACCACCTACCAGGCCGATGATGAAGGCGGACACCGCCAGGACAGCGGCCAGGCCGGTCCGGATCCGCCAACGGCGGAGGCGGTGAGCGACGCGACGGCGGTCCCCGGGGCCGGGTGGATCGGGCGGCCGACGGTTGGCCACCGTCGCTCCACGCCGCGATGCCCGTAGCGGCCGGGCAGCCATCGTCGGCCGGGCGGCCGGCGGTGCGGGCCGGACCTCTGCCAGCAGCACCGCGACCGCCACCAGTTCCTCCAGTTCATCGGCGCACCGCTGACATCCGGCCACATGCTGCTCGAACGCGCTCATACCGGTCGGGCCGAGCAGACCCATGGCGTACGCGGCCACGCCGCAATGGTCCACGCTGGTCCCGGCCATTGGCGCACCTCATCTCAATACTGATCCACCACATCGGTCCGGCAGCGGTGTGAGCTGCCACTGGTCAGTACGGACAGGCCGCGCCATCGGTTGTGTCACGGGTTTCGACCGCCCAGCAGGGAACACGTCGACGACGCAGTCGCGGAGCCGACGAAGATTCTTGGCCGGCAACTCAACCGATTTCGCCGGAAATTCGTAGCGGCCCTCGTTGCAGATTTCGTTGAACCAGCGTCGAGCCGGCCCACGTTCTAAGGCCAAAGCACCTCACGAAGGAGGATTCCCGTGAAGATCCGCTCGATCGCTGTCCTGCTCGGTGCCGCCGGCCTGACGGTCGGACTGTCCGCCTGCGGCGGTGGCTACGACACCCCCGAGGCCACCAGCAACGCCGCCCCGGCCCCGGTCGCCACCACCGAGGCCGCCCCCAAGCAGGCCGGCACCCCGCAGGTGCTCACCGTGGCCAAGGTCGACAAGTTCGAGCCGTTCCTGGTAAATGCCAAGGGCCGGACCATCTACCGGTTCGACAACGACCTCACCCAGCCGCCCACCACCCGTTGTCTCGCTGACTGCGCGAAGACCTGGGAGCCGGTCCTGGTCGGCACCGGTGGTCTGCAGATCTCCGGCAACCAGATCGAGCAGGACCAGGTCGGCACCATCGCCCGACCGGACGGTGGCGAGCAGGTCACGCTCAAGGGCTGGCCGCTGTACTACTTCAAGGACGACCTCAGGCTCGGACAGACCGCGGGTCACGGCGTGGGTGGCAAGTGGTTCGCGATCACCCCCACAGGGGGGAAGGCGCAACGGGTCGCCGGCGGCCAGGACAGCACGCAGAGCGGTGGTGGCTACACCTACTGAGCGACCAGAACGCATCGGAACGCCGCCGCTGTCCCCTGCGGCGGCGGTTCCGTACGGTTTCGTTCCGTGCGGTCCGGCTCAGTCGACGTCGACCCAGTCGAGGGTACGCTGCACCGCCTTCTGCCATTGGGCGTAACCGTCCGCCCGGCGCTCCGGCGACCAGGTCGGCTGCCAGCGCTCCTGCTCGTTCCAGTTCTGCCGCAGCTCGTCGGTGGACTTCCAGAAACCGACCGCCAGCCCGGCGGCGTACGCGGCACCCAGCGCGGTGGTCTCGGCGACCACCGGCCGGCTCACCGGCACCCCGAGGATGTCGGCCTGCAACTGCATGCAGAGGCGGTTGGCGGTGACTCCACCGTCGACCTTGAGCACGTCCAGGGTGACACCGGAGTCCCGGGCCATGGCCTCGGTGACGTCCCGGGTCTGGTAGCAGATCGACTCCAGTGTGGCGCGGGCGAGGTGGGCGTTGGTGTTGTAGCGGGAGAGGCCGACGATCGCCCCTCGCGCGTCGGACCGCCAGTACGGCGCGAACAGCCCGGAGAAGGCTGGTACGAAGTAGACCCCACCGTTGTCCTCGACCTGCGCGGCCAGCGCCTCGCTCTGTGCCGCCCCACTGATGATGCCAAGCTGGTCACGCAGCCATTGCACGGCCGAGCCGGTTACCGCGATCGATCCTTCGAGGGCGTAGACGGCGGGTTGGTCGCCGAACTGGTAGCAGACGGTGGTGAGCAGCCCGGACCTCGACCGCACGATGTCCGTACCGGTGTTGAGCAACATGAAGTTGCCGGTGCCGTAGGTGTTCTTCGCCTCGCCGGGGGCGAAGCAGACCTGACCGACGGTGGCCGCCTGCTGGTCGCCCAGGATGGCGGTGAGCGGCACCGCGCCGCCCAGCGGCCCGTTGGGCAGGGTGTCGCCGTACCGGGCGGAATCCGACGACGGCCTGATCTGCGGCAGCATCGCCCTCGGAATGTCGAAGAAGGACAGCAGTTCGTCGTCCCAGTCGAGCGTCTCCAGGTTCATCAGCATGGTACGGCTGGCGTTGGTGACGTCGGTGACGTGCACGCCACCGTCGACACCCCCGGTGAGGTTCCACATCAGCCAGCTGTCGGTGTTGCCGAACAGGGCGTCGCCCTGCTGGGCCGCCTCGCGTACCCCGTCGACGTTCTCCAGAATCCACTGGATCTTGCCGCCGGAGAAGTAGGTGGCCGGTGGCAGTCCCGCCTTGCGGCGGATGACGTCGCCGCGCCCGTCCCGGTCCAGCGCGGCGGCGATCTGGTCGGTACGGGTGTCCTGCCAGACGATGGCGTTGTGGTACGGCCGCCCGGTCCGCCGGTTCCAGACCACCGTCGTCTCGCGCTGGTTCGTGACACCGAGCGCGGCGAGGTCCACCGCGCTCAGGTCGTACCTGTTCATCGCGGTACGGATCACCGCCGAGGTACGTTCCCAGATCTCGACCGGGTTGTGTTCGACCCACCCGGGCCGGGGCAGGATCTGTTCGTGTTCGAGCTGGTGGCGGCCGACCTCCGTACCGCTGTGGTCGAAGATCATGAATCGGGTGCTCGTGGTGCCCTGGTCCACCGCACCGACGAAGTCAGGCATTGGGATCTCCTCTTCTCGACAGGGATCGAGGTCAGGCCTTGACCGGGGTGGTCCGGGCCTGGGTGGGTAGGCGGCCGGGTTCGAGCGGCTCGTCGGTGCGCAGGAACCGTCCGATGAGCACCTGGTAGAGGGCGGCACCGATCAGTCCGCCGACCAACGGACCGACGATGGGCACCCAGAAGTAGAGATCACCATACTGGTCGGAGAAGGCCGTCTCGTACCCCGTGAGGAATGAGGCCAGTCGCGGACCGAAGTCGCGGGCCGGGTTGATGGCGTAACCGGCGTTGGTTCCCCACGCCATGCCGATCCCGACGACGAGCAGCCCGATCACCACCGGGGTGAGGTTGGCCGCCGGGGGCGAGTTACGCAGGTCGGTGAGGGCGAGGATGACGAACAGCAGGATGGCGGTGCCGATCACCTGGTCCCGTAGTCCGCCCCACTGCCCCACCGGCAGCTCACCGTTGCCGGGCAGGGTCGAGAAGACTCCCTGCGTCTTGATGGTGTGCCCGGGATCCACCCTGGTCAGCACCTCGCTGTAGTTCCACCGCACGAGCAGCGCGGCGACGAAGGCACCCACGGTCTGGGCCAGGCTGTACGGCAGCACCTTGCGCCAGGGGAAGCCCTTGAAGACGGCGAGTGCCAGGGTGACCGCAGGGTTGAGGTGTGCCCCGCTGATCCGCGCCGCGACGTACACACCGAGGGCGACGCCCAGGCCCCAGGCCCAGGCGATGCTGTCGTGGTCACCGATGCCACCGGCGACCACCTGGGCGACCACGCCCACCCCGAAGAGGATGAGGATCATCGTACCGGCGAATTCCGCAGCCAGTTCACCGAGAAGGCCCGGGAGTTTCATGCGCTGCATCATGCTTCCTCCAGGTTTTCAGGTGACGCCAAGCGATGATCTAATGTCATACGAGTTACTTTTCGGGCAACCGTAAAGAACGAGACATCGATAGTCAACGACTCGTTGGCACCCCGGCCGCACCTACCGCCCTCGGTCCCCTCCAAACGAACCGGTGAAGGCGTGTTAGCTGGCGGAGGAGGTGGCATGTGGATGCCGACCGGCAATCGTTCGAGGCGTACGTGCGAGCGCGCAGCGCGGCCCTGTCCCGAATCGCCTATCTGCTCACCAACGATCATCATCTCGCGGAGGATCTGGTTCAGCAGACGTTCCTGCGGGTGGCGGGCCGGTGGAAACGGGTGGTGGCGGCGGGCGACCCCGACCCCTACGTCCACCGGGTGCTCTACCACCAACACGTGACGTGGTGGCGAAGAGCCAGCCGGCGGCCCGAGGCTCCACTGTCCGGCACCGATCGACCGGTGTCGGACGATGCCGAGCAGGTGACGGTGATGCTCTCGGTACAGCAGGCCCTGGCCAGGCTCGGTCCGCGACAGCGGGCGGCGCTGATCCTGCGCTACTTCGAGGACTGCACCGAGGCGCAGACCGCCGAGATCCTCAACTGCCGGGTCGGCACGGTAAAGAGCCAGGTCCGCGACGGACTCGCCCGGCTACGCACGCTCGCGCCGGAACTGGCGGACCTGATGGAGGTACGACCGTGACGGACCGACAGTTGACCGAGATGTTGCACCGGATCGCCGACCAGGCCCGGCCGGCCCGGGTACACCCGGACATCTGGCCCCGGGCGCGGCGTCGCCGACGGATCACCACCGTACTCGCGGTCGTCGCCGTGGCAGTGGTGGCCGGCGCGTTGACCGGCACCCCGCTGTTGCTGGACCGGACCATCCCTGACGACTTCTCGCCGGCCCGACGCGACCCACCGGTGGTGCCGTCCACCGTCTATCCCCCACTGACCGGTGAGGACACCATCGTCGAGAGTCCGCCCGGGCCGGCCGCCATCGTGGTCAGCGGCGACGAGGAGTTGCGGGGTAGTGACATCTGGGGCTGGGAGGGGCGCAGCCTCGTCATCGGTCGCGACGGCGGCTACCGGCTGGCTCGTACGGTGGGTGAGACCACCGCGGGAATGGCCGACGGCCTGCTGATCTCACCGGACGGTCGGCAACTGGCAAGCCAGCCGTGGTTGGAAGGGGCGAGCGCGGACGGCGGTGACCGGACCGCGGTGTTCGACCTGACCAGCGGAAAGGTGACCGAGTACGACGGAGGCACCCCGATAGCCTGGGCCCCGGACGGTAGGTCGTTGCTGGTCCTCCCGACCCCCTCCCTCATGCCCGACCCCGAGGTGCGGCAGCTGCAACTCCGACTGCTGGACCTGACCACCGGAACGGTGCGGGAGTTGCCGAAGATCCGCGGCACCTACCAGCCCGGGAACTTCGTCGCGTTCTCCCCGGACAGCGCACGGATCGCGGTGGCGACCAGGGACGCCATCCACATCGTCGACCCGAACCGGGCGACCGTCCGCAGGCTCGCCCCCCTCTCGCCCGGAGACCGGCTGGCCGGACCGGGCGCCTGGTTGGCGGACGGGAACCGGATCGCCGTCTTCTCCACCGACACCTGCGAGGGCGACACCGCCTGCGACGAGTCGGCCCTGCGGCGACGGTCGTGGCAGATCGGCTACCTGGACGTACCGACCGGTGCCCCCGTTGCCGGGCCGACGTTGCCGCCCGCCCGGGGCCTGGCCGCCCGGCTGCTCGGCTGGCAGGACGACGGCGACGCGGTGGTCGCCGTCTATCGACCGGAGGAGGGTGTGGTCAAGCGCCCGGACGACGACTCCTGGTCCGAGACCGACTGGTGGACCGTGGGCGGGGTCGAGCTGATGGAGTTCCGATCGGACGGCAGCCAACACCGGTTGGTCGACCTGCCGGAGAACGTGCTGTTCGTCGATGTGCCGACCCGGTTGTTGGACAGCTTCGGTGGACCGTCGGCATCGTGGCCGGAAGGCATACTACGAAGGCTGCTCGCGGTGGCCTGGCCCTTCGGACAGTGCCTCCTGTTCGCGTTGGTGGTGATGCTGGCGCTCGGAAGCTGGCAACACCACCGCCGACGATCCGCTCGAAGAGCGAGTTACCGCGGTCCGGAACAGCCTGCCTGACCCGGTACCGGCCGGGGCGGCGGGACCGTCGGACCGGCCGGTCCGGTGGGGTCAGCCGCTCCGGCGGTTGCCCCACTGACGCGGCCCCTGGACCGATCCCCGGCCACTGCCGACCTGTTTGCCCACGCCGGCCGGTCGCGACTTGGCGCCGCCCTTACCCCGGGCACGACGAGCGGCCCGGTTCGCGAACTCGACCGGTTCCTCGCTCTCAGCCGACTCCTCGAGTGCGGCCGGCTCCTCGACCTCTACGGGCTCGACGGGCTCGGCCGCGGAAAGGTCGGCTGCACCTTCCGGAACGCTGCGGTCCGACATCGGGTTCTCCCTGCACTCGGTGCTTGCGGCAGGAGCAGCCGTGCCGAGGTCGCACGGTGGCCTGCTCCATGCAGGATCATGCCACGGCCCGCTGGGACCGTGCCCCGGCGGGCCCAGCGGGCCGGTAGCGGAGCCGGCCGCAGCCGGGCCGCGCCCGTCAGTCCTTACGGGCCGCGTCGATGAGCTGCCGCGCCACTGCGGTGGCGGCGTCCGGCCGCCCGTGCTGTCGGGCGTTGTCAGCCAGCCGCTGACGCTGCCGTGGGTCCTTCAACAGCGCGATCACCTCGTCGCGTAGGCGGTCCGGGGTGGCGTCCGGGCCAGCCAGCATGCGGGCGGCTCCGGCGTCGGCGAGGTGCCGGGCCGTACGACGCTGCTCGTCGCCCCCGGTCGGGATCAGCGGGATGAAGACGCACGCCTTGCCCAGCGCGGTCAGTTCCGCGACGGTTCCGGCACCGCTGCGGGCAACGACAATGTCGGCGGCGGCCAGCACGTCGGGCAGTTCCCCGTGTACGTAGTCGACCACGCGGTAGCGGTCACGCAGGTAGCCGGGCAGGGCGGCGGCGACCTCCTGCATCCGGGTGAACGAGTATTCGCCGCACTGGTGCAGGACCTGGCAGCCGGGCAGGATGTCCGGCAGGATCTCGGCAACCAGGTTGTTGACCTGTAGGGCACCCTGGGCGCCGCCGGTGACGAAGACCAGCGGCAGATCCGGGTCCAGGCCGTAGGCCGCCAGTGCCGCCGCCCGGTTGCCGGCCAGCACCTCGGGCCGGATCGGGTTACCCGTCACCACCGCGCGGCTCCTGGCCCGGGCCGGCAGATGCTCCACGGACGACTCGTGGCTGAGCAGGATCCGGGTGGCCAGCTGGGCCAGGATCCGGTTGGCCAGGCCGAGCGTGAGGATCTGCTCGTGCATGACCAGCGGTCGACGGGTCAGCCAGGCGGCGACGCCGATCGGGACGCAGACGTACCCGCCGGTGGAGAAGACCACGGCGGGCCGGGTCCTGACCACGGTCATGATCGCCTGCAGGACACCGAGCGGGATCCGGAACGCGTCGGCGATGTTGCGGCCCAGCTCACGTAGGTTTGGCGAGCGGCGCAGCTTGCCGGTGGTGATCGCCTTGAACGGCACGTTCTCCTGCCGGGCGATCTTGGCTTCCAGGCCGTGGGCGACGCCGACCCAGAGCAGCTCGGGCTCCGCACCGGCCTCCGCCAGCCGGGCTCGCAGCGTACGGATCGTGGTCAATGCTGGGTACGTGTGGCCGCCGGTTCCTCCGCCAGTCACGATGACCCGGACCTTACGGAGCCGTGCCGCGCTGTAGATAGTCATGTCTTCCTTTGTCCGGTCGCCCACCGACTGCTTACACCCTGGCCGGGCCGATTCTAGTGGCGTCCGTAGGCGGCACCAGTTCCGGCGTACGGCACGGTGACTGCCGGATGATCGCAAAATACAGGACTCCGGGCAAATCTCATCTCGACCGCTTATCCCGACCGGTGCCTGTCCGTCAGTTGCGGGTCGTCAGTTGCGGGCTACCTCCGGGCACGGCCGATCGGCCGGAGGATCCCGACATTCCGGCGATCGACCCCACCGGTCCGAAACCGGGCCGGAACCCCTCGCAGCGGCGTTTCGCACGGTCCGGCCGGGGTACGCGGCCCCGAGTATCCGGGGTCGACTCGTTCCGAGGAGGGCATACATGGCCGGCATACCGATTCGCAGTTCCGCCTTCAACGACCACGATCTGATGCCGCAGCGCTTTTCCATGGACGGCGGAAACATCTCCCCACCGCTGGAATGGTCTGACGTGCCGGAATCCGCGAGCGAACTCGTCCTCCTGGTGGAGGACCGCGATGCCGGCCCGACCCCCTTCCTGCACTGGTTGGTAACCGGCATCGACCCCGGCACCACAGGGGTGGCCGAGGGACAGACACCGGCCGGCGGACAAGAATGGATCAATGGGTTCGGCAGCGCCGGTTGGGGCGGCCCTCGTCCACCCATCAATGACGACCCGCACCGATTCTTCTTCCGCATCTTCGCAGTGGACCAACCACTGGAACTACCCGCCACGCCGCAGGTCCCCGACATCCGCAAGGCGATCGCCGGTCATGAACTGACCAGCGGAAATATGGTCGGCACGTTCGCCCGCTGACCGGTCACACCCGGGCGCGGTGATTTGTCGGCCGGGTGCCGGGGTCCGCGCCCTTCCTCTGCATATCCACATATCCACACGCCCGCCGATACCCGCCCTGCCGCACAGGCAGGAACGGTCGGCGGGCGTCGTAGGCTGAGGGGCAAACGGGTTCCGCTGCCTCTCGTGAACGGGCCGCTGCCACCGCCACGACCGTCAAGCCCGGGGACACCTCGCCGACAACCTCGTGACCCGGCACCCGCCGCCGACTGCCGGCCGAACCGAGCGCCGGCCGCCGGCGCGTTTCATATTGCCTGTTGGTCCCGGTCGCACCCTGGTCACAACCGCGAGGTTTCCGTTGCCCGAGACCTTCTCACCAAGTCGGACTATGGTCCGTCAAACCATTCGACAAACGGTGCTGGCGGGCCGGGCGTCAGTCTTGCTCACTTCTACAGCCGCTAATGCCCAGTCTGACACTTCCAGCGAATCGACAACATCGATCACCACACCAGGTGGCTCAGACAAGCAGCGGAAAAGCGCGGAAGGGCCACACTCGGGCCGACGACCCCCGGGACCGATGAGACTGGCCGAACAGCTTGCAGTTTTAAGCCCTGATGCGTCAAACTCGACCCACGATACTGATTGTTCACGAGGAGTGACCAGCTATGGCAAGGCAAGTAATCACCGTTCTGACAGACGACCTCGATGGTGGAGAAGCCGACCGCACCGTGGAGTTCGGCCTGGACGGCGTGAACTACACCATTGACCTGTCGGAAAAGAACGCGGGCAAGCTCCGCAAAGCGCTGGACCCGTACCTCACGGCGGGTAACCGCATTGGTCGGAGCGGGGTGGAAGGACGCCGCCCGGGTCGTCGCGCCGGTGGCGCAGCTCCGACCCGGACCGACCGTGACCAGAACAAGGCCATCCGGGAATGGGCGGCCAAGAACGGTTACGAGGTTTCCGAGCGCGGTCGGATCCCCGCTTCCGTGGTCAAGGCGTACAACGAGCGTTGAGCGACAGCCCGCCTCCCCTGCTGGGCGTCGTAGCTGGTCCACCCCCGCTGATCAGATCGGATCGGCGGGGGCTACCCGGAACCGCGTGGACAACAACGACCGCGAACCGGGAAAGCGCCCCCGACAGCGGTATGCAATAGCTCTCGGTCACCTGTTCTGCGGCTCGCCCTGACGGAGGTTGGCCGGTCGCCACCACCCGCACCCTATCGGTTAATAAGGTTGCCAAAACCGGCGTGTCCGCCAATGGGTTCCCGAACGTCACTCCAACCTGCCGAGGAACCGGGCGTCCGCCAATCCGACGCGGCCGGCTACACGAGCCCGGCAAGCTTGTAGAGCACCAGAGAGCCGGCCACGGCCACGTTCAGGCTCAACCCCGTACCCACCATCGGAATCTCGACCACGCTGTCGAGAACGTCGAGCGCCTCGACGGGAATGCCGTCGGCCTCGTGTCCGAGTACGACGATGGTGCGTTGCCGGGCGGCGGGCAGGTCGGCGAGGCGAATCGCCTCCTCGGCCAATTCGACACCCATGATGCGCGAGCCCCGGGCCCGCTCACCGGACAGCCACCGCACCGGATTGCCGACGCGGTGCACACAGGTCGGCTGGCGGAGGGTGTTCCCCCGGGCCAGGGCACCATCGACCCAGTCGAACGGTGGTACGGCGAGACACGCGCCGACCGCGTCGCAGGTACGTAGCAGGGTACCGAGATTGGCCCCGTGCATCGGCCACAGTGGTGCCGCGATCAGGTGTCCCCAACACCGGTGCGGACGCCGACGGCGTACGGCGCGTAGCTCCCGTCGGGGGCGGATACGGATGGCCGGGCTCACCGGCGCGAAGCGGCTCCGCCGCGAGAATCGATCTTCACGTTGGGTGTGCTTGGCGGCGCACACGGGCCATCGACGATGGGAATGTCCGGTCCAGGTTAAGGCCCCAACCGGGGCTGGACAAGTCGCTGTCCACAGTCGACCCCCGACTGTCCGGCCCGGTCGCTACGTCCGCTCCAGCACCGCCCCTCACCCGGGTCGTTCATCGGCTGAGCCGGGTCAGCACCCACTTCTGCGCCGCCTCGAGCGGTCCCTGGCCGAGCCACCTCAGCCACAGCCGGGACATCCCGACCAGGATCACACCGACCATCACCCACATCGCCAGCACCCACCAGGGCCGGCTCGCGTCGAGTGCGGTGGCCAGGCCCAGCCCCCAGCCATAGCAGACGATCGCACTCAGGAGGTTCTGCAGCACGTAACCGGAGAGCGCGGTACGGCCGACAGCGGCCAACGCGGTGGTGACCGGATCGGCACTCCGGGCCCGGTCCACGATCCAGCCGACCAGTCCCAGGTAGCCGAGTGCCATGATCGGCGCGCAGACGTACCGGTCCACGAGGAACAGTTCCGGGCCGATCAGCGTGGTGGACACGTTCAGCGGGAGACCCACGCCCAGCCCGATCCAGATCAGCCGACGCCGCAGTAGCTGGCCACGCTCGTCAGCGCCGAAGGCACCGGCATGGAACAGCCGCACCCCGAGCAGGAAGAGAAAGACCAGCAGACCGAAACTGATGATCGGCTCCAGCCGCAGCGCCAGCAGGTTCTCCACCCGGAACGACACCTGGTCGAGGTAGCTGCCGGTGGTGAACAGCGCACCTTCCCCGCGTGGTGCCCCATCCGTCGTGGTTGCCGGTCCGGTAGCAGGGGCCAGCAGCAGGGCCACCGTGAGCAGGGCCATGAACGTGACGTGGAGGGAACCGGCCAGGTACATCGCGACCCTCTGGGTACGGACCGAGCGTCCCACCAGCACGGCGACGAGTACGGCGGTGAGGGCGTAGCCCATCAGGACGTCGTACGCGAAGATCAACAGAAAGTGCAGGCTGCCCTCGATGAACAGCAGCACGGGTCGCCACAGGTAGCTACGTAGCCAGGGCCGGCCACGGGACTGGCTGGACCGGTGCTGGATCGCCAGCCCCACACCGAACAGGATGGTCAGCAGGGCCAGGAACTTGCCGTTGGCCAGAAACCGGAACGCGCCCTCCACCAGTGCCGCACCCGGATCGGTGGAGAGGCCGGCGGTGACCGAGATGCTGGCCGAGTCGTCCAGTACGCGTTGCTCCCCGCCCGGGGTAGCGAAGATCCATATGTTGGTGGCCAACGTTCCCAGGATGGCCACCCCACGCAACACGTCGAGCAGGGCCAGTCGGCCATGGTGTTGGCCGGTACCGCCGCCGCCACGGCCCACTGCGACTTCGACCGCTGCCATTCTTTTCCCCGTCCGATCGGTGCCCCTGACCTGTTCAGGTTCGCAGCCGGATCGGGACCATCCGTCCTACCGGCTGGGGAAAACGGCGTACATCTTCCGATGGACCACCCTCACCACGAATCGCCTATGGTGACCCCATGACGGCGGAGCGTCGACCGCACCTGGAGGGCCCCCTCTCCGGCATCCGCGTGATCGAACTGGCCGGCATCGGGCCCGGACCGTTCGCCGCGATGATGCTGGCCGATCTGGGGGCGGACGTGGTACGGGTGGACCGGGTCGACGGGGTACAGGCGGAGCTGTTCGGCCAGCCACACCCCGACCTGCTCAACCGGGGACGACGCTCGATCGGTGTCGACCTCAAGGCACCAGCCGGACGACAGGTCGTGCTCGACCTGATCCGCACGGCGGACGTACTGGTCGAGGGCTTCCGGCCCGGGGTCACCGAGCGGCTCGGGCTCGGGCCGGCCGACTGCCTCGAAGTCAATCCCCGGCTGGTCTACGGGCGGATGACCGGCTGGGGGCAGTACGGCCCCAACGCCCAGCACGCCGGGCACGACATCGACTATCTCGCGCTGACCGGTGTCCTACACGGAATCGGTCGGTCGGACGGGCCCCCGGTGCCGCCGCTGAACCTGCTCGGTGACTTCGGTGGGGGCGGCATGATGCTGGCCTTCGGGGTGGTCTGCGCGCTGTACGACGTACAGGCCGGTGGCGTCGGCCAGGTGATCGACGCCGCGATCGTGGACGGTGTCTCGGTGCTGTCCACCCAGATCCACGCCCTACGTCGAATGGGCCGGTGGCAGGACCCGCGCGGGGTAAACCTCCTCGACGGAGGGGCACCGTTCTACGACACGTACGAGTGTGCGGACGGGCGCTACCTCGCCGTGGGCGCACTCGAACCCCGGTTCTACGACGAACTGGTCCACCGGACCGGCTTCGAGCCGGAACCCGGCACCGGACGGGACCGCACCCTCCCCGGGAACTGGGCGGCCGACCGGGAGCGTTGGGCCCGGCTCTTCCGCAGTCGCAGCCGGGACGAGTGGGCGGCGCTGCTGGAACACACCGACGCGTGCGTGGCGCCCGTACTCGACTGGGCGGAGGCGCCGGGGCATCCACACCTGGCCGCACGGGAGGTCTTCGTCGAACCGTACGGGGTCCGCCAACCGGCGCCGGCCCCTCGGTTCAGCCGTACGCCCGGCGTCATCCGGCGGCCACCGCCGCAGCCGGGCGAGCACACCGACGAGCTGCTGCACGAACTCGGACTGGACGATGGCGAGATATCCCGGTTACGCGACCAGGGTGCGGTTGCCTGACCGGCGGCCTTGATCGTCCCTACCGGTCGCGTAGCACGCCGCCGGGCATCATCGAGGGTGCGACCAGGTCCCGGTACTCACCAGGCAACTGGGTCATCACCTCGTCGAACTCGCCGCCGCTGACCGCCTCGCGCAGGGTCGTGAAGACCGCCTGCAGGCCGGTGCCGGCGGTCGCCTCGTCGACTCCGGCCCCCACGCCCACCCGGCGGGTGAACTCCTCCACCCCGAACGACTCCCTGGCCTCGCCCCGCTTGCGCAGTGTCGTCTGCAGTGGCTTGGGGAGCTGTACCGCGAGATCCAACACCTCTCCGCTGGTCAACCGGTCGGCCAGCGTCTCCAACGTCGCGCGGGTGAGGTCGACTGCCTGCTCCGAGGGGACCCGGGCGCGCTGGGCGACCAGGTCGATGAAGGTGTCGTAGTTCATGCCGGCCATCTCCTTCGCGTCATGACACGACCTTGCCCCGGCACGACGTGTCACGCCGTACCGGCGGCAGAAGCAGCCGGTTACCCGGCGGCACGGGCGGCAAACGGCCGGACCGGCCGTCGACCAGGCCGGTCGACGGTGTGCCCCCGGCAGCCCACGAGTATTCCGTCCGACCACGCGTATCCCGGCAGGCCAGGCGTATCCCGTCAGGTCCCGCGTATCCCGGCAGGTCCCGCGTATCCCGGCAGGTCCCGCGTATCCCGACAGGCCAGGCGTGACCATCACCGGAACGGGTAAGCACACGGTCCGTGACCAGACCTACCGGTGGGGAGCGCGACCGTGGTGACCAACGCCGACGTACTGCGGTATCTCAACTCGATGGACTTTCCAGCCGAGAAACAGGACATCGTCCGCGAGGCGGAGCGGGCGGGCGCCCCTCCGGAGGTGCTGAAGGCGCTACGCGCCATGCCGCCCGTGGACTACCACAACACCAACGAGGTCGCCCGCTCGGCGGCTACCGCCCGTGCCCCGGAGGTCACGCCCGCAGACCTGGCTGCCAAGACCCGCAACCGCGCGCACCAGCGGGTCGCCCGGCACCTGCGCGGGATCTGAGCGGGACCGCCTGACCCAACGTGCGGACCTGGAGAAGGAACAGGACGCAGACCGATCCGGCACCGCCGTCGCTTCAACTGGCCGTCATGGCGGTCGCCGGGGTCTGCGCCGGCGGACTGTTCGGTCTGCTGCACTCGCCGAAGCTCGCCCCCCTGGTCGGCTGGGATGTCGCCGCCCTGACCTACCTGACCTGGGCCTGGGCGGCCATCTGGCCGATGGACCCGAAGAGCACCGCACGACTGGCCGTCCGTGAGGAGCCCAACCTCGCCCTACGGGACACCCTGCTGCTGGTCGCCTGTGTGGCCAGCCTGCTGGCGATCGGGGTCGTACTGGCCGGTGCCGAGTCCGTCCACGGACACGCCCAGCAGCTCCAGATCGGCCTGGGCATCGGGAGCGTGCTGCTGTCCTGGACGATCGTGCACACCGTCTACACCGCCCGCTACGCCCGGCTCTACTACACCGGCCCCGACGGCGGAATCAACTTCAACCAGCATTCCCCGCCCCGCTACTCCGACTTCGCCTACGTCTCCTTCACCATCGGCATGACGTTTCAGGTCTCCGACACCAACCTCACCAGCAACCAGATGCGGACGACGGCGATGCGGCACGCCCTGCTGTCGTACCTGTTCGGCGCGGTGATCATTGCGTCGACCATCAACCTGATCGCCGGGTTGGTGCGGTGACCCGCTGCCGGTCCCCGGCACCGCGAGCCGGGTTCACCGCTGCCCGCCGGCCCCACAGGGCAGTCGCGGTTCGGGCAGGCTTCCGAGCCCGTCGGAGTCGGCGGCAGCGGCGCTCAGAACCGCGTCGGGGAGTGGCGAGCGCTCACCGGAGGACGGTGCCGGCCGGCCCGAAGCCGGGGACGACGGTCGAGCCGGCCCCGGCCCACCGGCTGCCGTTGGCCGACCCCGATCGTCACCGTTCGGCTGTTCTGACGTGGCCAACAGCACCACGCCCCGACCGGCGACGACACAGCCCAGCACGACGGCCAGTGTCCCCCATGCCCCGGCCTCGGGCCGCTCCCCCAGGACGACCACCGCGATGGTGGTGGAGGCGATGGGGTTGGCCAGGGTCAGCGTGGCCAACGGCACACCCAGGTCCGAGTAACGGTAGGCGAACTGGGACAGCAGCAGCCCCGCGACCGCCATGCCGGCCAGGGCCAGCACCAGCGGGAGAACCACGAGGCCGAGGCTGGCCCGGCCGACCTGACGCAGCACGGTCTGGGTCAGTGCCGACCCCACGGCGAAGGCGATCCCGGCGGCGACGGCCAGCAGCAGGCTGCGGACCGCAGGTCGCCGACACCACCGGACCACCGGCAGCAGGCCGAGGAGTACGGCGGCGGCCACGCCGGCCACCAGCCAGGCCTGGTTCTGATCGAGCCCATCGTCGACCGGTCCGGGTACGGTCAGCGCCAGGAAGACCGCCAGACCGGCGACTATCGCCCCGGCCCCCCACCACCTGCGGAAGGTTACCCGGCGATCCGCCGCTGCCACGCCGAACGGCAGCGCGAGGACGAGCGTGAGCACGCCCAACGGTTGCACCACCGCCAACGGCCCGTAGACCAGCGCCAGCACGTGCAGCAGGGCACCCGTGCCGGTCAGTCCGACCGACGCCCACCACCGGCCGCGCAGCAGGAAGTCGAAGAGTGGTTCACCGCTGCCGGCCGGCTGCCGGGCGTACGCCGCGATCCGGTCCTGGAGCACCGCTGCGGTCGCGTACGCCGCTGCCGAGGCCACCGACAAGAGGACCGAGGCCAACAGCGGAGTCACGTTCGTGCCGCCGTACGTCGAAACTCCGTCATGGCTTCACGATCGCCGAAAAGGCCGGGAGCGACGTCCTCCCAAGGTGGGCATTGCTGCTACGCCAATCGACGTAGATGGCGGCATCGCCTCGTCTGGCAGAAGGAGCCCACGTGGACCGGAGACGACGACGTGGCGGCCGGTGGGTCGGGGGCGCAGCCGCTCACCGGGGTAGTAGAAAGAAACGGACGAGGCGCCTGGGCGGGGGCATCCCCCACCCAGGTCACCACGTCCGACGAAGCCCCGGCGAGTTCCGACGTGTCCGAACCGGACACGATCGCCGGGCGGCAGATGCCTGCTCGAACCGGGCAGGCATCGCTACCGGACCCATCATACGATCCGGCATCACCCATAAGGTGGATTAGCCCGGAATTGTGGGTAAGCCCACGCTGTCGTACCCGTGCTCAAGCCCGGACCGGCTGCGCAAACTCGCCGTAGCTGTTCTCCAGATCCACTCTGGCCAGGGCTCCTACCAACCAGGCCAGTTTCTCCGATTCTCCGCTGCCGGCCAGCTCGGCCAACTCGGTGGCCGATCGTCCCAGGCCGAGACGACGGGCAGCGGTCAACGCGTGCTGATCGGCGACCGGCGCGACCTCCCGCCACAGTGCCTGGACATCCCTGAAGAACAGGTCGACGACGCCGTCGTCCACACCGGCGAGTTCCTTGAGCAGACGCCGTTCCTGGCCCGGGTCGTAGCGGGCCTCGACGCGCAGCCGGCGCAGGTCGCCCCGGTACCGTTCGACGAGGCCGAGTGCGAGATCACCGAGGATGCTGGCCACCTCGTCCGGATTCCGGGGACAGCACCCCTCCCGCAGGACCCGGGACCTGGCCTCGTGCAACGACCTCGCCAGCCGTGCCGGGCTCTCCCAGCCCATGTCCCGCAGCGCCTGCGCCGTGGTGATCGCCCGCCGGAAGTCCCTCGCCCGCCGGAGCAGGATGGACAGGTAGAGCACCTGGAACAGGCTGGCCGGGTTGTTGGTAACCCGGAAGCCGTACGCCTCGGCGAACCCCCGACCGCTGCCGACCAGGCGGCGAGCCATCCGCTTCTTTTCTTCCACGCTGGTCATGACCGTGCCTGTCATCCGGTGCGACTACCCGGAACGGGCCGAGCCAAGCCCCCTCAGCCACCGCCAACCTCGGCCGGTCCGGGCCACCGGTCGGCGCGGTTGCTCACCCGACCAGACGGCCGTACCGGTCCCGGGCCTTCAGTCGGACAGCAGGCATCGTCGGCGCTGGCAGCGGCGGCGCATCGTCCTGCGCCACGGTGCCGAACCGGCGTCCGGCCATCCAGTCCTCACGCGCCTCGACGATCTCCTCGTGGGAGCGTCCGACGAAGTTCCACCACATCACCAGGGGCTCGTTGAACGGCTCGCCACCCAACAGCACCAACCGGCTCTCGGCACCGCCCCGGATGGTCAGTTCCCGCTGACCGGGAGCCAGGTAGAGAAACGACCCGGGCTTGAGGGTGACGTCGGCGACCTCGGCCGCACCCGACAGCACCAGCACGCCGTGCTCGAACGCGGCGTCCAACGGCACCCGGGTCACGCCATCGGTGGAGAGTTCGATCTGCACCCCGAGCAGCGGTGTGTGCACGACCGCCGGGGACCGTACGCCGTCGAACTCGCCGACCAGGACGGTCACCTTCATGCCGCTGCCGGGAAGCACCGGTATGTCGGCATGGTGGGCGAACCCCGGTCGACCGTGCCGTGCCTCGTCAGGCAGGGCCACCCACAGTTGCAGGCCGTGCATCAGCGGCGGATGGTCCGACGGTGACTGTTCGGAGTGGGCGATGCCGCGGCCGGAGGTCATCACGTTGAGCTGCCCGGGCCGGATGGGCTGACTGTTACCCAGGCTGTCCCGGTGCAGGATCTCCCCATCCAACAGCCAGGTGACCGTCTGCAGGCCGGTGTGCGGGTGTGGGGGGACCTGCATGCCCGGTAGACCGGTCACGTCGTCCGGGCCGAAGTGGTCCACGAAGCACCAGGCACCGATCATCCGCCGTTGCCGGTGCGGCAGCAGCCGCCGCACGGTCGTGTACCGTCCCAGCGGCACATCGTGGCCGGCCAGCAACACGCTGGTCGGCTCCGCCGCAGGTACCCCTGGGCTCTCGATGTGGCCCGGCATCGGCTCGGCGGCGCTAGTCATCAGTCGACTGTACGCCGGTGCCCTCCCCCGCCCATCCGGTCGCCGGGACCGGGCCGGACCGGTCCCGGCGAACTGCTCTCCGGTAGGGCACGGATGCGACGCCGACGTCGGGCGAGCGCCAGCATCAGCAGCACCGAACCGGCAGACACCGCAGCCAGGCCGGTCCGCAACTGCTCGCCTGGAATGCCGCCGGCACTCGACGACGGGGTCCTGATCACGGTCAACCTGGCGGTTGCCGTACGCCCGGACCGCCGTCCCGTTGCGACCAGTGTGAACGTCCCGAGCTGCTCCGGTTGGAACCTGGTTTCGAGTCGGCCGTTGGCATCGGTGGTCGCCCGGAGGTTCAGCGCTCGGGTGACCACGATGTCGACGGTCTCGTCGGCCCCGAAGCCCACCACCACGAGGGTCGTGGTCGCCCCGGGTGTGGCCGTCACCGGGTTCACCAGGAGGACGGGTGGCGGTGGCGGGTACGGCGCGGCCGACCCTGCGGCCGGCGGGCCGCCGACCATCGCAGGACCGGTCAGGGCGAGACCGGCCACGAACGCGGGAACGATGCGCAGGAGCCGCACGGCGAGACCCTCTCTACCGACTGTCCGACGGGTACGGGAGGTCACCCGTCGGCTGATTGGTCGCCCGACTGCTCGTCCCGGCGGGCCACCGCCTCGACCAGCATCTGCTCGATCTGGTCGACGCCGGCCCGCATCGACATGCGCAACAGGTAGCTCTCCCGTGCCCGGTGGGACATCTCGGCCCTCGCCTCCGCCGGGATCACCGACGCCAGGGCGAACCGGTCGGCCAGTGCCTGCCAGTCCTCGGGCGGGCAGGAAAGTCCCGCGCGGGCCCGCTCCACCAGGTCGGCGGTGTCCCCACCGGCGGACGCCACGACTGGCGAGCCGCAGGAGAGGGCGGCCTGTAGCTTCGAGGGCACGGTGCCGCGCAGCGCCGGCAGGTCCCGCAGCATGACGAGCTGATACTCGGCGGCACCGTACAACTCGGCGATCTCCTCGGGCGGCCGGCTCCCGACGAAACGTACGTTGGTGGCACCGAGTTCGGCGGTCAACTGCCGGGCCCGCTGCTCCTCGCTACCCGATCCGACCAGCACCAGGTCGAGGGATCCCTCGACCTGGGCGGCTGCCCGCACCGCCGTCTCTATCCGCTGGAACGGCCCCATGTTGCCCGCGTGCATCACGGTGCACCGTCCCCGGTGCCCGATCGCCTGACGGGCCGCCCTGGTCGCCGCCACCGGCCGGAAGATCCGCTCATCGGTCCAGTTGAGCACCACCCGGACCTTCGCCTCGTCGGCACCGCGAGCGATCACCAGCTCCCGCATCGACGGGGCGATGACCGCGATGCCGCTGGCCGCCTGGTAGATCCGTCGCACCGTACTGGCCAGGCCGCCGTAGAGGAGCCGTTCGGCGGCACGGCTGCGGGCCACGTCCGAGACGGCAACCGACTCCGGCCACAGTTCCTGTACGTGCAGGACGGTGGGGATCCGGCGTAGCAGTCGTAGCAACCCGGCAGCCGCGAACGTGGTGGCCGGCGGGTGGTAGACGTACAGCGCGTCGACGTCGGCCAGATATCGTGGCGCGACCAACGCGGCGCTACCGGCGAACGACAGGTAACTCGCCACCATGCGGGCGGCGGAGGCGTCGTGGCCGGGATAGCGCGGCACCCGCCGTACGGTGATCCGCTCGCTCGTGGTCTGGTGCTTCCAGCGCTGTCGCCAGCCGGGATAGAGCTGCCCGCCCGGATAGTCGGGGAAGCCGGTCAACACCCGCACCTCATGCCCCCGGGTGGCCAACTCCTCGGCGAGGCTGCCCGGGATGAACGCCGGTTCCGGTGGGAAGAAGTACGACAGGATGCCAATCTTCATCTGGCCACCGCCAGTTCCTGGGCAGCAGTGATCCGGCTCATCACGGGATCCGGGTGAATTCCTGGGTCGGTTCGCTCATCGCCCGGATGGTGTACGCGTCGACCGCACTGGCCGCACTCGCCTCGGTCGGCGCGGTGGTCTCGCTGTACGTCCTGTTCCCGGGCATCGCTTCGGGCGGCGCGCTCTGCCCGGCCGCCGTCGTTTCCGACTGCCCGATCCGGGTGTTCCGCTTCGTCGCGGGCGGAGCGTCCTGGTCGGCTGTCGTCCCGGGCCGCCGGCCCGGTTCCCCGGTCGGCTGGATGACCCGGTACGCCTCGTACTGGTACGACTCGGTCGCCGACGTCTTGGCCATGTTCAGCACACAGCCCAGCAGCCGCGCGGCCACCGAACTCAGTGCCTCCGCCGCCGCCATCACCTCGTCACGCGACGTCTTGCCGGCCTTGGTGACCAGCAGGGCCCCGTCGGCCTGTACCGCGACCACGACGCCGTCGGTGACCGCCAGCAGGGGCGCGGTGTCGATGATCACGATGTCCGCGGTCTCCCGCAGTGAGAGCAGCAGATCCGCCATGCTCTTGGAGCCGAGCAACTCGCTCGGATTCGGCGGGACCGAACCAGCGGTCAGCACGAGCAGCGAGCGATCCCCCCAGGGGCGCACCGCCTCGCTCACCCCGACCTCGCCGATCAACACGTCGGTGAGGCCGACCCCGGACGGCAGGCCCAGGTAGTGCGCCACCTTGGGCCGCCGGAGATCGGCGTCCACCAGCAGCACCCGCCAGCCCGCCTCGGCCAGCACGATCGCCAGGTTGCAGGCCATCGTGGACTTGCCCTCGCCCTGCACGGCGCTGGTCACCGCGATGACCCCGGCCGGTTCCTGCACGTCGACGAAGCGGAGGTTGGTACGCAACTTGCGTAGGGCCTCGGCCCGCGCCGACTGTCCGGCGGCATTCACGATCACCGGAGAGGTCTTCGCGTCCGTGGCGAACGGAATCTGCCCGAGTAGTGGGCTGGCAGTGATCTGGGAAAGCTGGGTGCCGTCGTGGATGGTGGTGTCGGTTCGCCCGCGCAGTACCGACAGTCCGATACCGACCACCAGACCGATCAGGCCGGCGAGAACGGAGGTACGGACCGGACGGGGCGAGACCGGATCAGGGTTCGTCCGAGGACCGCTGACCACCTCGATCTTCACGGGTGGTTCGTCGTCACCCGGCGGCGTCTCGATCCTCTCCACCAGCTTCACGAAGCTCGTGGCCAGCGCCTCGGCCAGTCGCAGCGAACGTGACTGGTCGGCATCGGTGATCGTCGCCTCCAGCAGGACAGTGTCCGCCTGGACCCGGGCGGAGACCCGGGACTGCACCGCACTGGCGCTCAGTCCGACCGTCCCATCAGCCGCGATGCTCTGCGCCAGTCGGTCGCTGGTGAGCAGGTCGACGTACGACTTGACCCGTTGCTGGAGAAACAGACCGCCCTGGTACGCGTCGGTCACGCCCCGACTCGGTGTCGTGACGAAGAACGTCACCGAGGAGGTGTACTGGGGCTCGGCCCGCACGGTGAGGAACCCGGCGACACCGAGAGCGACCACGACCGTCGCGAGTACGACCCACCATCGCTGGCGCACCACGCGCAGATGGTCATGCAGGTCCATCGGGGTCAGCCCTCCCGTCTCAGGTACCAACTAGTTGATCGACCTACGCGACTCGCAAGTTACGGAGGTTCGAAGAATCGAAAAATCCCCACTTTGCGCATTAAGTGCCTAACCAAATGTAAACGATCCTAGGTCGACAAGTATCCGTATTCGACCCAACAAGGCCCGACATGGCCGATACCGCCGCGTCGGGCCCGGCAACCGTGACGTCGCAGGTACGCAGGACCGGGCAACCTCGGCGGAACTTGATAAGGTGATCAACGGTGTGCCGGGAAGTCTGGTCGGCGAGGTAGGGCACGAGACTCCGACGACACCGAGGCAGGACATGCTGTCCAAGCAACCATCCGCATCCCGCAGGCCGAACGCGGCCAGGCGCCTGTTTCAGCGCTCGACCTGGCCGGAGGCGAAGGTCGTCGCCGACATCCTGCGTACCGAGACCGTCGGTGGGGGGCTACTCCTGCTCGGCGCGGTCATCGCCCTCGTCTGGGCCAACTCCCCCTGGGCCGACTCCTACTTCTCCCTCGGCCGGTTCGTACCGTGGCCGGGCGGCGACGCGCTCCACCTCGACCTGAACCTGGCCCAGTGGGCCGCCGACGGCCTGCTGGCGATCTTCTTCTTCGTGGTCGGACTCGAACTCAAACGCGAGTTCGTCGCCGGCGATCTACGTAACCCCCGACGGGCGGCGCTACCGGTCGTCGCCGCCCTCGGCGGTATGGCGCTGCCCGCCGTCGTCTACCTCACGGTGAACCTGATCGCCGAAGGTGGGGCGCCGAAGGGGTGGGCCATCCCCACCGCCACCGACATCGCGTTCGCGGTCGCCGTCCTGGCCGTGATCGGTTCCCATCTGCCGAGTGGGCTCCGGGCCTTCCTGCTCACCCTGGCCGTGGTCGACGACCTGTTCGCCATCACGATCATCGCGGTCTTCTACACCGACCACGTCAACCTGCTGCCCCTGCTCGGCGCACTGGCCCCGATCGCGGTCTTCACACTGCTGGTGCAGCGCGGCAGGACCTGGTGGTGGGCGCTCATCCCGCTCGGCGTGGTGACCTGGGGCCTGATGCACGCCTCCGGCGTACATGCCACGGTCTCCGGGGTGCTGCTCGGCTTCGCCGTACCGGTGCTGCGCCGCGACCGGAACGGGCACGGCCTGGCCGAACGGTTCGAACACCGGTGGCGGCCACTGTCGGCCGGGCTCGCCGTACCGGTGTTCGCGTTCTTCGCCGCCGGGGTCTCGCTGCGCGGTGGCGATGTCGCCAGTCTGGTCACCGATCCGGTGGTGATCGGTATCGCGGCCGGTCTGGTCCTCGGTAAGTGCATCGGCATCTTCGGCTCCACCTACCTGCTGTCCAGATTCACCCACGCCGAACTCGACGAAGGAATCACCTGGTCGGACCTGCTGGGCGTCGCGCTGCTGGCCGGTATCGGCTTCACCGTCTCGCTGCTGATCGGCGAGCTGGCGTTCGGCGCGGGCAGCGAACGCGACGAGCACGTCAAGGCCGCCGTCCTGGCCGGTTCCCTGGCCTCCGCCCTGCTGGCCTCGGTCGTGCTGGTCCGTCGCAACGCCGTCTACCGCCGGATACAGGAGCAGGAGACCCGCGACGACGACGGCGACGGTGTTCCCGACGTCTACCAGGAGTCCTCCGGACCCGACTCCGGCCGGTAGGCCTCGGCGGTGACCCGGTACCGGGCCACTCCGCGCGCACGAACGGCCACCGGCCGGCGGTCGTCGGGGCCATCCGGTACAGGCCGCACTGACACCGCCGGTTCGGGCATCGCTGACACCGCCGGTTCAGGCCGCACTGACACCGCCGGTTCAGGCCGCACTGACACCGCCGGCTCGGGCGTCGCTGACGCCGGCGAGCTGCTGGCCAAGGTCCGTACGTCGATACCTCAGCCGACGGCCGACCCGGTCAGCGACCAGCAGACCAGCGTCCCGCAGGATGGTCAGGTGGTGTGAGGCGGTCGCCGGGGCCAACCGTAGGGCGCTGGCGACCTCGCCCGTGCTGCCGGGCACGGCCAACAGGGTGAGCACCGCCGCCCTGGTGGGACCGAGCAACGCGGCCAGCGTCACCGACGGCTCGACCCGCTCGGGTTGGTCCCAGAGCCGGCCGTAGCCGCGCGGTGGATACCAGAGCGCCCGGCCCGTCGGGGCCTCGGTCATGAGGTGCACCTTCGGGCCGGCGAACCCGGCCGGCAGCAGGGCCAGCGGATGGCCGTCCAGCCCCCAGTGCCGGCTCTTGGGCGACGCCAGCCGCAGCGCCGAGCCGTCCCAGTCCAGCTTCGGGTGCAGGTCCGCCAGCAGCGTCTGCGGCCCGTGCTCCGTCGCGGCCCGCGCCCGACCTGCGATCTCGCCTTCGACCACGGCACGCAGCCGGGGCCAGACGGGGGCGAGTGCCAGTTCGAAGTACCGCCGGATCTGCCGGACCAGTTCGACCAGGCCACCGGCCGGGTCGGTGCCGAAACGTCGGATCTCCGGTGGTGCCCGATGACCGGCCCAGGCGGCATGGACCTCGGCCGCCACCCGGTCCAGCGGGGTCGCGGCCACCACCTGCAACTCCTCGTCCAGGCTCGGTCGGGAGGTGGGCGGCACCGGGGTGAGGAAATCCGGCACGTAGCAGTTCGGTCCGGAGATCAGGGCGAGGAAGGTCTCCAGGCCGGCCCCGGCCAACCTCGGTTCCACCCCGGCTCGCCAGGATGCGTACATCCAGAACCCCGCCGGCCGGATCAGCTCGAAACCGCTGGTCACCACCTCGACCATCGGCGAGTGCGCGAACCTGAGCCCGAGCAGGTCCGTCGACGCAAACTCGATCTCGATCATGCTGACATTCGAACACGGTCGAACGGTTACCGCCCAACGGACTCCGCTGCCTACGGTCGCGACATGGAATACACCTACCTGGGCCGGACCGGCCTGACCGTGAGCCGGCTCTGCCTCGGCACGATGAACTTCGCCTGGCAGATCGACGAGGCAGCCAGTCACGCCATCCTCGACCGGGCGTTCGACGAGGGGGTGAACTTCGTGGACACCGCCAACATGTACGGCAGCGAGCGCGGTGACCGTAAGAGCGAGCAGTTCATCGGCAGTTGGTGCGAGAAAACCGGCCGGCGCGACCAGATGGTGCTGGCCACCAAGGTGTACGCGCCGTTGACCGACTGGCCGAACGACGGCGGGCTCTCCGCCCGGCACATCATCGCCTCCTGCGAGGCCTCGCTGCGCCAGCTGCGCACCGACTGGATCGACCTGTACCAGATGCACCACGTGCAGCGGGACACACCGTGGGAGGAGATCTGGCAGGCGATGGAGGTCCTGGTCACCCAGGGCAAGGTCAGGTACGTCGGCTCGTCCAACTTCGCCGGTTGGCACCTGGCCCGGGCGCAGGCCGCCGCCGATCGACGGAACTTCCTCGGTCTGGTCTCCGAACAGTGCAAGTACAACCTGCTCACCCGCCACGTCGAGCTGGAGGTGCTACCGGCGGCGATCGACCTCGGAATCGGAATCCTGCCGTACTCGCCGCTGCACTTCGGCGCGCTCTCCGGCGCGCTGCGCAAACAACGCGAGGGCGTCTCCGGCCGCAGCGTCCTGCACGCCGCCGAGCGAGTCGAACCACACCGGGCGGCACTCCAGGGCTACGAGGAACTGTGCGCCGAACTGGGCGAGGAGCCGACCACCGTCGCGCTCGCCTGGCTGCTCGCCCAGCCGGGAGTGACCGGCCCGATCATCGGCCCGCGCACGCCCGGACAGCTGGACCTGGCCCTCGCGGCGCTGGACACCGAACTGTCCGCCGACACCCTGGCCCGGCTGGACGAACTGTTCCCGCCGATCGGCAAGGGCGGTCCCGGTCCGGAGGCCTGGGCCTGGTGAACGGGGGTGCCCGGGTCCGGGATCATCGCCCCGGACCCGGGCGGGCCGGTCCACCGGAGCGGACCTCAGGCCAACTGTTCGAGTGCCTCCACGATGAGCCAGATGCCGCAGATGGCGAACAGGATGGCCGCACCGTACTTGATGGTCCTCTCCGGAAGTCGCTTGCCGAGCATCCGGCCGACCAGGATGGCCAGGGCGTCCGCGGCGACCATGCCGACCGTGGAGCCGAGCCAGGTACCGAACCAGCCGTACTGGGTGGCCAGGGTGATGGTGGCCAGCATCGTCTTGTCGCCGAGTTCGGCCAGGAAGAAGGCGACGGAGACGAGCACCAGGGCGGACCGGTCGCTCCGCTCGGCCTTGCGCTTCTCCTCCTCGGTCAACGAGTCGCCGCGTAGGGTCCACGCGCCGAACGCCAGGAACGCCAGACCGGCGATCAGTGAGATCCATCCGGTGGGTATCGCCGCACCGAGGCCGACACCGATCGCCACCGACACCAAATGCACCACCGACGTGGCGATGGTGATGCCGATCAACACCGGTAACGGTTTGAACCGGGTGGCGAAGGTCAACGCCATCAGCTGCGACTTGTCGCCCAACTCGGCGACGAAGATGACGCCGAAGCTGACCGCCAGCGCCACGAGAAAACCGTCCATGAAGCCCTTCCCGATCAGAGCCGGGTTCGGGGCATGGGCGACCTCGACCCGGCTGTACAGCCTGGGTCGAAGGTCTCGCCCGCCTCACCGGAGTGAGGCCGCGTGGCCGGATGCGGAACGCACCAGTATGTCGACCACGACATTGGGAGCTACTCCCCTTCGCGTGAGCGACCCTAACCGATTCCGGGTCGCACACACCAGGCGGGTGCCCCAGATCACCCCGTGGTCCGTGCTCCGGCTACGGCCGGCGGTGCCGTGCCCGCCGCCCAGGGCGGCTCCGTCGGCGGCGTAGGTGCCACACCAGCCAGCCGACCACGACGAGGCCCACGACGGTCACCGCCGTCACCCGCCCGAATGTCCGCTCCACCAGGGCGTACGAGTTGCCAGCGAGGTGCCCGAGCAGCACCACGGCAGTACCCCAGACGAGCCCGCCCACCGCGTTGAAGAACAGGAACCTCCGGTACGGCATCCGTGCCGCGCCGGACAACGCCGGTACGAGCGCCCGGAGAAAGGCGACGAAGCGCCCCAGGAACACGGCAGGTCCGCCACGTCGGGCCACGAAGCGCTGGGCCCGGTGCACCCGGTCCCGGTGCCGCCGCAACACCCGGCTGTCCACCAGTCGGGGCCCGAGGCGGCGGCCGACGGCGTATCCGACCGTGTCGCCGATGATCGCCGCGACGACCACCACGACGATCATCACGGGTAGTTCGACGTGTCCGCGGCTCGCGGCGACGCCACCGAGGACCGCTGCGGCCTCGCCCGGGATGACGAACCCGAGGAACAATGCGTCCTCGGCGAAGACCAGCGCGCCCACCAACGCATAGACCGGTACGCCGGGCAGCCCCAGCAGCCACGCCGCGAACCGGCTCATGGCATCAGTCCAACAGACTCAAACCGGCCGCAACGGAACTATTCACATCTGACTGCCCTGAACCGCCGGTACGGGCCCGGCCGGGGTACGCCCAGGCGGGTACGCGGCCCCGGGTCAGCCTGCCTGGGCGAGGGTGACGAGGAACAACCCGCCGTCATCGGTCCAGGCTGCCCGGGGGACGAATCCGGCCGAGACCAGTTCGGCGGAGATGCCCGCACGGCGGAACTTGGCCGAGATCTCGGTCCTGATCTCCTCCCCCTCGGCGAGGTCCACATCGAGGTCCAGTTCGGCTATCCGTACCCTCATCGCCCGACGGGCCCGCAGCCGCATCTCGATCCATTCCCGGTCGGCGTCCCAGAGCGCGATGTGCTCGAACCCCTCCGGCTCGAAGTCCGCCCCCAACTCCCGGTTGACCACCCGCAGTACGTTGCGGTTGAAGTCGGCCGTGACACCGGCGGAATCGTCGTAGGCCGCGACGACGACCTGCGGATCCTTGACCAGGTCGGTGCCGAGCAGCAACCAGTCACCGGTCTCCTGGGCGGAGCGCATCGCCGACAGGAACGCCGCCCGCTCCACCGGCGTGAGGTTGCCGAGCGTGCCGCCGAGAAAGGCCACCAGGCGGCGTCCCCCGGTGGGCAGTCGGTCGAGTTGCCGGGTGAAGTCGGCGACGATTCCCCGGACCCGCAGCTTCGGATAGTCCGCAGCGATCTGGGCGGTCGCCTGCCGAAGGGCGCTGACCGACACGTCCAGGGGTACGAAGGTGCCCAGCCCACCGTGCCGGGAGAAGGCGTCGAGCAGCAGTCGGGTCTTGTCCGACGAGCCGGAGCCCAACTCGATCAGGGTCTTCGCCCCGGTCAACCGGGCGATGTCATCGGCGTGCGCGGTCAGGACCGCCCGTTCCGCCCGGGTCGGGTAGTACTCCGGCAGGCGGGTGATCTCCTCGAACAGTTCGCTGCCCCGAGCGTCGTAGAACCACTTCGGTGGCAGCCATTTCGGCGTCGCGGTCAGTCCTACCCGCACATCGTGACGCAACTCCCGGGCGAGGTCCCGGTCCTTCAGGTGGATCTCCAACGGCTCGGCGCTCACAGTCCCTCCTCTTCGGTCGTGGCTGCGGCACTTCTCTTCGGGCCCGTCGACCCACGAGATGGCACCGACGGGCGGGGCAGATCACGGTCGGCGCTCACCCGATCGGGCAGCTGACCAGGTCACCGGCGGTGGCGACCACCAGTCGTCCGTCGGGCACCGGTTGCCAGCCGGGGTCGTCGTCGAGTGGCTCCGAGGCCAGCCACACCGAGTCGCCCCGACGACGTACCGACAGGGCGTGTCCCGCAGTGCTGGCCACCGTGGTGTGCCCGTCGGTGAGCAGCAGGTTCAGTCGGGAGCCGGGAGCGGCGGTGGCCACCTGGCGAACCGTCGTCCCGACCGCCTCGGCGGGTACGGCTCCATCACGCAACCGGTGCCGTACCAGGGCCCAGAGCACAGCCGCGTCGGTCGGCGCGTCGAGGGTCAGCAGATCCCGGGTCGGCAGGTCACGGACCAGTGGCACCAGCGAGTCCGGCCAATCACGTACCACCCCGTTGAGGCTGAACAGCCACGGACCGTCGGTGAACGGCGCGGCGGCCGTCGCCACCACCGGCATGCCCACCGTGGCTGACCGCACCGCCGCCAGGATCGCGCCGGAGGAGGTGGCCTCCGCCAGGGCCGGCAGCGTCGCGTCCGACCAGATCGGGTGCGCCTGCCGGTAGCGCACCGGCTCCGGGCGGCCGGGCTCGTACCAGCCGATCCCGAACCCGTCGGCGTTGATCGTCCCGCCACCACGCATGTCCCGGGGCGCCCAGGACTGCCGGGCCAGTGAGTGCGGCGGGTCGTACAGCAGCGCCGACAGCGTCACCGGTGGTCCGAGGTAGGCCACGTGACGGCACATCAGGCGGCCACCCGGCGGTGGTCGGCACGGCCCGGCGTCACCGGACGTCCTCCTCGGGTCGGGGGTCCCGGACACAGCGGAAGCCGCTGAAGATCTGTCGACGGATCGGCAGGTCCCAGTTGCGGAACGTGCCCCGACAGGCAGCCCGGTCGGTGCCGAACGAACCGCCGCGCAGCACCCGGTACGACTCGCCGAAGAAGACCTCCGAATACTCCCGGTACGGGAACGCGGCGAACCCGGGATAGCCGTCGAACCCGGTGGAGGTCCATTCCCACACGTCGCCGATGAGTTGGTGCACGCCCAGCGGCGAGGCTCCGGCCGGGTAGGCACCGACCGGGGCGGGAGCGAGGTGTCGCTGCCCGAGGTTCGCGTGTTCGGCGGTCGGGTCGTCGTCGCCCCACGGGTAGCGGCGCGACCGGCCGCTGACCGGATCCCAGCGAGCCGCCTTCTCCCACTCGGCCTCGGTGGGCAGTCGCTGACCGGCCCACGCCGCGTACGCCTCGGCCTCGTAGTAGCAGACGTGCACCACCGGTTCGTCCGGGATCAACGGGGAGAACCGTCCGAAGCGCAGGTAGCCCCAGTCGGAGCCGTCGCGCTGCCAGTGCATCGGTGCGGACAGGCCGGCTGAGCAGCGGTGCTGCCAGCCGGCCTCGCTCCACCACCGGCGTTGGGCGTAGCCGCCGTCGGCGATGAAGGCCAGGTAGGCGGCGTTGGTCACCGGTGCCGCGTCGATGAGGTACGCCGGCAGGTCGACCCGGTGCGCCGGGCGCTCGTTGTCCAACGCCCACGGATCGGTCGAGGTGCCCATGGTGAACGGCCCGGCCGGCACCAGCACCTGGCCGGTCACCGGCGCGGCCGATGGCGGCGGTGGCGGGGCGGTGAGCACCGGTGGACCGACCCGGAGCTGGTGGGTGGCCAGCATCGTCTCGTCGTGCTGCTGCTCGTGTTGCACGATCATTCCGAAGGCGAACCCGTCGGTGACCAGTCGCCGGTCGTCGAAGCGTACGGAGTCCAGCAGGTCGAGCACCTTGGTCCGTACCGTGTCGAGGTAGGCCCGCGCCTCGTCCGGGCGCAGCAGTGGCAGCAACGGCCGATCCCGGCGGGGCTGTTTGAACGCGTCGTACAGGTCGTCGATGTCGCGCCGGACCGGCTCCCGACCGCCGACATCGCGGACCAGCCACAACTCCTCCTGGTTGCCGACGTGGGCCAGGTCCCACACGAGCGGGGACATGATCGGCGAGTGCTGGCGCATGAGATCCGCGTCGTCGACGGCCTCGGTGAGCAGGGCGCTGCGGGCACGGGTCCGGTCCAGTTCGGCCGCGATCCGATGACGCAGGTCGGTGGTTGGGGTGACCGGTGCGGTCCCCGGCGATGTCGACGTCATGATCCTTCCCTCCCACACGTCACGGCTGTGCCCTCTCCACGGCGTTCAGTCGCCGCTGCACGATCCGACTGATCTGTGCCCGGGTGGTCGGCGGGAGCCCGGTGCGGTCCAGCGCACGGCAGGCCACGTCGAGCACGGTGGCCGCCGCCCGGGCCAGCGCCGGATCGGCGAGGCCGTACCGCGCGGCCCGGACCCACCGGTCGGCGACCGGCTGACAGGCTTCCCGCGCAAGATTGGCGGCTGTTTCGTCGGCCAGTAGTGCGGCCAGCACCGCCACCGGGGCGATCCACTCGTCGGCCGGCTGGCTGTCCAGGTAGCGGATCTCCAGGTAGCCCCGGGGCCGGACCGGGGGAAACAGGGTGCTGAGGTGGTAGTCCAGGTCGTCGGTGGTGGGCGGCCGGGGCAGTGCCCCGTCGATCCAGTCCTGGAAACTGACCCCGGGCGGCGCGGTCCAGTCTGCGTCGTCCCGTCGTACGCAGAGCAGCGGCGCGGCCAGCGCGTAGCGTGACCATGCCACGACCGGGTCGGCATTACCGGCTCCGGGCGTCCAGACCGCCCGGGTCCGACCGGGATCGATGCGCTGCCACGCCGCCAGTCGTGCGGATGCCCAGCCGGTCTCCTGGCCGGCATGTCGCGCAGCGGTGGCGAACGCGGCGACCAGCGGTGGACCGAGTGCGTGCACCGTCTGCCATCGGGCGGCAACCTGCGAAGGCTGACCGGCGTCGACGCAGACCTGTAGTCCTGCGGTGCTGTACATCATGGCCCGGCCGGCCGGGCCGCGCCGGTCGAAGGCCTCTCGCATGGCCCGGTAGCGGGGGGTGTCGAGTGCGGGAGATGGCGGCCGGTGGGGGTCGATGCCACTCTGGCCGAGGACCAGGCCCGCCTCGCCGAGCAGGCCGGTCAGATGGTCGATGTCCGCGCTGGTGGTCTCGTGCAGCACGCCGAGCAGGCGCTGGGGGATGGTGGAGATCTCCACCTGTCCGCCGGGTTCGACGGTGACCGTGCCGAGATGGGGCAACGGTCGCCCGGGGCTTTCCGGATCAAGGGTGGTGGGCGCGTGTGGCCCGAGCGCATCACGAAGTCGTCCGGTCGGTACGGGTCGGGTCGGGTCGACGGCGTCGTGGACCGTCCATTCCAGTTCAACCCCGACCAGGCTCGGTGGTCCGGTCTTGAAGCAGATCTTCGCCAGATAACCCTCGGCATCGCTGAGCTTGCGCAGCACGGCGGCGCTGTCGATGTCAGGCGTCATCACCACGGCCTCAGGCTCCCTCCGGTCCGGCGGTTCCGACATACCCCGATCGCAACGACACAACCGCCGTTGCCGATCGGACAGGATGAATCCAGGTACCGAAGACACAGGTCATCTTCGATTTGTACCCGACCGCCACCGGACACGCCAGGCCTTTGGTAGCCAAAGCGCACCAGCCACGCCGATCGGGCAGCGACCTGGGCCGGCCCGCGCGGATCTCGACAGTGCCCGTGACCTGGGGCACGGAGCCGGTGTCCGGGCAACAGGCGTTTCCGGAGGTCGCGGTCCAGGTGGAGGTAAACCGGATCGACCGGGCCCGGCCACCCGACGAGGCACACCGAAGGCCCCACCCGTCGATGACCTTCGGCCCTGTTCGGCCGGCCGGACGTCCGTGATCATCAAGTTATGACCGCGACCCGCGACCGCACTGCCAGCGCCGGTGGACCCACCCGGCTGGCGGTAGCCGAACGGCGTCGCCCGCCCGGGCCCGACCAGCTTCCCGACCCCAAGCTCCCACCCGCTCGCCGGGCGGATGCCGCTGTCGTGATCCCCCGGTCGTCAGCCCGGATGCCGCTGGAAAGGAAGAGTCGATGACACTCAGCCCCACAGCCCCCGTCATCGTCGGTGTGGACGGGTCACCTGACAGTCTGCGCGCCGTGGACTGGGGTGCCGAGCAGGCCCGGCTCCGTCACCGCCCGCTCCGGATCGTCCACGCGTTCCGGTGGCCGGTGGTGCCGGCCGCGCTGAGCCCGGTGCCACTCGACCCGGCCAGCACCGGACTACTGCACGCGGCCGAACAGATCCTGTCCGCCGCCGCCGACCACGCCCGCAAGGTCGCGCCGGAACTGGAGATCTCCACCGACCAGCCGGTGTCCGCGCCCGCCCGGGCGCTGATCGAGGCATCCCACGACGCCAGCCTGGTGGTGGTCGGCAGTCGCGGACTCGGCGGGTTCACCGGGCTGCTCCTCGGCTCCGTCGGCACCCAGGTGGCGGCGCACGCGGCCTGCCCGGTCGTCGTGGTTCGAGGCGACGCCCCCCACCCCGCCGGCGGCTCGACGGATCAGATCGTCGTGGGCGTCGACGGCTCGCCGTTGTCGCACCTCGCGGTGGAGTTCGCCTTCGAGCAGGCAGCCTGGCGCGGACTCGGGGTGACCGCGGTACACGCCTACCAGTTGCCGCAGCCCCTCTATCCGGGCGCGCTGCCCCTGGCCTACGACGTGGACGAGATACATGGCGACGAGAGCCGGCTGCTGGCGGAGGCGCTCGCGGGCTGGAGCGAGAAGTACCCGGACGTACCGGTACGACGGCGGGTGGTCCAGGGCCCCGCCGGCGTGGTCCTGGTCCGGGAGTCGGCAGGCGCGGCACTGACCGTCCTGGGCAGCCGGGGTCTGGGGGGCTTCACCGGGCTGCTCCTCGGATCGGTCAGCCAGTCGGTTCTGCACCACGCGCCGTGCCCGGTGGCCATCGTGCGCTCCCGCTGATCCGACCGGACCCGACGGCACCGGTGCCTATCGGATCCGCACCGGTGCCGTCGTGGCCGCTGATCGGTCCCGGATCGCCGACACGACTGTCGGAACACCCCCGCCCAGGAGCCGAACGTGACCGCCACCCCAACTCCCGCCCGGCCCACCACCGTCGTCGGAGCCACGACCGTACCCGTCCTGTCGCCCATCGACGCGTTGACCGCCGATGGCGGCATCGTCCGGATCCGACCGGTCGACCCGGCTGACCGGTCGGAACTGACCGCCCTCCATGGTCGGGCTGGCGACGACAGTCTGCGGATGAGGTTCTTCGCGGCTCCGGGCTCAGCGACGATCGCTGTGGAGGTGGATCGGCTGTGCCGACCGGGGTCACCACGACACGAGGCCGTCGTCGCCGAGCAGGCCGGTACGATCATCGGCGTCGCCTCGTACGACCGCGACACCGACACCGCCCCGAGGGCGGAGTTCGCGGTCTTCGTCGACGAGGCGCAGCATGGTCGCGGCATCGGCACGCTGCTGCTCGAACACCTCGCCGCCCGCGCCCGCGCGAGCGGCGTCGAGGAGCTGGTCGGCGAGGTCCTGCCGGGCAACAGCCGCATGCTGCAGGTGGCCCGTGACCTCACCCCCGAAGCCCGGTCCCGGTTCGACGACGGGATCGTCAGGGTCGGGCTCACCACCAGCCTGGACGATGCCGCACAGTTGGCCGTCGACGACCGGGAACGCGCTGCGGAACGGGCCTCGCTGCGACCGCTGCTGGCACCGAGGTCCGTCGCCGTCGTCGGTGCCGGCCGGACACCCGGTGGCATCGGCCACGAGACCCTGCGGGCGTTGCGGGAGTACGGCTTCACCGGCGACCTGTACGCGGTGAACCCGCAGGCCACGGAGATCGACGGAGTTCCGGCGTACCCTGCACTCGCCCAGTTGCCCGGCCCGGTCGACCTCGCGGTGATCGCCGTGCCGGCCGGATCGGTGGCCGACGTGCTGGCCGACGCGGGCGCAGCCGGGGTACGCGCGGCCGTGGTGCTCAGCTCGGGATTCGGCGAGACCGGGGCCGACGGTCGCGCCCGCCAGGCGGAACTGGTCCGGCAGGCCCGCAGGTACGGCATCCGGTTGGTCGGCCCGAACTGCCTCGGCATCGTCAACACCGATCCGGAGGTACGGCTGAACGCGAGCTTCGGGCCGGCCGTACCGGCCTCGGGTGGGTTGGCTGTCGCCTCGCAGTCCGGCGCGGTCGGCATCGCCCTGCTCGATCACGCGGTGAAGAGTGGGTGCGGGGTGTCCAGTTTCGTGTCCCTCGGCAACAAGGCCGACGTCAGTGGTAACGACCTCATCGCGTACTGGTTCGACGACCCGGCCACCACCGCCGTCGCTCTCTATCTCGAGTCGTTCGGCAATCCCCGCAAGTTCGCCCGTACCGTCCGGGCCCTCGCCCGCCGCAAGCCCGTACTGGCGGTGAAGAGTGGCCGGTCCGCCGCTGGACGCCGTGCCGGTGCCTCACACACCGCCGCGGCTGCCGCCCCCGACGTGACCGTGGACGCGCTCTTCGCCCAGGCCGGGGTGGTACGGGTCGACAACCTCGGTGACCTACTGGACGCCGCCCGCATGGTCACCGACCAGCCGCTGCCGGCCGGCAACCGGCTGGCGGTGGTCGGCAACGCCGGCGGGTTCAACGTGCTGGCCGCCGACGCGGCGGAGTCTGCCGGGCTCCGCATCCCGGCACCGAGCCCGACGCTGCGGGCCCGGTTGGCCAGCGTCACACCCGACGCCGCCGGCCACGACAACCCCCTCGACCTCGGTGCCGCCGCCACACCGGAGGCATTCCGGGCAACGGTGGCAGCACTCGCGGCCAGTGGTGAGGTCGACAGCCTGCTGGTGATCGTCGCCGCCAGCCGGACCAACGACGTCCCCGCAACCCTGGCGGCGATCACCCCGGTCGTCGACCACCACCCCGAACTGACCGTCGCCGCCGTCGTCATCGGCCTGCCCCAGGCCCCGCCGGCATTCGCCGCCCGGCAGGCACCGATCTTCGACCTGCCCGAACGGGCGGTCCGGGCGCTGGGGCACGCCAGCCGGTACGCCACCTGGCGGACCGCGCCACTCGGTGCCCGCCCCGAACTGCCCGGCGTACGCTCCGCCGACGCCCGGGCCGCCGTCGTACGGGCGATGGCCGCCGACGGCGGTTGGCAGCCGTACGACCGCACGGCCGAGCTCCTCGCCTGCTACGGGATCCCACTGGTCGAGACGGTCACCGTGACCGACGAGGAGGGTGCGGTCGCCGCCGCGACGCGGATCGGCTATCCGGTCGTACTCAAGTCCGCCGACCCGGACCTGGTGCACAAGAGCGATACCGGGGCGGTCCAGCTCGACCTCGCCGACGCGGAGGCGGTACGCGCCGCGTTCCGTACGGTGACCGCCGCCGGCCGGCCGGCGGCCGGGGCCCTGGTGCAGCCGATGGCGGGTAGGCAGCTCGAACTCGTCGCCGGCATCGTGCACGACCCGCTGTTCGGTTCGCTGGTGATGGCCGGTCTCGGTGGCGTCCACACGGACCTGTTCGACGACCGGGCGTTCCGACTGGTACCGATGACCGACCGCGATGCCGCTCAGATGTGGCGTTCACTGCGCGCCGCGCCTCTGCTGACCGGTTTCCGGGGGGCGCCGGCCGTCGACACCACCGCTGTCGAGGATCTGCTCCTGCGGTTGGGACGTCTTGCCGAGGAGGTCCCCGAGGTCGCCGAACTGGATCTCAACCCGGTCCTCGTCGGGCCTGACGGTGCCCTGGCCGTCGACGCAAAGCTGCGCCTGGCGGCGGTGGACGCCGAACCCGATCCGACGCTCCGGCAACTGCGCCAGCCCAGCTGACGGTGTTCCGGTGCGGCCCGGAGCCGGACGACCACCTGTCCATTTTGGAGTCACGGCACCCCCACTGTCCACTCTGGCCATTCGGGACGCCCCCGCCCGGTCCGGGCACCCGCCTGGTCCGCACGTGCTCCTGCCCGACCATCAGGGCGGACGCACCGCCACGGTCCCGTACCACCGCCGCGCTCCGCCCGCTGGCTGAACCCGTCGCATGGTCGAACGGCGGACTGGGTACGGTTACCGCCGTGCTGTGCTCGGGAGTCGTACTCAGTGGCCGCTACCGGCTGGACGAACGTGTCGCCACCGGCGGGATGGGCGACGTCTGGCGCGCGACCGATCTGCTGCTGGACCGCGAGGTTGCGGTAAAGATCCTGCTTCCGTCCCTGCTGACCGATCCGAGCTTCATCGCCCGTTTCCGGGCTGAGGCACGGATGATGGCCTCGCTCCTGCACCCCGGGATCGTGCGGGTGTACGACTGTGGCGAGGACCCGGACGCAGCCGGCGGTCGCGCCGACTACCTGGTCATGGAGTTCGTGCACGGGGAGCCACTGCACCGGCGGATCGAGGCGGCCGGTCGGCTCGAGGTGACCGAGACCCTCTCGGTGGTGGCCCAGGCTGCCGACGCACTGCACGCGGCGCACACCAAGGGAATCGTGCACCGGGACGTCAAGCCGAGCAACCTGCTGGTGCAGGCGGACGGCTCGGTGCTGCTGGTCGACTTCGGCGTGGCCAGGTCGACCTCGGTAACCAGCATCACGAGCACCAACGGCATCCCCGGCACCGCGCTCTACATGGCGCCGGAACAGGCGGCGGGCCGGCCCGTCTCGGCTGCCACGGACATCTACGCCCTCGGCGCCGTCACCTACTGCTGTCTGGCGGGAGCGCCGCCGTTCACCGGCGACACCCCGTTGGAGGTCGCCGTCAAGCATCTGGACGAGCAGCCGGCGCCGCTGCCGGACGACGTTCCGGCTCCGGTCGTGGCACTGGTGCAACGGGCGTTGGCCAAGGACCCGGCCGATCGTTACCCGACCGCCGCCGCGTTCGCGGAGGCCGTCCGGGCCGTCGCCGGGCCGTTGTCGGGCTCCGGCGACCGGACGTCCATCACCGCCGGAGCCACGACTGCCCTCACGGCAGCCGCCGCTGGTCCGACGCCGGGCTCGGACACACTGACCGACCTGCCCCCGGTGGTCGGGAGCGCGCCGCCGCGCTCCCGGACCCGACGGGCAACGGTGGTGAGCGTCGCGGTCGCCGCGTTGCTCGGGCTGGCGGGCGTGGCGGTGGTGCTGAACCTGGGCAACTCCGCTCCCCCGACGACGGACCCGGCGTCGCCGTCGGCTCCGGCACCGTCCACCGCAGCCGACAAACCCACCTCGTCCAGCAGCCGGGACACCGCGCCCACGGATCGCAATCCGGGTACGCCGGGCACCCCGTCCCCGTCGGCGACCGCTGTCCCGACCGAGTCGCCCGCTCCCAGCAACGAGCCGAGTACCGCGCCGACCGGCCAGCCAACCGACCCGCCAGCCAGCAACGGCACGACTGCGGCGCCAACGCGCACCTCGGGACCGTCCACCCAGCCGGACAGTCCGAGCGGGAACAACTGACCGGCCGTTCCTCCAAAAATCCGGCCATGGCGTGCCCAGGTCCGTCCCGCACCACGAGGGCCAGGGGCCGACTCTCTCCCGCCCTCGGGAAGCTCCGTGCCGACGAGTCGCCGTTTGTCCAGTTTCTGCCTTATATGTAGTGATCAACACTTAAAGTGGACTCTATGCCTTTAAGAGCCACAGAAGCTGACATACCGACTGAAAAACTGGTCGTGGTAGGTCAGGGGTATGTCGGGCTACCCCTAGCGATACGAGCGGTCGAGGCCGGTTTCGATGTTGTCGGGATCGACGTCGACACCAGCCGGGTCAAGCGCCTCGGTGCCGGCGAGTCCTTCGTCGAGGACATCTCATCCAACCGGCTGGCCGCCGCGCTGGCCACCGGTCGCTACCGGCCGTCCAGCACCTACGCGGACGCGAGCGGCTTCGACGTCTGCGTCATCAGCGTGCCGACCCCGTTACGCGACGGCACACCGGACCTCGGCCACGTCGAGCAGTCGGCCGCCGCGCTCGCCCCGTACCTCCGCCCCGGCTGCACGGTGATCCTGGAGTCGACCACCTACCCCGGCACGACCGAGGAACTACTGCGCCCGCTACTCGAACAGGGCAGTGGGCTACACAGCCCGAAGGACTTCCACCTCGGCTACAGCCCGGAACGTATCGATCCGGGGAACTCGATCTGGCGACTGGAGAACACCCCCAAGGTGGTCTCCGGCCTGGATGCCGCCGCCCTGAGCAAGGTCGACGCCTTCTACCGGCGGATCGTGGACCGGACGGTCGCCGTCGACTCCACCCGGGTCGCCGAACTCACCAAGCTGATCGAGAACACGTTCCGGCAGGTCAACATCGCACTCGTCAACGAGCTGACGATGCTCACCCACCACCTGGACATCGACATCTGGCAGGCGATCGACGCCGCCGCCACCAAACCCTTCGGTTTCATGGCGTTCCGCCCCGGCCCAGGCGTCGGTGGGCACTGCCTGCCGATCGACCCCTGCTATCTGTCCTGGCAGGTCAAACGCACCCTGAACCGGCAGTTCCGGTTCGTGGAGCTGGCCAACGACATCAACCACGCGATGCCCGAACACGTGGCGCACCGGGTCATGATCGGGTTGAGTGACCGCGGTCGGCCGATCCGGGACGCCCGGGTCCTGCTGCTCGGCCTCGCGTACAAGAGGAACACCGGGGACATGCGGGACTCCCCCGCCCTGGCGGTGGCCGACCAACTGACCAGGCTCGGTGCCCGGGTGAACGCGGTCGAGCCGTACGCCGGGCTGCAACCCATCCCGGACGACGTGACCCTGGTCAGCCTGACCGAGCGGGAGATCCGTGAAGCGGACGCGGTGGTGGTGGTCACCGACCACGACGATCTCGACTACGACCTGGTCGTCCGCTCGGCCCGCTACATCTTCGACGCCCGTAACCGGTGCGCGGGGCCCAACGTCGAGCACCTCTGAGCACCGCTACCGGAAGAGCAGATCCGGACGCGACGCCACGCAGGGCAAAACACTCATACATCACCTTAGACAAATTTACCGCTTTATAGTGCTTGAGGCGCATTAAAGCCGCTACGGCAACCAGGGGAGCGTTAGATGCAAGGCAGCACGATTCTGGTCACCGGCGGAGCGGGCTTCATCGGCTCGCACCTGGTTGACGTCCTACTGGCCCGGGGCGACCGGGTCGTCGTACTGGACAACCTGCCCGCCGGCCGGATCAGCAACCTTGACCGGGTGGCGTGTCACCCGAACTTCGAATTCGTCCAGGGCTCGATCCTGGACGAGGTCATCGTCGACGAACTGATGCACCGTTGCGACACCGTCGTCCACCTGGCGGCTGCCGTAGGCGTCAAACTGATCATGAATGAGCCGCTGAGGTCGTTCAACACGAACCTACGGGGTTCCCAGACGGTCATCTCGGCCGCGCACCGCTACCAGCGGAAGATCATGATTGCCAGTACCTCGGAGATCTACGGCAAGAACTCACGCGGCCCGTTGGCCGAGACCGCGGACCGGGTGATCGGCAGTCCGACCCTGGCCCGCTGGGCGTACAGCACCGCCAAGGCGGTGGACGAGACGTTGGCCAACGCCTACCACCGGGAACGGGGACTGCCCACCGTGGTGGTGCGGTTCTTCAACGTCGTCGGCCCACGGCAGAGCCCGCACAACGGAATGGTCATCCCCCGACTCGTCCGGCAGGCCATCCGCAACGAGCCGCTGACCATCTACGGCGACGGGTCACAGATCCGCTGCTTCACCCACGTACTGGACGCGGTCGCCGCGCTGGCCACCCTGCTCGAGACCGAGGCGGCCATCGGCGAGACGTTCAACGTCGGCAATCCCGAGGAGGTCAGCATCCTCGAACTCGCCGAACGGATCATCAAACACTCGGCCAGCAGTTCCCAACTGCGACTCATGCCGTACGACACGGCCTACGCGGCCGGCTTCGAGGACGTGGAACGCCGGGTGCCCGACATCGGCAAGCTGTGCAGCCTGACCAACTGGCGGCCGGTACGGACGTTGGACGACATCATCCAGGACACCATCGCCGAGGCGCAGGCCGAGGCACGCATGTCACGGGTGTGAGGGACGTACCACCGCAACACCCACGAACGGGTGGGGTCGTCGGCCCCGTAACGCCGACGACCCCACCACCGATCACCCGACCCCGCTCCCCGTCACTCGACGCCGAGCGCCTCCACCACCGGCCGGCTCACCGCACGACGGGCCGGTAGGACCGAGGCGGCCAGCGCGGCCACCGCCGCGACGGCGAGGATCAGCCCGAGCTGTCCCCAGGGCAGGTCCACCGTGAAGTCACCGCCGAGTTCGTTGAGGAAGCTCATCGCTCCCGCGCTGACCCCGGTGCCCAGACCGATCCCGAGCAACGCCCCGACCAGCGACATCAGCAGCGCCTCCACCGCCAGCATGGCCCGCATCCGCCCCCGGGTCAGCCCGACCGCCCGGAGCACCCCGTTCTCCCTGGTGCGCTCGACCACCGACAGGGTCAAGGTGTTGGCCACGCCGACCAGCGCGATCACGACGGCCAGGCCGAGCAGTGCGGTGACGAACGCCAGCAGCATGTCCACGGTGCCGGTCAGCATCTTCTTGTAGCCGGCCTGGTCCATCAGGGACACGGTCGGATAGTTGCTGATCACCGCTTCGATCGCGTCCCGGGCCCGCAGCTCGGCAACCCCGTCGGCCGGATCCAGTTGCACCAGGTAGCCCCTGCGGTCCGGGAACAACGCGGAGAACTCGTCGTCGGAGACGGCGATCGTCTGCCCGGCCGGCAGGTCGCTACCCGACATCATCGGCTCGCCCTTGGCCACCACCACGGCCACCACCTGGAACGTACGGTTCGCCACCGGCACCGTCGACCCGACGGTCAGGCCGCGCTCCCGGGCCAACGAGTCGTACACCAGGGCCGTACCCGGGCCGAGCTTGCCGACGTCCCCCTCGACCACCCGGGCGAGGGTACGCCCGACCTGGTCCCGATGTGCGGAGACCACCCGGGCCCCACCGGACTCGACGGTGCGGGGCACGTGCACCGAGCCCAACTCCGGCCGCTTCTTCAGGTCCGCCACGATGGTTCCGGGCAGGTCGCCACCGGTCGCGGTGACGAGGAAGTCCGCTCCGACCTGGTTGTCGACGCTGCGCTCGATGCCCTCCTTGGTGCTCTGCGCACCAACCGTGAACGCCGAAACCAGCCCGATACCGATCACCAGGGCACTCGCGGTGGCAGCGATCCGGCGCGGATTCCGTACGGCATTGGCGATCGCGAGACCGGCGATGCTGCCCAGCAGCAGTCGGGCCGGCCAGCCCAGCACCCGGACCAGCGCCGGCACCAGCAGCGGTCCGAACAGCACGATGCCGGCGAAGGTCAGCACGCCTCCGGCGGCGACGAACGCCGCGCTGCCGGTGCTGCCGGCCAGCAACAGCGCCGCCACCCCGGCCGCGAAGGTGGTCCCGCCGATGACCAGGCGCAGCCAGCCGGCCCGCCGGGTGGTCTGCACGGCGGCATCGGACAACGCAGCGACCGGCGGCACCCGGGTACCCCGCCAGGCTGGCAGGATCGCCGCACCGACCGTGATCGAGGTGCCCAGCACCACGGACAGGAGCACGGTCGCGGCAGAGAGCGTCACCTCGCCCGTCGCCGCCCCGGTCGGCGACAGCAACGCCCCGAGGCCGACGGCGATCACCGCGCCGATCAGCACCCCGGCCAGCGACGCCGCCACCCCCAGCACCGCCGACTCCAGCAGCACCGACCGGAACACCTGTCCCCGGGTAGCGCCCACCACCCGCAGCAACGCGGTCCGTTGGGTCCGCTGGGCCAGCACGATCGTGAACGTGTTGGTGATGACGAACGCCGCCACCAGCACCGAGATCGCGGCGAACAGCAGCAGCCCCATGTTGAACTGCTCGACGTCCCGTACGGCGTCCTGGAGCCCCTCGTCGACGATCTGCTGGTGGGTCAGGACGGTGGCCTTGGCGTCCACGACCGGGGCGATCCGCTTCGCTAGTTCCTCGTCGGAGACGTCCGGCTGGCCGGCGACCATGATCCGGCCGTACCCCCTGCTGTCGGTCACCTTCAGGGCGTCGGGCCCGGTCAGGCCGATGAACGCCCCGCCGAAGTCCCGCGAACTCCCGGCGACGTCCACCACGCCGACCAGGCGGTAGTCGGTCGCCTGGCCACCGTTGCCGCCGACCCGGACCGTCGCCCCGATGGCGAACCCCTCCGCTTCGGCGGTCCGTTCGTCGAGCACCACCTCACCGGGACGCTGCGGCAGCTGTCCCTGGGTGACGTCGTACGACTGCAGCGCCGGATCGGCGGGCACACTGGCGACCAGCGAGTAGCCGAGCACCGGCTTACCGTCGGCACCGAGTACACCGCCGAGCCCGGTCACCTCCCCCTCGGCCGCCCGTACGCCGGGAACTGCACGTACCCGGTCCACAACCGCCTGGTCGAAGCCGGCCGGCGGCCGGTCGCCGGATGCGGTGTCAGCCGGGTACACGGCGGCGTCGGTGTGGCGGTCGAACGCGCCGGCCTTGGCGTACGAGGCGGCCTTCATGCCGTCGGTGAACATCAGGGTGCCGGCGATGAACGCGACCCCGAGCACGATGGCCAACGAGGACAGTGCCAGGCGAAGCGCGTCGGCCCGCAGGGAGCGCAGGGTGAGTCGCAGCATCCCGCCTCACCGCCCCTGAGCCGGCGCGACCGCCGAACTGTCGAGCCGGGCCAAGACGTCGAGGACCTTCTCGGCCGTCGGCTGTACGAGGTCGTGCACGAACCGCCCGTCGGCGAGGAACACCACCCGGTCGGCGTGACTGGCCGCAACCGGGTCGTGGGTCACCATGATCACGGTCTGGCCGAGGGTGTCGACGGCTTCCCGGAGCAGTCGCAGCACCTCGGCCCCGGAGCGCGAGTCGAGGTTGCCGGTCGGTTCGTCGGCGAAGACCACCCATGGCCGGGTCACCAGCGCCCGGGCGATGGCAACCCGCTGCTGCTGCCCACCAGACAACTCGCTGGGCCGGTGGGACAACCGGTCGGTCAACCGGACCGCCGCGACGACCTGCTGCATCCAGGCCGGATCCGGCCTACGACCGGCGATCGCCAGCGGTAGCTGGATGTTCTCCGCGGCCGACAGCGCCGGCAGCAGGTTGAACTTCTGGAACACGAACCCGACGTGGTCACGCCGTAGCAGGGTCAGGCGCTTGTCGTCGAGCCGGGTGATGTCGGTCTGGCCGATGTGCACCGAGCCGGCGTCGGGCCGGTCCAGCCCGGCGAGGCAGTGCATCAGCGTGGACTTACCCGATCCGGAGGGACCCATGATGGCGGTGAACCGGCCGGCCGCGAAGTCGACATCGACGGAATCGAGGGCGGTCACGGCGGCAACGCCGGAGCCGTACCTCTTGGTCAGTCCCCGGGCGGTCACCGTGACGCTGGTGGAAACGTGTGGGGGCGAGCCGACGGACACGTTCTACTCCCTGCTAGGCAGCGGTTGTTGGACGTGTTCGACGCTAGTCACGCAGGACCGGGAAGGATCTCCACCGGAGTGCCCGAACGGAATACGCCGCAGGTGGCGACCCTAGGTGCGCTCCCCTACGCCATAGGTCGCATGCCATCGACGTACCTGGGTGGAACTGGCCGGTGGGCAGGGTCGGTCGGGATCACGGCAGGGTCGGTCGGGATCACGGCAGGGTCGAGGACGTACGGCCATCCGGGTCGAGGGCGTACGGTCAGCGGCCGGGGGTGACCAGACCGCTCTCGTACGCCAGCACCACCGCCTGGACCCGGTCCCGCAACCGCAACTTGGCGAGGATCTTGCCAACGTGGGTCTTGACGGTCGCCTCGGCCACGAACAACCGCCCGGCGATCTCGGCGTTGGACAACCCCTCGGCCAGCAGCAGAAGGATCTCCCGTTCCCGGTCGGTCAGCTGCTCGAGTCTCGGATCGGCCGCCGGGGCGGGGCCGAGTTGACCGGCGAAGCGGTCGAGCAGCCGACGGGTGATGGACGGCGCCACCACCGAATCCCCACTGGCCACCACCCGGATCGCCGCCAGCAGCTCCTCCGGTGGAACGTTCTTGAGCAGGAATCCGCTGGCGCCCGCCTGCAACGCCGCGAAGGCGTCCGCCTCGGTGTCGAAGGTCGTCAGCACCAGCACCCTGGGACGTCCCTCGGCCGGTCCCTCGCCGAGGCGGCGGGTCGCCTCCACGCCATCCATGATCGGCATGCGGATGTCCATGACCACCACGTCGGCCGGGGTCCGGGCCAACACCCGCAACGCGTCGGCGCCGTCGATCGCCTCGCCGACGACCGTCATGTCCGGCTGCGAGTCGAGGACCATCCGGAAGCCGGCGCGCACCAGCGCCTGGTCGTCCACGATCACCACACGAATCGTCATGCTGCCCCCTGGCTCTCTGCTCGGACCGACGGTAGCGGCAGACGTACGTCGACCTGCCAGCCCCCGGCGAGCCGCGCTCCGGCGTGCAGGGTGCCGCCGTACACCGCGACCCGCTCCCGCATGCCGACCAGGCCATGTCCGCCCGACGGCGCGACCGAACCGACGACGCCGCGGCCCCGGCCATCGTCGACGATCCGGACCGACACCGTGCCCGGTTCGGCGTAGTCGAGCACGACCTCCACGCTGGCCCCGGCACCGACGTGCTTGAGGGCGTTGGTCAACGCCTCCTGCACCACCCGGTAGAGGGTGAGTTCCACTCCGGCGGGTAGTGCGACGGGTGCACCCAGCACGCTCTGCCGGACCGTGAGTCCCGCCCGACGGGACCGGTCCAGCAGGGTGTCCAACTCGCCGATGGCCAGCCGTCGCCGGTTCGGCTCCGCACCGAGGTCCTCGACGGCAGCGGAACCGGGGGTGGCGGGTCCGGCTGGCCCGTCCTCGCCGGGTACGTCCGCGGAAGGTTCCCGCAGGACGCCCACCAGTCGGCGCATCTCCTCCAGCGCCTCGCGACCGGTGTCTGCGACGATCTTGATTGCTCCCCGGGCGGTGTCGACGTCCCGGTCGATCATGTAGCGCGCGCCGTCCGCCTGCACGATCATGACCGCCATGCTGTGGGCGACGACGTCGTGCAGCTCACGGGCGATCCGGGTGCGCTCCTCGGCCACCGCCGCGCGGGTCCGCGCGTCCCGCTCGTGCTCCAGGGTGACTGCCCGTTCCTCGAGGCTCAGCACGTACAGCCGACGGGTACGGACGTTGAGCGCGGCCAGCCAGACCGCTCCGCACATCAGCACGAGGAACATCACGCCGACCCACCAGACCCCCTCGAAGTTCTGGACCGTGAGCAGGATCCCGACGGCGACGGCCGCCCCGGCGACGATGCCGTCGCGTAGCCGCTCGGCGTACTTGACCACGCTGTACATGGCGATCAGCACGGCTACGTCGTAGGGCAGCGGATGCCAGTCGAAGTACACCTGGAGCAGGGCCAGCGCGGCAACCACGGCGGCCGTGGCGGACGGGTGTCGCCGCCGGAACAGCAGGGCGAGCGCCATCCCGAAGCCGATCAGCGTGGCGGGCCAGCCGCCGGGCTGGACCGCGGTGCCGGTGATTGCCAGCAGGGCCACCAGCCCGGAGACCACGAGGTCGAAGCCGACGGTGCGCAGCGGGCGGCCGAAGATGGTGCGTGCCATGTCTCCCGAGCCTACGACGCTGCTGCTCCGCGCCCTCGGGCCGGCAACGCCGCGACGAGATCGGCGCGGGCGCGGGCGACCCGGGTCCGGATCGTGGCGATCGGGCAGTCGCACACCTCGGCGGCCTCCGCATAGCTCAGTCCGAGGACCTGGGTGGCGACGAAAGCCTCCCGCCGATCCGGCGGCAGCGTGCCCAGCATCTCCCGCAGTGACATCCCCTCCGTCGACCCGTCGTCGGGCCGGATGGGCGCCGGGGCACCCGTCGTCCGGTTCCGCCACGACCGGACGTGGTCGGCAGCGACCCGCCGGGCGATCGCCAGCAGCCAGGTACGGGCGGACGAGCGGGCGGAGAACCGGGGCAACCCACGCATCGCACGCAGATACGTCTCCTGCGTCAGGTGTTCGGTGTCCGCGCCGTCGACCAGGTGCCCCAGAAACCGGTACACCTGCTGCTGGGTGGCTCGGATGAACGCCGCAGCAGCGGTCCGGTCGCCGGCCCGCGCGGCCAACGCCCACCCGGTGATGTCCACGTCGTCAAGCCCGGTCGGCTGCATCCCGGAAGGCTAACCGCCGACGCCCCGCAGGTGGGGTCAGGCACCCCGGTGGTGGGCCGCCCCGGCTTTCGTCCGAGTATGGGCGGGTGGGTTGTGAGCAGTGCAGAGAGTCGGTGTCAGCCCGGATGGACGGGGAGGACGACGGCGTCACCCGGGACGCGGTCGACCGGCATCTGGCGAACTGCCCGGCATGCCGGAACTGGTCGGAGGAGGCGGCCCGGGTGACCCGCCTGGCCCGTACCGGCCTGGTCATCGCGACACCCGGGGTCAGTGACGAGGTGCTCGACGCCGTACCCGGCCCGGCGCGCGGTCGGCTGGTGGTCCTGCTGCGCAGCGCACTCGGCGTGCTCGGACTGGCACAGTTCGTCCTCGGGCTGGTGCAGGTGACCGGTTTCACCACCGGACATCCGCACACCGGCCCGGGCGCCACCCCCGACCACCTCTGGCACGAGTCCGCAGCCTGGAACATCGCCATCGGTGCCGGATTTGCCGGGATCGCCTTGCGCCGCAGTCGCGCCGGCGGCATCGTGCCGATGTTGACCGCCTTCGTCACGGTCCTCGCACTACTGTCGATCAGCGACCTCGCGGCCGGCCGGGTCGACCCGGCCCGGCTACTCAGCCACGGCTTCCTCCTTGCCGGTTACCTGATCGTCCTGGCCCTGTCGCGACGGAGCCTGGACCCGGGGGCACCACCAGCCGGACGCGACGACGACCGACCTGGCTGGCGGGCCCGCTTCGACGACGAGGAGCCGGAGCCTGCACCACCACGGCTACGACTCCTGCCCGGCCTCGCCGCCGAGGCGGGTGACCGGGGAATCCGGCCGGCAGCCTGACCATGACCGACGGCTACGGCCCCGCGCTTCCCACCGTTGTCCGGATGGGGAGCGCGGGGCCGTCAGCGTGCGTGTTCCGCCCCGGTTCAGTCGGTCGCGGTGTCAGCCGCCCCGGTTCGACGGGGTCGGTGCGGGCGGTCCGCTGGTGGCCGACGATCCGCTCGGTGCCGGCGCCGGCTTCGCCTCCGGCTTGAGATCAGCGGGTACGGGCAGTGCACTTCCCTTGACGTACTCGCTCCACTCCATGTTCCATGCGGTCCAGCCGTTGCCCGGCTCGAGTTGCACCTCGGTGCCCTTGACCGTGACCAGGTCGCCGACCTGCGTGGTCTTCATGAGCCAGTCGGCGTTCTCGTTGGAGACGTTGGTGCAGCCGTGTGAGACGTTGGTGTAGCCCTGGTCACCGACCGACCACGGTGCCGCGTGGATGAACTCACCGCCCCAGGTCAGCCGCTGGGCGTCCTCGACATCGACCACGTAACCCCCGTTCGGGTCACCCCGCGTGTCGAAGGTCGTCGCCTCCAGCTTCTCCATGATGATCATGTTTCCGCTCGAGGTGGGTGTGCTCGGCTTGCCGAGGCTGACCGGGATCTTCCGGGTGAGCTTGTCGTCCTGGAAGACCGACATCTGCTTGGTCGCACTGTCGATTTCCAGGAAGACCTTGTTGCCGATCTTGGCGCTCGCGGTGCGGTCGTCGTCGCCGTACCCCACCTTTCCCATCGGCAGGCCGTCAAGGGCGGCCCGGACGTTGATCCGCGTGCCGGGCTGCCAGAAGTCCGGTGCCCGGTAGTAGACCTGCGAACCGTCCTCGACCCAGTGCCAGGCACCCGGCTGCGGCGGGTCGGTGTCGACGAACAACCGACGCTGGACCTCGGCCCGGGCCTCCTTCGGCACGGTCGGCTCGAACGCGACCGTCACCGGCATCGCCACCCCGTACGTCCGGTCGTTCTCGAAGTAGAGGTTGGTGGTGACCCGCTTCTCCGGTTTGGCCATTGTGGTGAAACGTACCTGCTGTTTCGTGGCCGTACCGGAACTGTTGGTCGCCGTGACCTCGGCGGAGTAGGTCTGACTGTTCTTGAGTGGCGTATTCGGCACCCAGGCCGAACCGTCCGCCCGCATGCTCCCGTCAACCTTCGCACCCTTGTTGTCCGTCAGGGAAACTGTGGTGATCTTCCCGTCGGAGACCTTCGTCCCGATCTCGGCACTGATCGGGACGTTAGTGGCGTTCGCCGCTGGAGTAATCGCAAGTTTGGGCGGTGCCGAGCGAGCGCTCTCCTCCTTCTTCGACTCGCTGGTACAGCCCACCAGAACCAGCGGCGCAGCAGCCACGAGCATCATCAGCGCGTCTCGGCGCCTCGAATTCATGGTCCACCCCCGTTCCGTCTCGTCCTGATCACATTGTGTAACGGGGTCGGGGATCGCGGAGCAGGTTCCGCACCAGAACCGTCCGCAATGGCGGGTCATTCGAGTGCGGAAGCAATACGTGTCGACCAATGCGACCAGAGCATCGAACGATGCTGACGAAACCAGTGTTTCCCGTCGCAACATCTGCATCCACTGTGGCGATCTGCCGGGCACTTCCACCCCCACCGACCCGCAAACTCCAAACAGTCCCGGTGCCCGCTCAGGGAACAGAGCCCTCGTCGGGCCGTCAGGAATCGCGGGACCCGTGGTTCACGGCCACGTCAATCTCACGTCGGGCAACAGCAGCCCCGGCAGACACGGCGAGGGGCGTACGACCATGGCCGACGGGGTCCCCACCGGCGAGGCGTCGGGCGAAGCTCCTGGACACGCAACGACCCGGTGCCGGTACCGCGCCAACCGGAACGATCACCCCTGCGCGGCGACTTGGGCAAACATGAGCATGATCATGGCTTTTAGCGTGAAAAGAGGTCATTTACCCACAATGACTCTACTGTCCGTGATATCCAGTTTCACGGTGAGTTACTACCAGTCATTCGTCGCTTGCAGAAGAGGAAGATCAAGGTAATCCCATGAAACTACGAACATCTGTTCGCCTAGCCGGTGCGATGCTGGCCAGCATGATCAGCTTGGCGATCGCCAGTCCGGCCTCGGCGGCGGGCACCATCCCGATCAACCCGGGGAACGTGCCCACCACCGCCGCCGGCTTCGGCACCCGCCAATGCGAGCAGAACCTCGGCGGCGGCCCCTTTGCCGACCAGGACGTCTGGGTCTTCGTCCTCCCCCAGCCCAACCAGTTGGGTCAGTTCGTCTCGCTGCACCTCAACTTCTCGACACCGAACGGTCCGGTCACCCGGGACATCACGACCACCCCGACCCAGGACAGCGCGATCGTCGACGACATGGGCACCAGCAAGGCCTGGATCAGGACACCGGCGGGCTGGACGCTCACCAACGGCTCCACCACGGCGAACATCACCGGGAACCCCGAGCCCGGTGACAACTTCAACCTGACGCACACCTGCCCGGCCAGTGGCGGCCCGACCGGTACCCCGACCGGCACGCCAACCGGCACCCCGACCGTGACCCCCAGCCACACCAAGTTGCCGGTGACCGGAACGAGCTTTGGTGACCCGTCGTTCGCGGTGCCGTTGGCCGTGGGAAGCGGCCTCGTCCTCGCCGGAAGCATGGTGCTCGTCCTGCGCCGCCGCCGGGACGCGAAGGTGCAGAGCTGACCGAACCAGCCAGGATCGATCCATGGGCGGGACCGGAGGTGGGGCATCACCTCCGGTCCCGCCCCTATTTCGTGCGCTGCACCCCGGCGTGCGGAATGTGGATCGGCACCGTCGTGACGACGATCCCCGGCAGTTGACGCAGTGCCCTCCGGAGGTGCCGGGGCACGTTGCTGTGCAGGACCTGGTGCCACCGTCGCCGTACCACGATCTCCGGCAGAATCACGGTGAGGGTGACGTCCGGTCGCAGCGCGTGCAGAGCCTCGAGATAGCAGGCCAGGGGGGCGACGATCGCCCGGTACGGCGAGACGATGAGCTCGAGTCGTACGTGGTCACCCCAGGCGTCCCACTGCTGGCAGAACCGCGCCGCCTCGTCCTCGCTGGGGCTGATGTGCACGGCCAGCACCGGCTGCCCGATCGACACGGCGTAGGCCAGGGCACGCAGCGCCGCCAGGTTGAGCCGTTCGACCGGTACGACGACCAGATGCCAGATCTCCTGTGGGCTCTCCTCGGTCTCCGGCTCCTCCCCGGTCTGCGGCCCCTCCTCTTCTCCGGAATCGGGCCGATGCTCCGCCTTCTCGGGCCCGGTCGCCCGTCGACTCGTCTCTGCCACCGAGGGTGGATTCACCGGCCGGGCAACGTTGAGACGCGACGGATGCGGGGTGAGTTGCACCCGCACCATGTCGTAGTGTCGTCGGACCCGCAGCGCGACCAGGATGAGCAGCGGTACGGCGATCACGACGACCCAGGCGCCCTCGGTGAACTTGGTGATGGCGGCCGTCAGCAGTACCACCCCGGACAACAGTGTGCCGGCAGCGTTGAGGGTCAGCCGTTTGCGCCAGTGCGGACCACGCTTACGTAGCCAGTGGACCACCATGCCGGCCTGCGACAGGGTGAACGCCAGGAAGACGCCGACGGCGAAGAGCGGGATCAGTGATTCCGTATGTCCACGGAACGCCACCAGGATGACCGCCGCCGCGACAGCGAGTGCCATCAGTCCGTTGTTGAACGCCAGCCGGTCGCCCATGTGCAGGAATCGTCGCGGGACGTAGCCGTCGCGGGCCATGAAGAACAACAGCCGGGGCAGGTCGTTGAACGCAGTGTTGGCCGCGAACAGCAGGATCAGTGCGGTGGCGGCCTGGATGAGGACGTACCACGGCCCGGTGGGGAACGTCCGATGAGCCAACTGGGAGAGCAGGGTCTGGTCGGCTCTCGGCGTCACGCCGTCGAAATGGATCAGCAGCATCAACCCGACGAACATGACGACGAGCAGGCTGATCATCCAGGTCAACGTGGTGCGGCCGTTGCGCCACTCCGGAGCCCGGAAGGCGGGAACCGCGTTGGACACCGCCTCGATGCCGGTCATCGAGGTCGCGCCGGAGGAGAACGCCAGCAACACCAGCAGGAGGCCGGTACTCCTGGTGGCGGCGACCGGCTCGGGCGGAATCGGGGTGAATCCCCGGCTGGCGGCCCGGACCAGTCCGACCGTCACCAACACCGCGATGGCCACGATGAACAGGTAGGTCGGCGCGGCGAAAATGTTGCCGGACGTCCGTACACCTCGAAGATTGCCGGCCAGCAGGACCGCGATGGCCAGCAGGCCGAACGGGACGGTCCATGGCATGAGGCCGGGCAGCGCCGAGGTGACCGCATGCACCCCGGCCGCCACCGATACCGACACGGTGAGGATGTAGTCGATGATCAGTCCGGCTGCGGCGGCCAGACCGACCCGCCGGCCAAGGTTGTCTCCGGCGACTATGTAGGAACCGGCACCGTGCGGATAGGCCGGGATGGTCTGCCGGTAGGAGATCCCGACCACGATCATCAGCACCACCAGCACAGCCCCGATCGGCAGGGACAGCACGAGCGCCGAACTGCCGGCCAGGGCCAGGACGGTGAGCATCGCCTCGGGCCCGTACGCCACCGAGGAGAGCAGGTCCGAGGAGAGCACCGGCAACGCGACGAGCTTGCGCATGCGTTCGTGTACGACGGCGGCGCTGGTCAACGGTGGGCCCAGGATCGTACGGCGGATCCTGGCCAGCATCCGTCCGGGGAGCGACTCGGCCTCGCCCGAAGGACCGGTCGCGACGAGTTCATCCGGTTCCCCCGGTTCCGCCACCCGGAACATCTCCACCGGAGCGAAGCGGCCGAACCTGGTCGGGGTCGGCGGGCTGCGATACCGGCCGAGACCGGGATCCAGCGGCAGCGTGGTCAGGACGTTGCGCCGATCCCGTAGCGCCTCGGCCCAACTCCGGCCGGTCTGACGCAGCAGGTCCAGCTCGTCCTCACCCATCGCGGGCAGTTCCGCCGATGGACTGAGCGTGACGGTCGGCTCCGGCGTGGCCTGGTGCCGGCCACCCGGTTCACGCTCCTGCTGCTCGCCCATCCCGTCCCTGTCCTCCTGGCTGCCCGTCGGGCAACTGGCCTCACGTCAGGTCGACCACCCAACGTCAACTCATGCCCTAAATCATGGTACGTGTCGTCATATGCCCGACTTGGGCCACGGTCTACCGGTACGGGTCTCGGGCGGTGAGGTCTGCAGGCGGCCACCGCGGAGGACGTACCCTTGGCGGGCCTGCGACCTGCGGTGTCCGGCCATCGAGGTCACCGCACCGACGCCGAGGAGTGTCCCCGTGCTCGTCCTGCTACCCCCCTCGGAAGGCAAGACCGCCCCTAGGTCGGGTGCCCCGCTGGATCTGGCCGCCCTGTCGCTACCGGAACTCACCCCGGCCCGCGAACGGGTGTTGGAGTCGTTGGTTGACCTCTGCGCCGCACCGGACGGCGACGCTGCCCGTACCGTCCTTGGGTTGAGCCCGGGCCAGGGTGCCGAGGTGGCCCGTAACGCGCGTCTCCGCCAGGCCCCGACGGCGATGGCCGAGCGGATCTACACCGGCGTGCTGTACGACGCGTTGGAACCCGCCACCCTCCCGACACCCGCCCGCCGACTGGCCCGCCGGTCGATCCTCGTCTTCTCCGGGCTGTGGGGCGCGCTGCACCTCGCCGACCGGATCCCGGCCTACCGCTGCTCGATCGGCGTCAACCTGCCGGGGCCGGGGACGCTGGGCAGCTACTGGCGTACGGCCATGGCAGCGACGATGGCCCAGGCTGCCGGGGATGGGCCGGTACTGGACCTCCGGTCCGCCGGTTACTCGGCGATGTGGCGGCCCACCGGCGAGTTGGCCGAACGTACGGTGACGGTCCGGGTGGTGAGCGAGCGGGAGGTCGCCGGGGTGGTCACCCGCTCGGTGGTCAGTCACTTCAACAAGGCCACCAAGGGCCAGCTGGTCCGGAACCTGCTGACCGCCGGAGTCCGACCACGATCGCCGGAGGAACTGGTCGTGGCACTGCGGGACCTCAAGTACACGGTGGAGGAACAGCCGTCGGCCACCGGCCGCCCACGGCAGCTCGACGTGATCGTCACCGACCTCTGACCACATCCACATCGGACTGATCCCTGGCCGACCGACCAGGCAGGTCCTCCACGCCCCCACCACCTTGCCGCGTCCTTTGAGACTTTTTGGCGGCTCCCACGCTCGCGGCATTCGCCTTTCTTGGAAAAGTCTCACAGCGAAGTTCAATGAAAGAATTGAGGCTGGAAATCCCGCCAGGCAGTGGTCGATTTCGCCTGCCCGCAATCCTTGGAGTGCCGATGGAGCGCCTGCCAGTCCAGTTCATCCGGGTCGTCGACGTCCGCCGGGTCACGCCCCACATGGCCCGGGTCACCTTCACCGGCGACGATCTCGGCACGTTGCCCCTCGACGGCCCCGACCAGCAGGTGAAGTTGTACTTCCCGAGGCCGGGCCAGGCCAGTCCGGTTCTGCCGCTACCCGAACCGGACGACGACATGATGCGGTGGTACGCGGCGTACACCGCGATACCTGAGCATGAGCGGCCCTGGATGCGCAGCTACACCATCCGGGCGTACCACCGGCACGATGACACGATCGACGTCGACTTCGTGCTGCACTGCGACGCCGGCCCGGCGACCCGGTGGGCGCAATCGGCGAAACCCGGCGACACACTCGGCATGTTCGGCCCGGCACCGGCGTTCGCCCGGCCGGTCCCCCTCGCCACCGCGGTCACCGAGGCGGACTGGTTCCTGCTGGTCGGTGACGAATCGGCGCTGCCGGCGATCGGCACCCTGATCGAGTGGCTGCCTGCGGGGGTGCGGACGGTGGCGTACGTCGAGGTGGACGGCCCGGCCGAGGAGCAGCACCTCCCGACCCGGGGCGACGTGACCGTGCACTGGCTGCACCGGGGCGAGGCGCAGGCGGGCCGGAACCAGGGCCTGCTCGACGCCGTACGCACGGCGTCGTTCCCACCGGGCTCCGTGTTCGCGTGGCTGGCCGGTGAGGCGGGCACGGTACGGGCACTGCGCCGGCACCTCGTCGACGAGCGTGGCGTGGACAAGCGGGCGATCGACTTCAGCGGCTACTGGCGACGCAGACTGACCCAGGACGACGCCCCGACCGAGGCAGACCTCGCCGACGCCCGGGAGTTGCTGGCACACGCCCAGGAACTGACCGCAGCCGCAGCGGCCAGGGCTGAGGAGGCCGCCGGTCAGGACGACGAGACGGCCTCGGCGCGTTCGGTCTTCGACGAGGCCTACCGGTCACAGTTCGCCCCCTGGGAGATCGGCGGCCCACAACCGGCCGTCGTCGCCCTGGAGCGAGACGGCTGGCTGCGGGGAACGGTGCTCGACGTGGGCTGTGGCACCGGTGAACACACGATCCACCTCACCCGACTCGGTTACGACGTACACGGCGTCGACTTCTCGACGGAGGCGGTCGTACAGGCCGGTGCCAAGGCGGCCGAGCGCGGAGTCGCCGCCCGGTTCGAGGTCGCGGACGCGTTGGACCTGGGCGACGAGGCCAGGTACGACTGTATCCTCGACAGCGCGCTGTTCCACGTGTTCGAGCCCGGGGACCGCACCCGGTATGTGCGCAGCCTCCACCGGGCCTGCCGCCCGGGTGCCCTGGTACACGTGCTTGCCCTGTCCGACGACGGCCCGGGGTACGGGCCACAGGTCAGTGATACGGCCATCCGGGAGGCGTTCGGCGAGGGATGGGCCCTCGAAGACCTGCGGGCGGCCCACTATCGGGGCGTCGTCGGCCGGAACGGGGAGACGGGCGACCTGCCTGCCTGGCTGGCCCGGATCCGTCGGCTCTAGGTCAACTCCCGTTGCCCGGACGTGCCGTCGAGCAGGTCGGCGTACGCCTGCGGGGGCAGCAGTACGGCGGGCCGTACCCGGTCGAAAACTGGTGCGTCTCACAACACGGCGGGTCTCTCCAGCCCGACGAGCTAGTGGCTATAGGCTCGTCTGGAGCCATGTTCGATCTTGCGGGGCGAGGGGGAGTCGGGCGTGCCTGACCAGGTCGTACATCTACACACCCACACCGAGTACTCGATGCTCGACGGGGCCGCCCAGCACAAACCCCTGTTCGCCGAAGCCGCCCGGCTCGGCCAGACCGCGCTGGCGATGACCGACCACGGCAACATGTTCGGCGCGTACAGCTTCTACAACGCGGCGAAGGACTCCGGGGTGAAGCCGATCCTCGGGATCGAGGCGTACCTCGCGCCGGGCGACCGGACGTTCAAAAAGCCGGTCTTCTGGGGTACGCCGGAGCAGCGCCGCGACGACCTGGCCGGTGGCGGTGCCTACACCCACATGACCATGTGGGCCGCCAACTCCACCGGTCTGCGCAACCTGTTCAAGCTCTCCACCGATGCCAGCCTCACCGGTTACTACCGCAAGCCCCGGATGGACCGGGACCTGATCGCCGAGCACTCCGAGGGCGTCATCGCCACCACCGGCTGCCCCTCCGGCGAGGTACAGACCCGGCTGCGGCTGGGGCAGTTCGACGAGGCCCTGAAGGCCGCCAGCGCCTACCAGGACATCTTCGGTAAGGAGAACTTCTTCCTGGAGGTCATGGATCACGGCCTCGACATCGAGCGCCGGATCCGCGAGGACCTCCTCGAGATCGGCCGCAAGCTGAACATCCCACCGGTGGCCACCAACGACTCCCACTACGTGACGCGGGACGAGGCCCGCCGCCACGAGGTGCTGTTGTGTGTGCAGTCCGGGTCGACGATGAACGACCCGAACCGGTTCAAGTTCGACGGCGACACCTACTACCTCCAGGCCGCCGAGGAAATGCGTACGACCTGGGACAACGTGCTCCCCGGGGCCTGTGACAACACGCTGCTCATCGCCGAACGGGTGGAGTCCTACGCCGAGGTGTTCGACCTCGTCGACCGGATGCCCGTCTTCGACGTACCCGAAGGGCACACCCAGGAGAGCTGGCTACGTCACGAGACCGCCACCGGCCTGCGGCGTCGATTCCCGGACGGCGTTCCGGACGGCTACCAGGAGCGACTCGACTACGAGCTGGGCGTCATCACCGAGAAGGGCTTCCCCGCCTACTTCCTCGTCGTCGGTGACCTGGTCAGCCACGCCCGCGAGATCGGTATCCGGGTCGGTCCGGGTCGTGGGTCCGCCGCCGGCAGCCTCGTCGCCTATGTCCTCGGCATCACCAACATCGACCCCATCGCGAACGGTCTGCTGTTCGAGCGGTTCCTGAACCCGGAACGTGCCTCGATGCCCGACATCGACATCGACTTCGACGACCGCCGGCGCGGCGAGATGGTCCGCTACGCCACCGAGAAGTACGGCGCGGACCGGGTCGCGCAGGTCATCACCTACGGCACGATCAAGGCGAAGGCCGCGATCAAGGACGCGACCCGGGTGCTCGGCTTCCCGTACGCGTTGGGTGACCGGATCACCAAGGCCATGCCGCCGGCCGTGCTGGGCTCCGACATCCCGCTCAAGGGCATCGTCGACCCCAACCACCCCCGCTACAAGGAAGCCACCGAGATCCGGAAGCTGATCGAGGAGGAGTCCGAGATCAGCACCGTGTTCGAGACCGCCCGGGGCCTGGAGGGGCTGATCCGGCAGGCCGGTGTGCACGCCTGCGCGGTGATCCTGTCCAGCTCACCCCTGGTGGAGAGCGTGCCGCTGTGGGCCCGGGAGGACGGGTCGATCATCACCGGCTGGGACTACCCGTCGTGTGAGGCCGTCGGCCTGCTGAAGATGGACTTCCTCGGGCTGCGGAACCTGACCGTCATGGGCGACGCGATCGACAACGTCCGTGCGAACCGGGGTCTGGACATCGACCTCGACCGGCTGACCACCGACGACCCCACGACCTACGAGTTGCTGGCCCGGGGCGGCACCCTGGGGGTGTTCCAGCTCGACGGCGGGCCGATGCGGGAACTTCTGCGCCGGATGCGGCCCACCACGTTCGAGGACATCATCGCGGTCGGTGCCCTCTACCGACCCGGTCCGATGGGTGTCAACGCCCACAACGACTACGCCGACCGGAAGAACGGCCGCCAGGAGATCAAGTCGATCCACCCGGAGCTGGAGGAGCCGCTGCAGGACATCCTGGCCGAGACGTACGGTCTGATCGTCTACCAAGAGCAGATCATGTTCATCGCCCAGAAGGTCGCCGGCTACACCATGGGCCGCGCAGACGTGCTCCGGAAGGCGATGGGTAAGAAGAAGCCGGAGGTGCTGGCCAAGGAGTTCGAGGGTTTCCGGGCCGGCATGCTGTCCATGGGCTTCTCCGACGAGGCTGTCCGGGCGCTGTGGGACACCATCCTCCCGTTCGCCGGCTACGCGTTCAACAAGTCGCACGCCGCCGCGTACGCGCTGGTGTCGTACTGGACGGCCTACCTGAAGGCCAACTACCCGGCCGAGTACATGGCCGCCCTCCTGACCTCCGTCGGGGACAACAAGGACAAGATGGCCGTCTACCTGGCCGAGTGCCGGGCGATGGGCATCAAGGTGCTCTCCCCCGACGTCAACGAGTCGAACCTGCGGTTCTCCGCCGTCGGCGAGGACATCCGCTTCGGCCTCGGCGGGGTACGCAACGTCGGTGCGAACGTGGTCGAGTCGATCGTCGCCACCCGCAAGGCGAAGGGCCGTTACGAGACGTTCCCCGACTTCCTCAGCAAGAGCGAGCTCACGGTCTGCAACAAGCGCGTCGTGGAATCACTGATCAAGGCGGGTGCGTTCGACTCGCTCAAACACACCCGGCGGGGGTTGTTCGAAGGACACGCCGACGCCATCGACGCGGTCGTACCGATCAAGCGGAAGGAGACCGAGGGCCAGTTCGACCTGTTCGGCGACGGGTTCAACAACGACCAGGCGGAGGGCATCACCGGCCTGGACTTCGCGATCAGTGATCAGGAGTGGCCACGACGGGAACTCCTGGCGCTCGAACGGGAAATGCTCGGCCTGTACGTGTCCAGCCACCCGCTGGCCGGGGCCGAACGGGTGCTGGCCCGCAACAGTGAGCATTCCACCGCGGTGGTGGCCGACAGCGAGCAACTGTCCGACGGGGCGACGGTGGCGCTCGCCGGGCTGCTCACCGGCACGCAACGCAGGATGACGAAGGCGGGGAAGGTCTGGGCGGTGGCCACCCTGGAGGACCTGAGCGGCTCGGTCGAGGTGCTGTTCTTCCCGAACACCTACGAACTGTTGGCCGATGCGATCGTCGAGGACGCGGTGGTCGCGATCAAGGGCCGGGTGAACCAGCGTGAGGACAGCCGCAACGTGGCCGTGACCGACATGGCCGTACTGGAGATCAGCGAGCACGAGTTGGCGGCCAACCCGCCGGTGGTGCTCACGATCCAGACCGAGAAGGTGACTCCCGCACTCGCCGAGGAACTGCACAACATCGTCGAGCGGCACGAGGGTCAGTCTCCGCTTCAGGTCCGGTTGCGCAGCCGGGGCGGAAAGGTGATCCGGTTGGCCCTGGGTGGGCACAGCGTGAGCCCGGACATCAACTTCCGGTCGGAGATCAAGGGTCTACTCGGGGCAGGCGCACTGGAGTGACCGGTCCCTGATCACCGCCGGCCGTACGGCAGGACTTCCGGTTCGACTGCGGTCGGTGTTCCCACCACAGAAGAATGGCGGACATGGGGGGCGCATTCGGGCTTGACGAGGACCCCTCGCTGCTCGACACCATGGAGCTCGCCGCTCGCCTCCGTACCGATCCGGATCGTGGACTCACGGCGGCGGAGGCAGCGGCCCGCCTGGGTGAATGGGGACCGAACGAGCTTGAGCCGCCGGCGCGGATGCCCGCGTGGCGCAAGCTTCTCGCCCAGTTCGCCGATCCGCTGGTCTACCTGTTGATCGGTGCCGTGGTGATCTCCACGGCGGCCTGGCTGGTGGAGGGTGCCCAGGGGCCACCGCTCGAGGCGTTGGTGATCGCCGTCATCCTCATCGCGAACGCGGTGCTCGGCTTCGTGCAGGAGGCTCGCGCCGAAGCCGCGGTGGCCGCGCTACAGCGAATGGCCACGCCGACCTCGACCGTGGTGCGCGACGGTACGACGATCGACGTTCCCGCTGCCGAGGTGGTGCCCGGCGACGTACTGCTCCTCGCCGAGGGTGAGGCGGTGAGCGCGGACGGGCGACTCGTCATGGCGGCATCGCTACAGGTGGCCGAGGCCACCCTGACCGGTGAGAGCGAGCCCTCCGTCAAGCAGACCGACCCGCTACCGGGTCCGGTCGGCCTCGGCGACCGGGTCAACATGGTGTTCAACGGAACGGGCGTGACCCGTGGGCGCGGCCGTGCACTGGTGACCGCCACCGGCATGGCCACCGAAATGGGCAAGATCGCCCGCCTGCTGGCCGAGACCGAGGAGGAACGTACCCCGCTGCAACGTGAGATCGTCCGGGTGGCCCGCCTGCTCGGCCGGGTCGTCATCGTGATCGCGCTCGTGGTGGTGGGTGCCATCCTCCTCACCGCGGACGTCAGGGGCACCGCCGAGATCCTCGATGTGCTCCTCATCGGCGTGTCGCTGGCCGTGGCCGCCGTACCGGAGGGTCTGCCCGCCATCCTCTCGGTCGTACTGGCGCTCGGTGTCCGGCGCATGGCCCAGCATCAGGCGATCCTCAAGAAACTGCCGTCGGTGGAGACGCTCGGCTCGGCCACGGTCATCTGCTCGGACAAGACGGGCACGCTCACCCGGAACGAGATGACGATCCGCCGGGTGGTGACCGCCTCCGGTGAGGTCGAGGTGACCGGTACCGGTTATCAGACCGACGGTGAGGTGGTCGTCCGCGGCCAGCCGACCGACGAGGGTGCCCTGTTGGACGAGGTGCGGGCCGTCCTCGGCGGCGGCAGTCTGGCCAACGACGCCAGCCTGACCCGGGAGGACGGAACATGGGCGGTACGCGGGGACCCGACCGAGGTGGCGTTCCTGGTAGCCGAGCGCAAGATGGGCGAGCTCAGCGCCGTACGGAGCAGCCGGTTCCATCGGGTGGGCGAGATCCCCTTCACGTCCGAACGCAAGCTGATGAGCAGCTTCGAGTCCGACTCGACGCGCGAGGGCCGGATCACCGTGGTGACGAAGGGGGCACCGGACGTGCTGCTGGCCCGGTGCACCCGCGAGCGGGTGGCCGGGCAGACACACCCGCTCACCGACGACCGCCGCCACCGCATCCTGACCGCGGTGGAGCAGTTGGCCGACGAGGCGTTGCGTCCGTTGGCCGTCGCCTATCGACCGATCGAGGCAAAGACGCTCCCGGCCGACGTGGAGCCACTCGAGCAGGACCTGGTGTACGCCGGGGTGGTCGGAATGATCGACCCGCCACGGGCCGAGACGCGTGACGCGGTCACCGAGGCCCAACGGGCCAGGGTCCGCGTGATGATGATTACCGGGGACCACCCCCGCACGGCCGCCCGGATCGCTGCCGAACTCGGCATCGTCCCCGCCGGGGAGCCTGCGGTGACCGGCGTGGAGCTGGACCGCCTGGACGACGAGAGCCTGCGCCAGACCACCCGGACCCGGTCCGTCTATGCCCGGGTGGCCCCCGAGCACAAGCTGCGACTGGTCGACGCCCTTCAGTCCGACGGCAACGTGGTGGCGATGACCGGTGACGGGGTGAACGACGCGCCCGCCTTGAAGACGGCCGACATCGGGATCGCCATGGGCCGTACGGGCACCGACGTCACCAAGGAAGCGGCGAAGATGATCCTCGCCGATGACAACTTCGCGACGATAATCCGGGCCATCCGGGAGGGTCGCGGAATCCTCGCCAACATCCGCTCGTTCCTCCGCTACCTGCTGTCCTCGAACATCGGCGAGGTGCTGACGATGCTCCTCGGGGTCCTGCTGGCCGGGGTCATCGGTCTCGACCGGGGCGAGGGCATCGCCGTGCCACTGCTCGCGACGCAGATCCTGTGGATCAATCTGCTCACCGACACGGGTCCGGCGCTGGCCATGGGTGTCGATCCGCCGCCCGCTGACACCATGCGCCGTCCTCCGCGCCGACCGGGCGACCAGATCATCGACGCCGGGATGCGGTGGGCGGTCGGTTTCATCGGGCTGATCATGGCCCTGGTGACCCTTCTGACGTTCGACATCCAACTGCCGGGCGGTCTGATCGACGGCACCTCGGACCTGACCGGGGCCCGCACCGCCGCCTTCACCACGCTGGTGCTGGCGCAACTGTTCAACTGCTTCAACGCTCGATCCGACCGGATCAGCGCCTTCCGGAACATGTTCACCAATCCACTGCTGTGGGCGGCGATCGTCGTTTCGTTGCTGCTCCAGGTGGCGGTCGTCTACGTACCGCTGCTCCAGGACGCCTTCGGCACGTCCCCGCTCGGAGCCGGCCAGTGGGTGCTGTGCACCGCCCTGGCAAGCGTCGTCCTCTGGGCTGAAGAGCTGAGGAAACTGGCCCTCCGCCGCCGTCGATGACAGTACATCCTTTGCTGTATACAGCGGATACTGTATGGTCGTCGCCGTGGAGACGACGACGTACGGGCAGGTGCTGGCCCGCTTCGGCCACGCCCTGTCCGATCCGATCCGGGCACGGCTGTTGCTGGCGCTACGGGACGGGCCCGGCTACCCGGCCGAACTGGCCGACCTGTTGGACACCACCCGGCAGAACCTGTCCAACCACCTGGCCTGCCTGCGGGGCTGCGGCCTGGTCGTCGCCGTGCCGCAGGGCCGGCGTACCAGGTACGAACTGGCCGACCCCCGGATCGGACACGCGCTGGGCGACCTGCTCGGTCTGGTCCTGGTGGTGGACCCGGCCGCCTGCCCGGACGCCGAACGGGACGGCTGTTGCTGATGAGCGCACCGTTGACACGACCGGATGCCACCGGACCTACGCTCGCCCGCCGTACGGCACTGACCCGGCGGATACGGCTACTGGTGGCCGCCACCATCACCTACAACGTCATCGAAGCGGTGGTGGCCATCACCGCTGGAACGATGGCCTCGTCGACCGCGCTGATCGGCTTCGGGCTGGACTCGGTGATCGAGGTGTCCTCGGCCGCCGCGTTGGCCTGGCAGTTCGCCGGCCGCGACCCGCAGGCCCGCGAGAAGGTGGCGCTGCGCATCATCGCGGTCTCGTTCTTCGCCCTGGCCGCCTACGTCACGGTGGAATCGGTACGCGCACTGTTCGGCGACGCCGAAGCGGCGCATTCCACGGTGGGCCTGACCCTGGCCGCGCTGTCGCTGGCCATCATGCCCGTGCTGTCGTACGCCCAGCGCCGGGCAGGCCGTGAACTGGGGTCACGCTCCGCCGTGGCCGACTCGAAACAGACCCTGCTGTGCACCTACCTGTCGGCGGTGCTACTGGTCGGGCTGGCGCTCAACAGCTTGTTCGGCTGGTCCTGGGCCGATCCGGTCGCCGCCCTGGTGATCGCCGCAGTGGCCGTCAAGGAGGGCCGGGAGGCATGGCGTGGGGATGCGTGCTGCGTCGTCCCGCTGGCCCCGTCGGCCGCCGCCGGTGCCGATGTGGCTTCCGATGCCTGCGGCTGTCAGCCGGGCTGTTCCTGCTGCCGTGGAGAAACCTCATGATCTTCCGTCGGATGCCCGTCGCCGTGCGGGCCGCATTCGACACCGAGATGCACGACGCCCGTACCGCCACCGACCCTGCGGCAGCGTGGCGGGCGGCCGAGCGCGCCCACATCCTGTCGCAGCCGTGGCCCTGGCCACACACGGTCGTGCACGGGGCGATGCTGCGGCGGGCGCTCGGCGAACGCGACGTCGGCGAGGCGATCGGCCAGGTCATCCGGCTGGCGCTGGCCGGGCCGGGATCGGCGACCGGGCGCTATCCGACCGGCAACACCGGTCGCGCCTCGGTGTCACTGACCCGGCCGATGCCGGTGCCGGACGACCTCGCCGCCGTACTGGCCACGGCGCAGATGGGACCGTGACGCGTTCGGCTCGCGGGGCAGGGCCAGCGGTAACGGGCAGGGGCAGCGGCGGGACGCGGTACGGGTCGATGGCTGGACATCGGCGCTGCCCACGTTCCTGTTCGACGGGTTAGCCTTGCTGGTGCCTCCGAAACTGACCATCACGGCGATAACGCTCGACTGTCCGGACCCCATGGCGCTGGCCCGGTTCTACCAGCAGGCCACGGGGCTCGAAGTCGCCGATGACTCCACAGACGACTTCGCCGGACTCGTCGTCAGGGACGGACTCTTCCTCGGCTTCCAGCGGGTCGACGACCACCGCCCGCCAACCTGGCCCGACCAGCGGGTACCGCAGCAGCTCCATCTCGACTTCGCCGTCGACGACCTCGACGAGGCCGAGGTCATGCTGCTGAAGCTCGGCGCCACCAGGGCCGCAGTCCAGCCGGGTGGCGAGCGGTGGCGGGTCTACATCGATCCGGCCGGGCACCCGTTCTGCCTGACCGGACGGCTGACCGGAGGCTGACCGGACGGCTGACCGGAGGCTGACCGGACGCTGGCCGGAGGCTGACCATCCACCGGGACACCAGGCGGTCAGGCGGTCACGTGGGCACTGTCGCCTCCGGTCACGGCGAACGAGGTGCCGCTGACCATCCGGGCGTCAGCCGAGGCCAGGAACACCACCACCGGCGCGACATCCTCCGGCTCGATCCACGGCAGCCGTAGCGGTGTCTTCGCCCGTAGCAGGTCGACAGCTGTCCTCTCGTCCTCGACCACGTCGCCGGACGGCGTACGCCCCGCCTCGCTGATCGTCTGGGCGTACCTGTCCTCGTGCCGGGTCAGGGCCGTATCGATCAGCCCGGGAACCAGGGCGTTGACCGTGATGCCGTGCCCACCCAGCTCCAACGCCGCAGACTTCATCAGCCCGATGATGCCCCACTTGGATGCCGAGTACGCGGCCCCGAACTTCATGCCATGCTGGCCCTGCGTCGAGGACGTCACGATGATCCGACCGCCGCCCCGCTCGACCAGCAACGGGGCGAAGGCCCGCAGGACGTTAGCCGTCCCGGTAAGGTTCACCTCGATCTGATCGTGCCAGTCGGCGTCCGCCATCTCCAACAGTGGCCTGAACGCCTGGATGCCGGCGTTGGCGAAGACGACGTCGAGCCCGCCCCACTCACGCTCGATCCGCTCCGCAACCCGACGGAGCTGGCCGATGTCCCGTTGGTCGGCAATCACGGACAGCCAACGCGTTCCCTCGGCCGACACCAGGCGCCCCGTCTCCGCCAGATCCTCGGGGGTGGCCGGTGCGAAGTCGAGGATGGAGCTCACCCTCGCGGCGATGTCGACTCCCACGACATCCGCACCCGCCCGCGCCAGGGCAACCGCTGCCGCGCGACCGATACCACGCGCCGCGCCGGTGACGACGGCGATACGGCCGGCAAGTACCTTCGGGGCCACGGTTCCCGGCGTCATCGTCGGCTCTCCCTTCCCGTGCCGTCCCGGGTCCCGGGCGTGGATCAGGGCTGTCTCCGCACCGGGGTCACGCCGGACCCGGGTCTGTCCGGTTGCCCTGCGCGGATCCCCGTCGAAGCGGACCGGAAACCTCGCCATGGCGACGTCGTGGGACAACTGCGCAGCTGGACCCCGGGATCCGTCTCCCCGGGGCGTAGCGACCGCCAGCACGAACTCGACCGCCATCACGAACTCGACCGTGACCAGAACTGCCGGGGTGCGAAGCCCTCCCGGCGGAGCCAGTGCTCGGTATAGACCACGCGGTCCACGACCACCCGGACCAGTGGTCCGCTGGGCGGGTCAGCCAGCGACCGGCCCCGCTCGACCGCGTCCGACTGCCAACGGTAGATCTCCATTCCGTCCGCGTGCTCGGGCGTACCGGGGAGCAGTACCTCAGCCGTACCGAAGAGCTGCGCGCCACGGGAGCTGGCCTGCCCCACCAGCGGTGCGAACAGCCCGATGGACACCCGCGGATCCCGCTCGATGTTGCGTAGCTTCGGCGTCCCGGCCTGACTGGTGAAGAACACGACCAGGTCACGGTGGTAGTACCGGACCGGCGTGGCCAACGGTCCGTCCCCGCCCATGGTCGCGAGTACGCACATGTTCTGCGAGGAGAGCAGGTTGAGAATTCGTTCCTCGAGCCGTTCCCGGGGAAGTCGTTTCCGGGGTGCCGGTCCGACCAGCCATGGATTCGCCACATTGACCATGACGAACCCTATCGTTGAAGATCACACGGTCGGCCCGGCACCCGACCACGACCTGAGGGTTGTTCGACGCTGTCACCATGGGCGGCAACTGCTGCCTCTCGTGGAGGGCGGAATGAAGAAGGAGCACCTCAAGCGCTACCAGCGGGGCAGCATCGTCCTGGACGACGAAACGGAACGTCCGTCCGGCAACGAGAACTGGATCGCCGGTGACCTGCTGGCCATGACGACCGACCAGTTGTCGACGGCAATGGAATATCTCCACAACGCAACCAACTGGGGACTGGTCCTCGTTTCCGGCTCACTGATCGCAATGGTCGCCTCGGGACTCTTTCCCAGTGAGGCAGCGCTGTACGTCGTTCTCATCGCCCTGGTCTTCTCGGTCCACTTCTTCACCCGATCCGCGAAGGGGTACATCAACGTCATCAGGTTCTCGTTGGTCCAACGGGTGATCCTGGACTGGAAGCTGTCCCTGAACGCCCTGTCGACGAACTCCTCGCCGATGGATGCGGTACGGAAGTACGTCGTCGAATGGCGCTTACCGCTGAAGCGGTCCGACGTGTTCGTGAAGATGCTCGTCGAGCTCGGTTACGGCTACCTGATCAGCCTCAGCCTCGCCCTGACCGGCTACCTGATGCTGGCCGTCCCCGTACACCCCAGGATGGTGGCCGCGCTGGCCCTCGCCGTACTGCTGGCCGCCACCGAACTGACGTTCTTCCTCAGGTCGCCCTATCTACGCAGGGTCGCTGCGAACGATGACGCCCGACGAGACCGGTAGCCCGGGCCGGGACGACCCGGACGGGTGTGCGTTGTGCGATGCGATGGCCACATCCCCGGACGCCCACATCCGGAGCATCTTCTCGCCAGCGGAGTATCCGTCCGAGGTCCTCCTTGAAACGCAGCGGTTCTGCGTCCTGCCGGACCTCGCGCCCATCGCGGTTGGACACGTGCTGATCGTACCCAGGATCCATCTGCGGGCACTGGCAACGCTGTCACCGGGAATGACGGAGGAACTGGAGGAACTCCGAAACGATGTCACTCGAATCCTGGTGGAGAAACTGGGCGGTCGCGTGACGCTCTTCGAACACGGAGTCTGTTCCGGCGTCAGCGCATGCGGCATCGACCACGCCCACCTGCATCTCGTCCCGCTACCCGACACCTGCCGCCTGACCGTCGACCCGACCTTCCCGGCGGAGGAGATCAGCAGCATCCGATCGGTCATCGAGATTGCCCCACGGCAGGACTACCTTCTGCTTTCCGACCGGAACAGGACGCACGTCTACTACCCCGCCACGGCGACAAGCCAGTACTTCCGCCGGTTGATATCCGAGGAACTCGGTCGGGACCACTGGCACTGGAGCGATCGACTGATCCTCGGCGACCGCCACGCGCTGAGGCGTGAACTACAGGCGGTAAGAAGGATCTTCGACCGGCGATGACGTCGGGTCGTCCGCCCTCGCGTCGGCGGGCTCCCGTACCCTCGGACGACATGGACCTCAACGACCTGCCGCCGGTCGAGTTCGCGTTCCCCGGGCCGTTGCGGGACCAGCTGGTGGCGGCGATCCTGGCCGGCACGAAGACCTCGACCTCCGGTCTGGTGCTGGAGTACGAGCGTGAGAACGATCCGCTGCCCCGAACTGGGCAGCGGTTCGCGGTCGTGGACTCCGAGGACCGGCGCGTCGCGGCGATCGAACTCACCGAGGTACGGGTGGTACGACTGGCCGACGTGGATCTACAGCACGCCATCGACGAGGGCGAGGGCTACGAGACCGTGGCGCAGTGGCGGGCCGGACATGAGCGGTTCTGGCACAGTACGGAGATGCGGGCGGAACTGGACGACCCCAGCTTCACCGTCGACGACGACACGCTGGTGCTGACCGAGCGCTTCCGACTGGTGCAGGCCACCGAAGACGCCTGACCGGCGCGACCGCCAGTCGGGTGGTCCGGTCACCGGTAGGTGTAGACGAGCGTCCTTCCGCCGCTGCACGCCCAGGCCGCCCAGCCCTCCTCCGCCGCCATGGCAGCACCCACCGCGGAGCATTCCTCGGCCGTGGCGAACGTGCCCCACACCTGCCAACCCGGCGGCCAGGCACCGTTGGTGGGGTCGACCCGCTGTCCGGTCAGGGTCATCGCTCCGGCAACGAGGGCCGCAGCCAACGCCGCCGTGGTGAAGACGCGGATGATGGTGGTACGCACTGAGTCCTCCCAGGGCCGGCTTTCCGAAGTTCAGCGGAGCTGAGCCTGACAGATAGATAGATCGTTGTCCATCATCTGTTGGGTGGACGCGTCGACCGGCGACGGGCGCCTGTACTCCGACTATGCGCAGCCTGTACCCGGGTCACCGTACGGTGTGGTGGACCGTCGAAAAGGACCATAAAAGGATTGATGATGACCATCACCGTCGTTGTCGTGGACGATGGTTCGTTGACCTTCCGGGGCGTCATCGACGTTCTCCGAGCGGCACCCGAGGTGACCGTGGTCGGCGTACTGCCCTACCTGGAGTCGGTGGCCGAACTGGGGGTCGCACCACGGGTCATCGTCACCAACACCTTCTGCGCGAAGTCGGTGGCCGACCTGCAGTCGCTCCACCACTCGACGCTGCTCGTCATGTCGCCGACGATCGACGTCGGCCAGGTACGCGCCGCGCTGCGCGCCGGCGTACGCGCCTACCTCGACTGGGACGTCGACCCGGCCACCCTGCTGAGGGCGGTCGTCGCCGCGGGGCGCGGCGACGTCTACCTCACCATGGCGGCCCGGGACGCCCTGCTGCCGGACCCCGGCCGCTGCCTCGGTGGTGGTCCCGGTCGCATCGACGTTCCGCCGGTCTCGCTGACCGCCCGCGAACGGGACGTGCTGCGACTCGTCGCGGAGGGGTTGACCCACAAACAGATCGCCAGCCGGCTCAGCCTCTCCAAGTCGACGGTCGACACCTATGCCCACCGGGTACGACAGAAGACCGGCGCGGCCAACAAGGCCGGCCTGACCCGGGTAGCGATGTCCTTCGCGGTCGAGGCCGAGGCCTACAGTTCCTGAGGCGGCGAAGCGTCGGCTACGCCGGGAACAGCCAGTCCAACGCCGCGAGGGACTTGTCGACGTACCGCTCCTGGTCCGTTTCGATGCCGTACAACAGATCCTCGAAGAGGTTGCACCTGGCGTAGAAGGTGGCCCGCTGGCACAGGGCCGCGACGTCGGCCCCGGTCCGATAGGCGACCAGGGCGGCACGGAGGGCAGCCGGGCCGAGGTCGCGGTAGACCAGCCCGAAGTCGTAGGCGGGATCGACGATGGCGGCATCGCTCCAGTCGATCACCCCGGTCACCGCGCCGGTGTCCGGATCGACGAGGACGTGCTCGATGCCCAGGTCACCGTGGGAGAACACCGCGGTGTCCGCGCGGTCCGGCGGTGCGGCGGCCAGGAAGGCCTCGACGGACCGGTGGTACGCCGCCGGTACGTGCGTGGCGACCGCCCGGTAGTTCTCCGCTGCCTCGCGTCGCCACTCCCCCAGCGGATGGTCGTCGGTGTCCACCAGACCGGCCAGCCGGTCGAGCGGCAACGAGTGCAACGCGGAGAGGAGTCCACCGAGCGCCGTGGCAACCGACTCGCCGTGACCGGAGCGCTGCTGGCGGGGAACCTCCAACAGCGGCAGGCCGGCAAGCCTGGTGTACGCCAGACAGCTCTGCGCCGGGTCCGCGAAGACCAGTACGGGGACGGGCAGCGGCGAGACCTCGCCGAGTACGGTCAGCAGCCGGGCTTCGTCGTCGACCCGGTCCGGATCGGGCTTCCGGCTGAACCGCACGACCAGTTCGCCGTTGACCTCGTACGCAGTGTTGTCCAGGCCAGCGCCGATCCGCACCACGGAGTCGACCGGGTAGTCGGGCAGGTGCCCGGCCACGACACCGAGTAGGTCTGCGACGCTGGGGTGGCTACCCATTCCCCGACCCTACCGGCCCCGTACCAGTCGGGGTCGGCAGTGGACGGTCGGGGCACTTTGCGTCTGCTTGCCAACATGAGGCATGGCCAGCGGACGCTCCGACGCGTACAAGAGATCCCCGGTACGTGGGACACCTGGACCGCTACCTCCCGGCGAACTCGCTGCCGCCACGGTCCCGGCCCCCTGGCTGACCAGCGACCTGCTCCGGCTACAGGCGACCGGCGGAAACGCACTGGTCGTCCAGTTGCTCCAGGGAACCCGGACCCCTGACCCGGCAGCACCGTCGGATGCCGGTCGACGCCCGACGGCGTACCAGCGATCGGTGGGTGGGCGGCCGGCCCATGCGCCGACCGTCCCGGTCCAGCGGGCGGGCGGCAGCGGGTTGGTGGTCGCCCGTGACCCCGAGGACGGTGCGGCACCCACGCCCGGAATTCCCGGCCGGTACGCCGGCATCGTCACGCCCAGCCTCAACGAGTCCGACCGGCGGATGCTGCACCAGGTCGCCGGTGGTGCCGACATCGTCGAGACGATCCAGCGGCGGGACGCGACCCGCCTGCAGATGGCCGAGATCGAACGGGCCATGGACACCGGCCGGGGCGACATGTCCGAGGGTACGGCCGTTCGCGACTACGAACGGTTGTCGAGCGTCGAACGCCAGCTCACCGGCCGCATCGACGCACAACTGGCCGAACTCGGGGTGGCCGACGAGAACGAGCTGCTTCGTCTCGTCAACGACCGCTTCCCGACCCGGTTCCTCGCCGAGGCCAAGCAGGTCGCGCTGGACATGCTCGGTCACAACGAGGCCGAGGCCCGGGGCGAGTTGGACCGCTACTCGGCCCAGGTGTGCTCGCCCGACGTCGACGGCCTGCTGGCTGCGGACCGGACGCTGGCCGAGCTGTACCCGACCTCGATCGAGCACTCCATCCGCGCGGCCGAGACAGCGTTGTCCAGGTACCAACCGAGCGCCGGCGTGCCGAGCGCCGAGGAACTCGCTGCGGCGATTCCGGCGAACGAGCAGTCCGTCATGGTCGACATCGCCAATCTCGACCGCAACCGCGCCCGGCTGGAACAGCAACGCAGCGTCTACAACGCCGCCCGGTACGCATACGGTCGCCAGTTTCCGATCCTGCTCAGCAGCGGCTACCGTCCCGGGACGTTCGCCGGGGCCCCGCCGGAGCAACTCGGCCGGCTGGTGGCCGAGCCGGTCACCGAGATACTCGAGAACATCGCCCGGGTCCGGGACGCGATCAACGACGACGAGCTCAAGGTCTGGAACATGCGCGACGTCCTGCGCATCACCGAGGAACGGCTCGGCGTACGCCACCCCGTTCTCCGGTCCGCCGTCGAGGCCCGGATCGCCTCGGTCCAGCGGGACGAGTCGTTCATGGCCTGGGTGACCGCCGCGCTGGCCATCAGCACCACGGTCCTGGCCGGGATGCTGTTCACCCCGGCGGCCGGGGCGGCGGTGGCGGCAGCCTGGGGTACGGCAGGACTACTCAGCTCCATCGACACGTACCTCAACGAGTCGGCCGCCGAGAACATCGCGCTGGACCCGGCGGTCGCGGATCTGTCACTCAACGAGCCGACGCTCACCTGGGTACTGATCGACGCGCTGTTCCTCGCCCTCGACCTGGGGACCGTCGCCCGTGCCCTGCGGCCGGCGGCGCGACTGCTGACCGCGACACCCAACGCCCTGGCGCTCCAGTCGTTCCGCCGCAGCGCGGTCACCCACTTCGGCGAGGACACCGCCGAGGCGTTGACCCGTCGGGCGGCCACGCGACACGGCATCGAAACGGCCGGGCTGCAGGTCGCCGAGCAGCAGTTGGCACAGGCCCGGCAGGTACTGGCCGGGCTCGACCTCTCCGACGACGCCATCGTCCGTGTCCTCGCCAAGGGCAGCGACGTCAACCAGCTCAAGGGACAGCTGTTCGAGGAGGTCATGCACGCCGATGTCGCCCGTCGACTGGCCTCGGGCGGCGCGGACGTACTCGGCGTGGCGGAAACCGCCGGGCTCGAACTGGTGCACGGCCATCGCATCACCGACCTGGCCGGTCGACAGTTGACCGATGGCATGATCGTGCGCCGGCTGGCGGACGGGTCGATGGAGATCGTCACGGTGCTCGAGGCAAAGGCGGGTCGCAGCGCCGCGCAGGGTCTGCGGACCACGAGCCACGGCATCGGCGATCCGGAGGAGTTCGCCCGGTTCATGATCGAGGAGAACCGGAGCGGCGTCGTACGCGCCCTGCGGGACGCCGGCCTGCCCGGGGAGGCCCAGCAGGTGGCTGCCGGGGGAAGGCAGTTGTCCGAGGCTGCCATCGAGGCCGTGACGGCCGACCGGAGGCTTCGGCGTGCGATAACCCAGGCTGAGCTCGGCGGTCAGGTACGCCGGGACGTCGAACGACTCTCGCCGAGCGTCGGCGATGGGGCCGAGGTCGCCGCGCATCTCGACGAGGTGCCGGCCCAGATCCTGGTCGACGGCGTCCCGACAACCGTACGCATCAGCCCGACCCGGACCCGTTTCGTCGGTGCCGTGCCGCAGGACGTGCCCATGGACGCCATCACCGGTTCGCTGCGCCGGGAGGGGTTCTCGTTCGAGCCGCTGGCGGTGGGCGAACGGGCCGCCGACCTGACCGCCCGGGCCGAACGTCTCGCCGAACAGGCCGCCTCGGCGGGGACGTCGGGCACGCCGCCGGCACCATAGTCGGCGTCACGGCGAATCCTGCCACCTGACGCGTATCGTCCCCCGATTCGGGTAGTCCGCGTGGTTCAACGTGGCCAGCCGGTTACGCCCGGCCACCCGTACGGAAGGCGTCCTTTCATGTCCATCAGCGACGAACGACGAGTCGACAACTATCTGAAGCAGTCCGGTCGAAAGCGGTTGACGCCCCGACAGCGGCGTCGGGCCGAGAAGAAGAAGACCGCCCGGAGTGGCCGGTCATCCCGCTCCTGACCAGCCGACACTGTGGCAATCTACGCAAATAGCCACATCTACTCACTTCCGACAACACGGGATGACGGGCGCGTAACCTTCGCAGCCGACCGCCGTTACGGCAGGTTTCTCGGCCCGGACCGCCGCGCCCGCACCCGTACGATTCAGGGTCAAAACCACCGCCAGGCCGCCGTATCCGCCACCCTGACCGGGAAATACCGGTCAGAGGCGTGTCGCGGGATCCTTACCGGTCGCTTGTTCTCAGTAGCATTGCGTGCGTGAATCTCCGCCATAAATGGTGCCGCGGGCACCAGCCTGACGGCACAGCCGCGAGCTGCTGACCATGGCCGGGGCGACCTTGGCCACAACCTCGGGACCGGCGACCCGGTCGGGCCGTCGTGGTCGCCTGCGCCGGTTGGTCACGCCGACCCCCAACCGCATGCTGCTCATCGGGCTGGGCCTGACCCTGCTCTTCGGCGTCACCGCGATCGTCGGCGGACTCGCGGCGCAGGCTGCGGCCGACGCCGGTCGGGACAGTGTGACCAGCGCCGCCCGGATGAGCGGGAACGCCCAGGCCCTCTACCGTTCACTCGCCGAGGCGGATGCGGCGGCCACCGGCCGGTTCCTGGCTCCGCCCGACTCCAGCCAGCGCGGCGAACTGGAGGACCGTTACCAGCAGGCGCTGTCCGAGGTACGCCGGCTACTCGGCGAGTCGGCCGGCTACGTGGGTGCCGATCCCGACCGCTCGGCGGGTCTGGCCCGGATCGCCAACCAGCTGCCGGTCTACGTCGGGCTGATCGAAAAGGCCCAACACCTGGCCCGGGATCCACGAGCTGAGCCGAAGAACGCGCTGCTCGGTGCGGCCTACCTCCGGCAGGCGTCCGGATACCTGCGCAGCATCCTGCTACCGGCGGCCGAACGGCTCTGGGACGAGGAGACCGCCCGGCTGCGCGAGGCCCGCCAGGACGGCCAGCTGGCGCTGTTCGCGTCGATCGGCGTACCGGTGCTGGTGATCGGAGCGCTCTGGTGGAGCCAGCGCTACCTGCGCACCCGGACCAAGCGCCGGATCAGCCTCGGCCTGGTGCTGGCCACCGCCGCCATGCTCGGCACGGTGGGTTGGCTGGTCGCATCGTGGCGGCACTGGCCACAGGCCAACCAGCGGTTGTCGGTGACCGGCCCGAAGATGGACGAGCACTGGGAGCTGATCCGGGTGCAACGTTCCGCCCTCCAGGCCCGCTCGGACGACCACCTGCGGCTCGGTGGCAACAGCAACGAGTTCGGCCTGGAGGATCTGCAGAAGCGGTTCGAGGACAACGCTGGCTGCACCGATCTCGACAATCCGGACACCGCGCCGATGAGCGGCCTGATCACCGCCTGGTGTACCGCGCAGAAGGCGGACATCCACCAGAAGGAACTCGTCGGCGAGCACGCGGCGGCGATCGCCGCTGCCTTGCCCCAGGGCAGCGTCGCGACAGCGTTCGAACGGTACGACGCCGAACTGACCCGCAAGATCGACGAGCGCGAGGAGATTATCTTCCGGGAACTGGCCCGCACACCCCACGCGCCGGACTCGATGGGCTCGGTCGTCCTGGTGCTGTGTCTGATCGCGACGGCGGGTGTGACCGTGGGTATCTGGGTGCGAGTGAGGGAGTACCAGTGACGAATGTGCCGGCCACCCGCCGGGTCACCGCCGGGCTGCTGATCACGACGCTACTCGGCACCGCCGGCTGCGGTAACGGATACCAGCCGCCGCCGGTGGCCTCACCCCGACCGGCCGGGGCGCAGCAACCCGCGTCCCCCCGACCCCCGAAGAAGGTGCCGGAGTGTGACGCCCGCCGAAGCCTGGCCGCCGATCCGACTCCACCCCGGAAGTTCGTCGACCAGGGCTACATCCGTGCTGGGGTGGACCAGACCATGACCCGGATGACCCACCGGGACCCGGCGACCGGGGAGTTCAAGGGCTTCGACATCGACCTGCTGGTCGAGATCGCCAAGGAGTTGTTTCCCGGACGCGACCCCCGCGACACCATCCGGTTCGTCGTGGTCACCTCCGGCGAGCGGCAGAACCGGCTGCGGGACGGCACTGTGGACATCGTCGCCGACTCGATGACCGCCACCTGTGAACGGGCCACCGAGGTGGCGTTCTCCACCAACTATCTGGACTCCGGGCAGACCGTGCTGGTCCGGGGTGACTCGCCGTACCAGGGAATCGGTGACCTGGGCGGCAAGCCGGTCTGCGCGGCCACCGGCACCACCTCGATCGGGCACCTCATCGACCGGCCGGAGAAGCCGGTGCCGGTGGCGGTGCCCAACTGGACCGACTGTCTGGTCATGCTCCAGCAGCGACAGGTCGAGGCGATCTCCACCGACCACAACGTGCTGCTGGGGCTCAAGGACCTGGATCCCTCCACCCGGCTGGTCACGCAGCCGCCGCCGTCCCGCCCTTCCGGCGACACGTCCTGCGAGTGGTACGACGAGTCGAGGTCGGAGTGCACCTGGTTCAGCGACGAGCCGCACGCCATCGCCTTCCGCCAGGAGGACACCGAGTTCGTCAAGTTCGTCAACCACGTCCTGCAGAAGCTCCGCGACAACGGCCGCTGGGCCGAAATGCACCGCACCTGGTTGCCGGAGCATCCCGACACCGGACCGCCACCGGCACGCTACGGTCCCAACCCCGTATGGCCACCGGGTATGTGAGCGTGACCATGACCCTGGAACAGGATCACCCGGGTACGGAGTTGGACCGGCTGCGGGCCGAGTGCGCCCGGTTGGCGCAGGCGCTGGTCGTACCCGCCGACGACGGCTACCGCCACATCGACCGGCACGACGCCACCGGGGAGACCGCCCGGGCCTGGCAGGACATCCAGTGGCAGATCAACGCCCTGGCCGCGCACCTCGCCGCCGCCCAGCATCTGCTCGACCGGGCCAGCCTGGTACGCCAGCGGCAGCCCACCCGGCCAGCGGATCCGACCGAACTGGACGAACTGTTGCGAGGGCCCTGTGAGGTGGTGCTGACCTCACTCACCGGCGCACCGCCCGAGGTGATCCGGATGCCGCTGCCGGAGGTCATCGCCTCGGCCAGGGAACACCACGCAACGGTCATGGCGGTCACCGAGTCGGTCTCGGCGGCCCGCGCCTCGGCGATCGGTCAGCTCGCCGGGATCAGCACCCGGATAGCCGACCTCGGTGGCCGATCGGGTGCGGTGGTCGTACCCGAGACCGTGCTCAGCGGCCTGCGGACCGATCTCGCCGTACTACAGACCGAGGCCGAACGGGATCCACTGGGTGCCGTGCCCGGCTCGGCCTGGAGCCAGCACCGCGACCGACTGGCGACCCGACTCGAACGGGTCGACGCCCAACTGGTCGAGGCCGAGCAGCTTCGAGACCGGCTGCCGGACCTCGTCGACGAACTCCGGATGCTGATCGGCCGGCTCGACGCCGAGGAGGCCGAGGCCCGTCTGGCGTGGCGCGGTCTCACCACCGTCCCCGGTGAGTCGGCCGCCGGCCCGCCCGAACCGCGCGCCGGGTCGCTGCGGGCTCGGCTTCGCGGGCTCGAACTGCGCTGTCGGCGAGCCGAATGGTGGGCCGCAGCGGACGAGGCGGATCTCCCAGCGGCACTCAGAGCCGACGTGGCGGCGGCGATGGCGGGCGCGGCGCAGACCCGGCAGGCGGCGACGACCCACCGACGCCGGTTGGCCGAGTTCCGCGTCGAACTACGCGGACGCCTGGAGGCCTTCCGGCACAAGGCGATCAGCCTCGGCCGGTCCGAGGACCTGACGCTCACCGACCTGTACGACGACGCCAGACGGCTGCTGCGGGCCGAGCCACTCGATGCCTCGGCCGCGGACCAGGCGGTGTGGCGCTATCAGAGCGCGGTCAACGAGGAGACACAGCCGTGACGACCTGTCTCGCCCGGGACTGTCCGGGCATCGTCGACGTGGACGGCTTCTGCCTGAAGTGGGGACATCACTGCGCCAACCAGGCCGGTGGCGGGGCTGGCAGCACCGACATCGGCAGCGGTGGTGGAGCAGTCGGTGGCGGCACCGGGCCGGGCGGCGGCGTCGGTTCAGGTGGTGGTCCAAGCGGTGGTGGTCCAAGCGGTGGTGGCACCGGCGGAGGCGTCGGTTCAGGTGGTGGCGTCGCCGGTGGCGCCGGCGGATGGAGCGGCGCCGGATCGACCGGATCGCCGGGGCCGCCGTACCCACTGGCCGGCGGTGGTGCGGGTGGATCGGCTTCGGTGTCCACCGGCGCCACCCGACCCTGGTTCGGGCTGGTGGAGATGCCGGTCGTGCCACCCCGTGACCCGCTGGCCGCGATCCGTACCGACCACGCGGTACCGGAGCCCGCCCGGATCTGCGGCAAGTCCACCTGCCGACGACCGGTCGGGCGTACCGAGGGCGGCCATGCCGGCCTCACCGAGGGATTCTGTCCCCGGTGCGGCACACCGTTCTCCTTCGTACCGCCGCTGAACCAGGGTGACGTCATCAAGCAGCGCTACCTGATCGAGGGCTGCATCGGCTACGGCGGCATGGGGTGGATCTTCGCTGCTCGCGACGAGGACATGGACGGCAGTTGGCGGGTGCTCAAGCGGCAGCGGGCCGCCGAGGACGCCGCGTCGGCCGAGGCGTTCGTCGGCGAACGGAAGGCGCTCATCGCGCTGGACCACCCCAACATCGTCAAGATCTACGACTTCGTCCGGCCCGACGCGGCCGACGGTACGCCGTACATCGTGATGGAGTTCGTCGGTGGCCGGTCACTGGACGAGATGCGCCCCCGGCCGGTCGGCTGGGGCGTCTCCGGCCCGTTGCCGCTGGAGCAGGTGCTGGCGTACGGGATGGTCATCCTGGACGCCTTCGAGCACCTGCACGACCAGGGCTGGCTCTACTGTGACCTCAAACCGGACAACGTCATGCACGTCGGCCACCGTCTCAAGCTGCTCGACCTGGGGGCCGCCCGACGGATCGGTGACCTGGACAGCCCGCTGCTGGGGACGCGGGGATTCGAGGCACCCGAGATCCGTACCCAGGGTGCCCGGGCCGCCTCGGTCCGCTCCGACCTGTACACCGTGGGCCGTACCCTCGGTGCGTTGAGCCTCGCCGCCAGCACCGGGCAGTACGTCAGCCGGTTTCCGGACGGTCAACTGCCGGAGAAAACGCCGCAGCTGCTGGTCGAGCACGAGTCCTACCACCGGCTGTTGGCCCGGGCCACCGACCCGGATCCGGCCCGCCGGTTCGGCAGTGCCGTCGAGATGCACATCCAGGTGCGTGGTGTGTTGCGCCAGGTGCTGGCCGAGCGGGGCAAGGAACCACCGCCGGAGGCCTCCGCGCTGTTCGGCATCGCCCCCCGGCCGTTCGGTGCGTACGACAATCTCGCCGAGCCGGTGCCGGCGGCGACGGTCGCGACGGCCCTGCCGGCCCCGCTGGTCGACCTGACGGACCCGGGTGCCGGTTTCCTCGGCTCGATCGGGGCGGCCCGCCCGGCGGAACTGATCGCCATGCTGGGTCGGGCCCCCGAGCGCACCCGGGACGTGCTGCTCCGGTTGGTGCGGGCGCATCTCGACGCCGAGCATCCGGAAGCCGCCACCGAGGCGCTGGCCGAGGCGGCGGCCCGCGCCGACGTCGATGCCGAGGACTGGCGGCTGCGCTGGCATCGAGGGCTAATCGCGCTCGCGGTCGGTGACGTCCCGGCCGCCCGCGGGCACTTCGACGCGGTGTACGGGCTGCTGCCCGGCGAGCTGGCGGCCCGGCTCGGCTACGCGGCAGCCTGTGAACTGGACGGTGAACTGATGACGGCGGCCCGGCACTACGCCGCCGTCTGGGCCACCGGTCGATCCTCGATCAGCGCGGTGTTCGGGCTGGCCCGGACCCGGCTACGGCAGGGCGACCGACGAGGGGCGACCGAAGCCCTCGACCAGGTACCGGACACGGTCAGCCATCGGACACCGGCGCAGATCGCCAAGATCCGTGTCCTGCTCGGCACCGGCCTGTCAACCGGGCCGGCGGAGGCGGATCTGGTGGAGGCGGCCGAGTCGGTGGAGGCCCTGCCGTTGACCGGCTCCACTCGCGACACCCTGACCGCAGAGGTGCTGGAGGGCGCGCTGGCCTGGGTACTCCCCCGGCAACGCGACGCTTCCGGCCAGGTCTTCGGCGTCCCGCTCAGGGAGCGGCCACTGCGTGCGCGGTTGGAGCGGGCGTACCGGTCGCTGGCCCGGCAGAGCATGCACCGACAGGAACGAATCGCGCTGGTGGACCGGGCGAACGAGGTACGACCATGGACCCTGACGTGAGGCTCGGTCGACGGATTCCAGGGAGGGTAGGCCGGTGAGCACTCGTCCGAGCTTCGACATCACCCCGCACTACGAGAGGTACCTGCCGACCGAGGGCAGCCTGGTCGACGTCATCGCCACCGTACGGGGCAGCCGGTCGGCGGGCCCGGGCGACCAACCGGACGCGGCCGGACCCCAACTGGCCGAAGTGATCATGCTGGACTGCTCGGGCTCGATGGGCGCGCCGGCGACCAAACTGTTCCAGGCCCGCCGGGCGGCTGCCTCGGCGATCGACGCGCTACGCGACGGGGTGCACTTCGCGGTGGTCGCCGGCACCCACCGGGCCGAGATGATCTACCCGAACGAGATCCGCCTGGTCGCCGCCGACGCCCGCCGGCGGGAGGCCGCCAAACAGGCGTTGCGCCGGATCGGCGCGGGCGGCGGCACCGCGATGAGTACCTGGCTCCAACTCGCCCGCCGGCTCTTCACCGACCGGGCCGACGCGATCCGGCACGCCATCCTGCTCACCGACGGCAAGAACGAGAGCGAGCCACTGGCGACGCTCGAGGAGGCGCTGGCCGAGTGCGCCGGCCGGTACACGGTCGACTGCCGGGCCATTTCCGACCGCCCCGGAGTGGATACCTGGCGTGGCACGGAACTGCTGCGCATCGCCGACGCGCTCGGCGCGAACCCGGTGGTGCCGGTGGCGGATCTCGACCGCCTGGCCAGCGAGTTCACCGACATCATCAGCACGGCCATGAACCAACGGGTGGGCGACGTACGGCTGCGGGTACGCACCTCGGCGCTGGCCACGGTGCGTTTCGTCAAGCAGGTGCACCCGACCATCGCCGACCTCGGTGACCTGGCCCAACGGGTGGACGAGCAGACCACGGACTATCCGATCGGGGCCTGGGGCGACGGCCACCGCGACTACCACGTCGGGCTGTCCGTGCAGCCGATGGCGGCTGGTGAGACCCGTCGGGTCGGTTGGCTGAGTCTGCTGGTACCCCGATCGGGCGAAGCCGGCACCGACGCGGCGGACGAGGTGGGGCAGTCGGCCGTGTCGGTCGAATGGACCGAGGACATCGCCCGGTACACCGGGATCAATCCCACGGTCGCCCACTACACCCGCCAGCACGAGTTGGCCGGGGCGATCCGGGCCGCCTGGGAAGCGTTCGACCAGCGCCGACTGGCCGAGGCCGAGACACTGATGGGCCGGGCGGTGGCCCTGGCCTATCAGGCGGGCGCGCACGACAAGTTGGCCGTCTTCGCCCGGGTGGTGGAGATCAGGGACGCCGCTGCCGGCCAGGTCCGGCTACGCCCCGACGTGGACGCGGGGCACTGGCAGGTGCCGACCGTGACCGGACATCACACCCAGGCCTGGGGTACCGCCGGACCAGCCGACGTCGCCGGGATGTCCAGGGGTGTGGTTCCCGTGCCAGCCGAGCCGGAGGCACCGGTACCCGACGAACCATGCCCCAACTGCCAGACCCGGCGGCGGGGAAGGTTCTGTGAGCGGTGCCGGTACGACTTCGTCAGCGGCGCCGCCACCGGTGGACGCTGACGTGCTCAGCGACGCCGACAGCATCGCCTCGATCGTCGGTACGTCCCTGGCACTGCTGCTCGCCCTGCTCGGTGGCATCGCCGCCTGGCGGCGCAGGAAGGCCAGCCGCACCGAGGCGGCCGACTCGGTGCGCGGTCTGCTGAACCGGCAACTCGGTGGGGTGCTGACCCACGCGTACCGCTTCCTCGACGGCAGCGTCTCGCCACTGGCCGCGATCTACGTACCCCAGCGGGTCACCGGTCGCACCGACTCCGGATCCGGACCGCCGCTGGCCGCCGAGGAACTGCTGCGCTCGGATCGGCACGTGCTGCTGGTCGGAATGGCCGGTAGTGGCAAGACCTCCTTCATCAGTCACGCCCTACGGGAACAGGCCCGACGCTGGTCCAGGCCCGGCTCCAGGTCCGGCAACGGGACGGCCCGGCCCCGGGTCCGTGGCGGTCAGCCGGCTGAGGCGGGACTGGCCATCTCGGCGACCACGTTGGTCGGCCGGTCGCTGCCCGAGGCCATCGTGGAGACGTACCGCGACGAACTGCCGCCGTGGCTGCCCCACCGGGCCCCGCAGCGGCAGGCCCGCTGGTTGGTGCTGATCGACGGGCTCGACCAGATCATCGACGCCAACGCCCGGTCCCGGGTGATCGGCCAACTCAGGGAGTGGGCCGGGCGCACGGACCACCCGTACCGGCTGCTGCTGACCACCCGTCCCCTGGCCGAGCAGGAAACCACCGCGTTACGGGCATACTTCGCGGAGCATCTGCTGCTGCCGTTCGACGAGTCCGACCGGTCGGCCTTCGCCGGGCAGTGGTTCGCCGCGCGGGTGCCGGACGCCACCCGGGCGGTAGGCGACCGGGACCGGTTCTGCGCGGACCTGAACCGGGCCCGGTTGGGGCAGTTGGCCTACAACCCGCTGCTGGTCACACTCGCCGCGCTGGTCTGGGAACGCGCGCCGGACCGCGCGCCGGACCGCGCCGTGCTGTTGGACCGGTTTGTCGCCCATCTGTTCGACGGTGGGGGCACAGCGGTCAACGAGGTGAGCAGCGCGCTCCGCCATCGGGGCAGGACCGGGGCGATGGTCGCGACCTGGCTGCACGAGCAGCTCGGCGAGCTGTTCGAGACCGCCGCCGACGGGTGGTTGCGCACCGGGCAGGCGGTACCGTCGGTGATTTCGTGGGCCGACACCCGGGCGCCGGTGGCACCGTCGAGCCTGCTGCCGGACTGGTCCAGCCGGATCGCCTCGCTGCTCGTCGGTACCGGTCTCTTCGTACCCCGAGGGGTCGACGTCGAGCCGGTGGCCCGCAGCGTAGTGGAGTACCTCGCGGCGGGCCCGCTGGCCAGGTCCTGGCCCGAGGGACAGTGGCTGGCACTGCTGGCCGATCCGGCCACCCGTGGGATGGCCGGGCTCGTGCTGGCCCGGGCGAACGTGGAGATCGGCCCGTTCCTCACCGAACTGGCCGGCGGCGACGGGAACCGGGTGGTGGCCGCTGGCCAGTTGCTCTCCGTCGGCGTGCCGGCTCCCCCGGAGGTACGCGACGGGGTGCTCGCCGCCCTGCTACGCCAGTGGTACGAGGGCACCGGCCCGGTCGCTGCCGAGTGTCTGTCGGTGCTGGCCACGCTCGCGGCCAACGACTCGGTGCGGCAGGCCGTCTACGACATCGCCACCGACCCCCGGTGGCCCCGGCAGGTACGCGGAGCCGCTACGACGTTCATCGCCGTGCCGACCCTGCGGCAGCGTCCGGCTGACGACTGACCTGGTCGACGGCGACACTCGCAGCCGGAGCCCCTAGAGCCATCATTCGCACACCTGTCGGGTAATTTCGTCTCCTGGTTTTGGCAGCACCATCCGACAGGAGAAGTCCCAAGCATGGGTAGAAAGACCGTTCACGTCTCCGACTTCAGCGGCAAGGTTCTCCAGCCCGACGACGCGGTGGTACGCGTGGTCGTCCTGGAGCACCCGGACCTCGTCGCCGGCCCCGTGCAGTTGGAAGCCAGGCCGATCGAGATCGAGAGCATCGACGACGCCGCCCTGGACGTCGCGGTGGTGGAGATCTACGACAGTCACGGGGGCGGTGAACCTCGCCGGGTCACCCTGACCGCCAGTGAGTTCGACACGCTGGCCACCGACGTGCCGATGGCACAGCTGCTGCGTACCGCCGAGCGGATCCGTCCACCGAAGGCCACCCGTAAGGCCGCCGAGAAGCTCGACTACGCGACGCTGGAGCACGCCGGCAAGCCGCACCGGGGCAAGATCACCGACGAGGAGGCGCAGCTCGTCCGCGACAACCTCGACGAAATCAACAAGCGGCTGGCCGACGAGGGGATCCGTCAGATCGACCCGACCGATCCCGACCACGCCAGCCGGTACGGATTCCCGCTGTCGGACGAATCCACCGACTGACTCCGTACGTGATCGGACTGAACGCCGGGCCCGACGGGTCCGGCGTTCAGTTTGTCACCCGCCTGGTGGTGTTGGTCCACAATCGAGCATCGGGTGGCTCGACGGCGGTTCGACATGATGTTGAAACACGGTCCGTAGCGGCTACGATCAGACCCGGCCGGTCGCGTCCGTGACCGTTCGGTGCTGGGCACGCTCCTGTGACCGACTGGAAGTGTGGCATGTCCAATGAGCGGCGACGCCAACCGGCGTTCGGATCCGTCGTCCACGCCGATGGTTCCGTCGTCCACGCTCCTGCTGGAGTCCGCTGATGCCCGCGTCGCCGCCCACCGGGCCGTCCCTGACCGGTTACCGGATCCTCGACCGGATCCGGCGCGGACCGGAGGCGACGGTGTACCACGCAATCCGGGAAGCCGACGAGACCCCGGTGGCGCTCAAGGTGCTACGGGTGGAGCCCACCGTCGGCCTCAGCACGGAACTCGGTCGACTCCGGCACCTGCCGCGTCATCCGCACATCGTGCAGGTGCTCGACACGGGGCGTACCGACGACGGGCGGCCGTTCCTCGCGATGCCCTACTACCCGGACGGCTCCTACGCCGAACTGCTGGCCGGTGGCGGCCCGGTGTCCGTCGCCGAGGCGGTACGGGTCGGGATCGCCGTGGCCTCAGCACTACAGGCCACCCACGACGCCGGCGTCATCCACCGCGACGTGACTCCGGGCAACATCCTGCGTGGCCCGGACGGTCCCGTGCTGACCGACTTCGGCATCGCGGCGGTACCTGACGAACTGGCCGGAACCGTCGCTCTCGACCGGCTCACTCCGCCGCACGCGTCACCGGAGGCGCTGCTACGGCAACCGCAGGACGCCCGATCCGACATCTACGGGCTGGCCTCCACCCTGTGGACACTGCTGGCCGGACATCCTCCGTTCGCCGCGCCCGGTGACCCGTCGCCCGACCCGTTCGCGTACCGGGACGACGCCCTGCACCTGCCTGCCCCCTCGGTGCCCCGCGAGGACGTGCCGGGATGGTTGCAGGCGGCGTTGCTCCGGGCACTGACCAAGGAGCCGGCCGGGCGGTACCCGAACGCCTCGGACTTCGGCGCGGCGTTACTCGACCGCAGCGAGCCCTGGCCCGGCGAGGGCTCGTCACCCACCGGTCAGCCGGCCCGGCCGCAGTCGGCCGGATCGGACAGCCCGCACCGCGACGATCCGACCACCGGGCTGGTCATCGAGATTCCGGCCCCGGGTAGTGCCCCGACCGGAGGCACCACCGACGGTGCAGGCGTCCGACCGTCCGGCAGCGCACCCCGCGCCGCGGACCGGCCGACCACCGCCGGATCGCCGGATGCGTCAACGGCGGCAACCGCCGGATCGCCACCTACAGCCACTGACGCGCAGTCGGTACCGGGTGCCGAGGGGAAGCACACCGAGGTGGTCGACCCCGCCCCGGTACACCCGTCACCCACTCAACCACCAACCGCAGCCGTGGCCGGTCCGGAGCCGGACGAACGTTGGGCACGTCCGGTCACCGCCCCCGACGGTCCACCGGACGCCCAGCACCACCCCGACATTGACCCGCCCGAACCGGCGGTCGAGCCGGCCCCCCACCCGGTCCCGGGTTTCGGACCCGCGGTGGCATCCGAACCGGCCCCGTCGGTACCAGCCGGATCGGCAGCACCTACCGGCCGTCGCCCGCTGCGACTCGTCGCGATCGGCGTCACGGCAGCGGTCATCGGCATGTCCTCGGTGTTCCTCACCGCGCTGCTCCGACCGGACGGGCAGTCGCCGGCCGCCACCCCGACTCCCCCGCCGCCGGCCGCCACGGTCGTCACCCTGGCCGCCCCTCAGGACGTACGCCTCGACGACGAACGGATCGCCGTCACCCTCACCTGGCGCGACCCCAGCGGCGGACAGGCCGCGTTCTACGTGGTCGGCGGACCGGCCGGTCGGGAGCCGGACAACCTGGCCAATGCGCCCCGGGGCGCGACCTCGGTACGGGTGAACGGTCTCAACCCGACCGTCGAATACTGTTTCATCGTCGTCGCGGTGCTCTCCGTGGACGAGGTCGCCCACTCCGGTGAGATCTGCACCCGGCGTTCGGTGACCGCGACCACCGGTCCGACGCCGAGCCCCACGGACTGAGCGGGCGGGGCGTACCGACCCTCCGCCGTGGATCGAACGGGCAACGCTACCGACCCTCCGCCGTGGACCTGCCCGGCGTGGTCACCGCCACCACAGCGGCCGAGGGTCGGCCCACCAGGTCCACCGTCGGCTACGGCCAGCGCCCCGGCGCAACGCCCGCAGGCAGGCACGCACGTCCACCGCCACCCGCTCGGCCGCGTCGCGGTCCGGTTCGACACCGCCGTACGCGATCCCGTTCACCAGCGCGGCGACCGACCGGACGCGCTCTGCCACCGGGGCACCGACCGCGTCGGCCGCGAGCCCGGCCACCTCCGCGACGACCAGCGCATCGTCGGGCGTACGACCGGTCAGTCGCAGTCCGTCACGCAGCTCCGCCCAGGCGCCGAGCACCCGTCCGGCCGGGTCACGCCGACGGAGGCGGACGGCGCTGCGCCGCAACCGCAGCACGACCACGGCGACGACGAGGGCCAGCAGCACGGCCGGTACGGCGGCCAGGCCGCCCAGCCGGGAGGAGAACGGCTCACCACCGTCACCGTCCCGTGGCCCGGCCAGCGGTTCGAACTCGTCACCGACACCTGAACCGTCGTCGGGGCGTACCTCGGGGCCGGGCGTCGGGGTCAGCGCGGGCCGGGCAGCGGTGGGTCGGTCCACCTGCTCAGCCGGTGCCGGCGTCGGATCGAACTCGACCCAGCCGACGTCAGCGAGGTACACCTCCGGCCAGGCGACCGCGTCACCGGTCCGTACGAGGTAGCGCCCGTCGCCGACCGGCTGACCGGCCCGGAATCCGACCACCACCCGGGCCGGTATGCCCAGCGCCCGGGCCAGCACCACGAACGCCGTGGCGAACTGCTCCGACGTACCGCGACCGCCACCGGCCACGGTCGGTTGACTGAGGAACCGGTCCAGGCTCGGATAGCCGTTGCCGCCCGGCGCCCGGGGGTCAAACCGATATTCCCGACGCAGGTACTCGGCCAGTCGGCTGGCCTGCTGGTACGGGCCGCTGCTGGCACCGCCAGCGGCGGCACGGGCCAGTTCGTACAGTTGCGGTGGCCCACCCGGGGGCAGCATCCGGTAACGGTCGAACGATGCCTCGACGGGCAGTACCGCTGCGGCGAGTCGTTCCGGTTCGCGCACCGGCACCCCGGCAGCCACCGTGTACCGGGTCGCGGGCCGCAGTCCGCCCGGGACCGCCAGCGTGGCCGTGTCCCGGTCCACCGCTACCGTGACGCCACGCACCTCGCGGACGCCTTCCGGGACCGGCAACCAGCCGCCGGTCAGCCCGGTCACGGTCACCTCGTGACGCACGGAGGTGGTCCGTCCGGGCAACTCGGCCACGGGCAGGAGCGCGCCAGCCGCCCGGTAGTCACGCGCCGGCAGCCAGGTGACGCCGTTGAACTCCGGCAGGGTGACCCAGCGCAGCCGAACCGGCTGGTCACCGCGTACCTCCAACAGGGGGCGTGCCGGGTCGGTCGCCCAGCCCGACAGCAGGCTCAGTGGGTTGAGCTGCTCGGGATTCTGGTACGGCGGCACCACGTGGGCGCGTACGTCGGGCGGCTGGCGGTCGAGTCCTCCGGTGAGGACCGGACCGGCCCCGACCGCCACGACGGCCAGCCCGACGGTGAGCACCGCGACCGCTGCTCCGCGCCGCCGGCCGCCGCCGTCCGTCCCGAGCACGCCGAGCAGTACGGCGAGCGCGGCCACCAGCACGGCGGTGTGCACGTACGCCGGGGTCGTCGTGGGGCCGACCAGGACGAGGGTCGCGACGAAGAGCAGCACCGGTGGCAGGGCCGCGTACGTGGGGCGGCGTGCCCGGAGCGGAAGGGCAGCCGCCAGGGCGGTCAGCCAGGCGGCGCAGAACGGCAACGCGACGGTGTCCAGGGTGACCGGGAGCGGCGCCGCGCCGGTGAGGACATGTGCTCCCGCGTGCCGTACCGCCGCCCACACGGCACCGGGCAGCGCTGCGTCCGACCGGGGCACCGCCACGGCGGCCACCACCAGCAACGCCCCGACCAGTGCCAGCAGCCCGCCGAGGAACGTCGTGCCGGAGGACAACCGCAGCCCACGCAGTCCCGCGCCGGACAGGGCCCCGCCGGTCGCCGCGACGGCCAGCAGCAGCGGTAGCGGGCCGGACGCGTACATGCCGGTCACCGGCAGCACCGCCGCGACGGTGGCGACCACCACCGCCGTACCGGCGAGGCCCGTCCGTACCCTCATCGAACCGTCCTGTCCCAGCGCGCTACGAACTCGGCCGCCGTCTCGGCGGTGACCACCGTCAGGCCGGACGGTGCGACCCGCCCGGCCGAACTGCGACCGAGCACCGCCACCAGCACCGTCCCGCTGCCATCGCCAGCGGCCAGGGCCGCGGCCGGCGCGAGATCCGCCTCCGGGCCGGTGACCACGACGAGGGTGTCTGCGGGCTGGTCCCGACGCAGGCGGTGCACCGCCGCCGCGAGGTCCGCTCCGGTGACCGGCTGCACCTCGGCCAGCAGGTCCAGTCCGGCGGCCGTCCCCTCGGCCAGCCACCGCCAGGACACCGGCCGCAGCATGACCGGCAGTTCCGTGCCGGCGGTGGTGACCAGTACCGATGCCGCCGCCTCGACCGCCTCCTCGAAAGCGTCCAGGTCCGGCGGGTACGCCTCGACGCGGTCGTCGAGCAGCAGCACCACCCGGGGCAGGGCGGTGTCGACGTGCTCCCGCACCATCAGTTCGCCCACCTTGGCGCTGGTCCGCCAGTGCACGTGGCGCAGTTCGTCGCCGGGTCGGTAGGCCCGCAGTGAGTGGAAGGCGATGCTGCCGTGCCGGGCCCCGTCGACCAGCCCGTCGAAGCTGGGGGTGGTGCCGACCGGCAGCCCACGCAGCCGGTGCCAGTGCGGTCGTACGACGAGCCGGCTCGTCGCGCCGACCCGACGGCGGGCGTCGAACAACCCGAGTGGGTCTCGTCGTCCCACCCGTACCGGGCCGACGGTCAGCACCCCACGCCGGTCGGTCGGCAGGGCGTAGCCGGTCCGGGTCGGAATGCCGCCCCGGACCCGGATCGGGGGTACGGGTACCGGGCGTTCCCCGGTCGGTCCTCGGACGAAGTCGGTGACGTGCAGCAGTCGGGTACGACCGGCGGCCGAGTGGATCTCGATGATCGCCTGGCAGGACTCGCCCCGGCGTACCCGGTCGGGTTGGACGGTGCGGTCGACGGCGATCCGGGCCGGCCAACCGACCCAGGCGGCGGCCAGGCACCCGGCCAGCAGACCGACACCACCCAGGACGACGAGTTCCCGGTAACCGCCGATCAGCCCCAACGCCAGCAGCGCCGCGCCGCTGGCCAGTACGGTCCAGCCACGCGCGGTCGGTCTCAACGGGCGGCACCCACGTGCGGTGCGGCGACCTCGGCCAGTACCTGGGTGACGACGTCGCCACCGGACAGTCCACGCAGCGCTGCGTCCGGGGCGAGGATCAGGCGGTGTGCGCACACGGCCGGGGCCAGCGACTTGACGTCCTCCGGCAGCACGTAGGGACGGCCGAAGCTCAGGGCGTAGGCCCGGGCGGCCCGGGCCAGCGCGACACAGCCACGTGGGGAGAGCCCCAGCCGGATCTCGGGATGGCGGCGGGTGGCCACCGCGATCCGCCGGATGTAGCTGTAGATCTCGTCGTGTACGACCGCCCGCTCGGCGATGCCGATCATCCTCGCGATGTCCGTGGTGTCGGCCACCGGCTGGAGCCGGTTTGGTGAGCGCTGGGCGGCGCCGCGCATCACCTCCAACTCGGCTTCCTCGTCGGGGTAGCCGACGGAGAGTTTCATCAGGAACCGGTCGAGTTGCGCCTCGGGCAGCCGGTAGGTGCCGTCCATCTCGACCGGGTTCTGCGTGGCCACGACGAGGAACGGCTGCGGCACCGGGTGGCGGGTGCCGTCGACGGTGACGGTACGTTCCTCCATCACCTCCAGCAGCGCCGACTGGGTCTTCGGCGAGGCCCGGTTGATCTCGTCGGCGATGACGATGTTGGCGAAGATCGGCCCCGGGTGGAACTCGAAGCCCCGGGTGGCCTGGTTGAAGATGGTCACCCCGACCACGTCGGCGGGCAGCAGGTCGGGGGTGAACTGGATGCGCCGCCACTGTCCGCGTACGACCGCGGCGATGGCCCGGGCCAGGGTGGTCTTGCCGACCCCGGGCACATCCTCCAACAGCAGGTGACCCTGCGTGCAGAGGGCGGTCAGGGCCATCCGGACGACGTCCGGCTTGCCGAGCACCACGGTGGAGACCGCCTCGGCCAGGTTCTCGAAGGTTGTCGCGTAGTCGGCGGTCTCGTCGGGGGTCAGCGGGGACACACTGGTTCCTTCAGTAGGCAGCGAACGGGTACGGCAATCGCCGGCGTGGTCGGGACCGGACAGGTCAGCAACTGGGAACGGAGTTGATGTTGTCGCCCCCGCTCAGCGTCACCCAGGCCCAGGCAATGTAGTTGCCGTTGGGCATCCGCAACCACTGGTTGCTCTGCTTGTCGTTGTTGTACGGCCCGGCCTTGACGTTGCTGCCGGTGACCCGGCAGTTGACGGTGATACCGGAGCCGGCCCGGACCCGACCGACCTCGGTGCCCGGCCGGTAGTTCGGGGTGGCGAAGACCCGGATCCCACCGGTCTCGGTGCAGTAGAGCGGGTCCGGGTTGGAGGGCCTGTCCTGGCAGCTGACGGTTCCACCGATCGTGGGCCACGGCGTGGTCACCTCGCCGGTGGCCCGGTTGGTACCGGCAGCGGTGGTGACCTCGACGGTGATCACGTACCGCCGGTTGGGCGACAGTCCGGACACCGTGGTCGACCCACCACAGCCGGAAACCGCGGGCCTGTCGCCGACCCGGGTCACACAGGACGGTGGCAGGCCGCTGGCCGCCACGGTGAAGGACACCCGGGCCGAGGTCGAGGTCGCCGACACCCCGGTGATCCGTACCTGCGGCGCGCTGGCCTGGGTCACGTTCGCGGTCCGGGCCCGGCCTTCGCCGGCCTCGTTGACCGCGCTGACCGAGACCCGGGTCAGCCCGGTGGCGGTGACGGTGAGTTGGCGGACAGCGCCGCCGACCCGGCCGAGTTGCTGGCCGTTGCCGTCCCGTACCAGGTAGGACTGCACCGGCCGACCGTTGGGGTTCGCCGCCGTCCAGGTGATGAGGTAGCTGTTGGTGCCGCTCTGTCGACCCGACACCTTGCCCGGCTGCCCCGGCACGCTATAGGGCGTCACGGCGTTGCTGGGCGGGCTGGCCGGCCCCGCGCCACCGGCGTCGTTACGGGCCACCACGACGAAGGTGTACGACGCGCCGTAGGTGAGGCCGGCGAACTCGGTGGAGGTGCCCCGGACGGTACGTGGCGGGTCGTCACCGGAGCGCCCGCCCCGCAGCGGGGTGACCACGTACTCGACTGCGCCACTGACCGCCGCCCAACTCACGACGACCCGTCCCCCCTCGAGTCGCGCTGTCGGGGCGCCGGGCGCGGGCGGGGTTCGGTCGACCGGCACCACCGGTTCGGAGAGCGCCGGTGGTCCGTCGCCGTAGCGGTTGTGGGCGGTCACCCGGAACTGGTAGGTACGGCCGTTGCGCAGACCGCGCACCACGGTCGAGAGCGTACGCCCGCCGACCCGGGTCTCCCCGCCGTCCCAGGAGATGGTGTAACGGTCCACCGCAGCCCCACCGGAGGCGGCACGTCCCCAGTTCAGGGTCACCTGGTTGTCACCGGCGAGGACGGTCACCGGCACCGGTGGCCCCGGTGGGCGGGAGTTGCCCGCCGGTCGCTGCGGGGTGTCGTCCGGCTGTTGACCGGGGTCGGGGCCGGTGCCCGGGCCGGCGGTGGGGGCACCCTCGTCGCCCGGCCTGGTGGTCGGGTCCGGCGTCGGCGACGCCCCGTCGACCGGGCCACTGGTCGGCTCCGGCACCGAAGCCTCCGGGCCGTACTTGTCGACGACCCGGACCTGACCGGCGCTGTCGACGACGGCGGCGACCGGGGCGTCCGGGGCGTTGATGAAGAGGTGCTGTTCGCGTACCTGGAGTTCCAGATCACCGTTGGCCCTGGTCACCCGCACCTCGGGTAGTTCACCGCCGGACGCGGTGTAGACCCGTACACGGCTCTTCTCGTGGTCGGGAACGTAGATCCGTCCGGCGAAGGGCAACGCCGGCTGTTCGACCGGCTCGCCCGCCGGCAGCGGGACACTGTGCACCGGACCGCCCCGGCCGATGTCCTCGACGGTGACGACCACCCGGGCCTGCGGGACGGTGACGGCCGCCAGCGGACCCACCGTGCGGTCCGGCACCAGCGCACTGTGGAGTCGGGTCGGGGCGGTGATCCGGCGAACCTTGTCGTCGACCACCGCGACCATCTGGTCGGTCGTGCGATCGACCGCCAGCGCGCCCTTGTCGAGCACGGTGAGGGCCAGATCGTTGCCGGGTGGGGCGACCGGCACGGTACGCAGCACGTCGACCTCGGCGCTCGTCACCGAGACTCCCACCACCGTGCCCTGGCTGGGCAGTCCCAGCCACAACACACCAGAGGTGTCGAAGGCACCACCGACCAGCGGCGCGGGCAACTGAAGCGGCTCGCCCCTGACCTGGAGGCTGGCCGGATCGACGGTCCGGACCAGCCCCCGGGTGCGGTCGACCAGCACCGCGTCGCTCTTCGACAGCAGCACCGCGACGTCGTTGTTCTGTTCGGTCCCGAGTGCACCGGAGAAACCCATCCGGGTCAGGTCGACCGAGGTGATCCGACCGGTGTCCAGGTCCTGGAGGATCAGGTACTGGTCGTTCTGGGTGATGCGCACCCGGTGGCCGCGCGAGTCGACGACCGGCTGACGCAGGTCGATCTGCCCCGAGCTGGCGTTGACCCGGGAGACCTCCCCCGCCGAACGGCTCCACAGCCAGGCACTGCCATCGAAGATCTCCGGGGCCTGCCCCATCGCGCCCAGGCCGAAGACCGTGCCGACCAGGGCCCCGGCCACCGCGATCACCATCACGCCGGAGAACCCACGGCGTATGCGGGCACCGATCACACGGATCCATCTCACGAGCCGGACCTCCGGACCACGACGGTAACCAACAGGGATTTTCGCCAGGCCGCCGCGAAACTTCGGACGAGACTTGGCCACAGAGTACGTGAGGTTCACTCGTCACCCAACGGCTCCCGCACAGGAGCATGAAAATCCACTGTGGCCTGCCCGGCTGTCCCGGTCCCGGCCCGGTCGCCCGGTCGCCCGGTCGGGCCGTCAGCCTCGGGCCGTCAGCCTCGGGCCGGGTCGCCGCTCTGCGGCTGGTCGGCGCTGACCGGGGCGGCCACCGGCAGGTACGCCGCCCGACTGCTGCGCCTCAGCCGCTCCAGGTCGATCAGGGCCCCGTCCCGCAACGCCGGGTCCCAGGGCACCATCACGATCCGCTCCCGGGCCACGGGCAGGATGGGCCGACCGGTCCCCTCCCGACGGCCGAACCGCCGGGCACCGACGACCACGACGGTGGCGGTCTCCGCCCGGTCCGGATCGATCCCACGCAACCGGTCCAGCGTCCGCACGGTGGCAGCGACCGCGTCCGCCGCGCCGGTGGTGACCACGACCACGCGGTCCGCCCGGGCCAACGCGGCGTGGCCGACGTCGCTGGCGTCGTCACCGATGTCCAACAGTGTGTACCGGTGGTCCTCGCGCAGGTCCATGACGAGACGGACGAGAGCCGGACGCAGCAGCGGGGTGTCCCACGGCGTACCGTCCACGACCGCGACCCCGGCCGCCCGGGCCGGGTCGACGGTGCCGGTGGCGAACGTCGTCGCGTCGGTTCCCGGAACACCCCCGAGACGTTGCGCCAACGACGCGGCACCACTGTGGACGTCGGCCAGCGCCACCGTCCCCGGCACCAGGACGGCCAGCGTCGCTGCGACCGCGGCGGCGGTGCTGGTGGTCCCGACACCGCCCTTGCCGCTGACGAACGCCACGACGCGGGGTGGACCGGTGAACCCGAGCACGGTGGCGGACAGCGCCCGTTCCCGGCCGAGCCGGCCGATGCCGGGCTGACGCGGGCGGCCCGGCCCGGTTTCCCCGCCGACCCCGGTCGACGCTGCGGAAGCCCCGACCTCCCGGTCGCCGGCGACGGGTCCGATCCGCGCGACGCCCCTGGACCGGACGGCCGGCCGCCGCCACGACGTTCCCGGCTCGGTCATTCGACGCCCTTCCTGCGCTCGTTCGACGTGCCTGGTACGGCCACACCGGCCCGGACCGTCCGGGCCGGTGGGTGGGCGCCCGAGCTGGTCGGCGTAGCCGGCGGAAACGGTGGCCCGCCAGGGTGATGGTCGGGGGCGGGTCCGGTCGACGCAGCGCCGGACGGAACGCGGGACGTTCCCTCTTCGACGGACGACCGATCCTCGGACACCAGCGGAGCCTAGTCGGATTCCGGTGCCTGAGCATCCACGGCTACGGGTGCTGCCGGCGTCCAGGCCGGGTCGCCTGGCATCAATTGAAGGATCTCGACAGAGCCACTTCCCGGCGACGAATATTTCTGCCAACCTGACATCCACCGGCTCCAATGCCAGGAGATCGTCATGTTTCTCCGTCGCCTCGCCATCGCCCTCGTCACCACCCTCGGGGCGGTACTCGCCCTCGCCCCGCCGGCCCACGCCGAGCCGCTCACCTACACCGCCCTCGGCGACTCCTACTCCTCCGGTACCGGCACCCGCGAGTACTACCCCGACAGTGGCGACTGCCTGCGCTCCAAGCACGCCTATCCGGTGCTCACCGCCGCACGGCTCGGTGCCGCCCTGACCTTCGCCGCCTGTTCCGGTGCCCGGGTCAACGGTGTGCTCACCGGACAGCTCGCCAGTCTCAACGCCGCGACCAACTACGTCACCGTCTCCGCCGGAGGAAACGACATCGGCTGGGGATCGGTGATCACCCAGTGCGCCAAGCCCTGGCCGTACACCTGCTGGGGCGAGATCGACAACGCGGAGAACCAGATCCGTACGGTCCTGCCCGGCCGCCTCGACCAGCTCTACACCCGCATCCGCGAACTGGCACCCACCGCCCGGGTGGTCGTGGTCGGCTATCCCAGGCTGTTCAACGGCGAGGAGTGCAACCTGATCGCCCGGATCTCCCCCGGTGAACAGGCCGAACTCAACGCGGCGGCCGACCTGCTGGCAACCACCATCCAGGCACGGGCCGCCGCGCACCGGTTCGGCTTCGTCGACGCCCGGGGGCCGTTCACCGGACACGCCGTCTGTGACGACGTCGAATGGATCAACGGCACGTCCTGGCCGCTCAACGAGTCCTACCACCCCAACCGTGCCGGCCAGGTCGGATACACCGGCCTCGTCGAGACCGCGCTCCGCAGTCCGGCGGCCCGGGCCACCGGACGAAGGGGCTGACCAGCCGGTCGGCGGTCGGACCAGCCAGTCGACCGAACCGACCAGCCAGTCGACCGGACTGACCGGCGGTCCACTCAGCCGACCAGTTCCGCCAGCACCGTACCGGAGTTTCCGTCGAGGGCGACGCGTCGACCGTCGACCTCGACGAACCTCCGGTGCCCACGATCGGTGAGGAAACTCCACGCCACGACACTGCTGCCCTCGTAGACGAACGTCGGGTCACCTGCGGTGATCCGATCGAGGGTCTCCCCGAGTTCGGCACACAGAGCGCGGATGCCCCGCTCGAAATCCGGCATGTTCTCCTCGTACGCCCGCTCCGCCGCCGCACGACGCTGCGCCAGATCGGCGATACGGGCGATCCGACCGGCGATGTACTCCGCCAGCCCGGCCCGGGGCACCTGGTGCAGGTTGGGCCGCTGGAGCAACCAGGCGGCGTTGAGGTCGGTGAGACCGGCTGCCCGGTCCACGGAGTAGAACTCGTCGTCGAGGGAGTTCAGGACGTCTGCCGTCGCCTCGTCGACACCGTCGAGCGCGTAGTCGTACGCGTACCGCTCACGCTGCCGTGCCGTGAGGCTCTCGAAGGCTCGTACCGACCGGTCCCAGATCTCCAGGTGCCGTGTCGCTCCCATTTCCGCCAGGCCGGAACCGACCCGCGCGTTGACGTCCTCCACCCAGCCGGAGTTTGCCACGAACTGTGCGAAACCTCCGTTGAGCACCTGCGCGTAGTAGTAGTCGACGCAATAGCTCATCAACGCCTCAGGTGCGATCTCGTCCTCATGGAGAAGATCATCGAACATGGCGTTGACAACGCTCACATTCGAGGCGACAACGGCGGCCGCGCCCTCCTGCACGGACTCACTCGACACGACAACGGGTCGGACTTCCACATTCAATCTCGGCTCCGGGTACTCGGCTCGTCAGTCAGCCGCGATCATCGCACTTCCCGACAACCGACGGTTTTCCCATCTCGACGACACTCCGTACCCGGGTGGAATGTGCTATCTCGTCGCCATCGGATCGGGCTCCCCCACCCGCACCCGCTCGGAACTGCTCGTCTGCGTGTGGACCGTGAACCGCATCGACCGGGCCTCGGTCATGCAGTCGCGCATCGGCCGGACGAGTTCCCGATGCTCAGGGCTGCGTTCCCAGGCCTCGAAATGCGCCACCGACAGCCACTCACTGGTAATCAACCATTGCTCGGGATCGGTCACCGAACGGCACACCTGATCCACCAGATGTCCGGGCACTCCCCCGGCAACCTGGTAGCGAATCCGCTCGTACGCCTGAAGGAACTCGTCGGCGCGTTCGACGGGTACCCGGATCAGGAACACCACCCGAGCTTTCTCCGGTTCGGTCATCCGATCTACCCCTTTCCTGCCTCGCCGCGAGCATCTTCCGGGAACCCACGAATGATCACGGAACTGTTGAAACCATCGAACCCACGGGCATTGACCATCGCAACGTTGACCGACCGCTGTCGTGGGACACGCACGAAGTCCAACTCGCACCCGGCGGCCGGCTGGTCCAGCCCGGCTGTCGGCGGCAGCAGACCGTTCCGCACTGCCAGCAGCGCGTTCGCCACGTCCAACGCCGAGCCGCCCTGATGCGCCCGGCCGACCAGCGGCTTCTGCGTGGTGACCGGCGGTGGCTCCGGCCCGAACGCCGTACGCAGCGCCGCCGCCTCGGTCCGGTCGTACCTGGGCACGCCGAGCGCGTCGGGAAACACCACGTCCACCTCGTCCGGCCCGGTCCCGGCCCGCTCCAGCGCCAGCCGCATCGCCCGGGCGTACTGTCCGGGGTCGCCGCCGTCCCGGCCGCTGTGCCGCGCGTCGTGGGTGGCGGCCCAACCGGTCACCTCGCCGTAGATGACCGGGGCACCCCGGTCCAGGGCGTGGTCGAGGTCCTCGACGACGAAGACCGCGCCGCCCTCCCCCGGCACGTAGCCGGCCGCCTCGGCGTCGAACGGCCGGTACGCCCGGTCCGGGTCGGTGGCCGTACTCAACAGCCCGCTGCGCAACTGGCAGGCCAGGGCGTACGGGCTGAGCGCGCACTCGGTCGCCCCGGCCAGGGCCACCGGTGTGCCCCGGCGGATCGTGCGTACGGCGTGCGCCACGCTGTCCAGCCCACCGGCAGCCTCCGCGACCAGCACCCCGCACGGGCCCTTGAACTGGTGGTGGATGGAGACCTGGCCGACGCTGGCCGCGTAGAACCAGGCGATCGACTGGTACGCCCCGACCGTACGGGCCGGTCGACTCCACAGCCGTTGAAGTTCCCGCTGCCCGAACAGGTTGCCACCGGAGGAACTGGCCAGCGCCACGGCATGGTCGTACGGCGACTCGGCGGTCTCCGGCAGTCCGGCGTCGGCCAGCGCCAACCGGACGGCGGCGAACCCCAGGTGGGTCCACCGGTCGGTCTGCACCGTCCGCCGGTTGTCCGCATAGCGTCCGGCGTCGAAGTCGGAGACCTCGCCGGCCAGTGTGGTGTCGTAACGGTCCGGGTCGAACAGCGTGATCCGACCGAGCCGGTTCTCCCCGGCCAGCACACACTTCCAGTGGGCATCCGCGCCGATCCCGCTCGGCGCGACCACGCCGATCCCGGTCACCACCGCCCGGACGGTCATCGGTCCAACTCTGTCAGTCGCTTGAAGATCATCGCGGACTGGAACCCACCGAACCCGCTGCCCACCGAGAGCGCCACGTCGACCGGCAGGTCACGCGCCACGTTCGGGATGTAGTCCAGGTCGCATTCGGGATCCCGGGTCGCCCAGTTCGCCGTCGGTGGCACCACCCCGTACTCGATGGCCAGCGCACAGGCCGCCATCTCGATGGCGCCGATCGCCCCCAGCGAATGCCCGATCATCGACTTGATGGAGCTGATCGGGACCTGGTACGCGGCCGGACCGAGGGCCCGTTTGAACGCGGCCGTCTCGTGCCGGTCGTTCTGCCGGGTGGCCGAGCCGTGCGCGCTGATGTACGACACGTCGCCCGGGTCGATCCGGCCCTGTCGCATGGCATCCTCGATCGCCAACGCCATCTCCGCCCCGTCCGGGCGCAGCCCGGTCATGTGGTAGCCGTTGGCCCGGTTGGCGTACCCGACGATCTCGCAGTAGATCCGGGCACCCCGCCGCCGGGCATGGGTCAACTCCTCCAGCACCAGCACCGCCGCCCCCTCGGCCAGCACGAACCCGTGCCGGTTCGCGTCGAACGGCCGGGAGGCGTGGGCGGGATCGTCGTTGTCCGGCGTCGTGGCCTTGATCGCGTCGAACGAGGCGACCGTCACCGGTGAGATCGGCGAGTCCGAGGCACCCGCGACGATCACGTCCGCCTCCCCGTCCTGGATCAGCTGGTGCGCGTAGCCGATCGCGTCGATGCCCGAGGTGCAGCCGGTGGAGATCACCTGGGCCGGTCCGTGCAGCCCGTGCCGGCAGGCCACGTCGGCGGCCAGGCTGCTGGGCACCAGCGCCTGGTAGAGGTACGGACCGGTGCAGTCCGGGTCGACCAGCCACTCGGCACCCGAGTCGCTGGCCACGACGTACTCCTGTTCCAACGCCATGGTGCCGCCGACGGCCGTACCGAGTACCACCCCGGTGTGCTGGCGGATCTCCTCGGCCAGGTCGAGGCCGCTGTCGGCCAGCGCCTCGGTGGAGCCGGCCAACGCGAACTGCACGTACCGGTCGGCCCGCCGGCGTTCGCGGGGGGTCAGCCCGGCGGCCACCGGGTCGAAGTCGCACTCGGCGGCGACCTGGGAGCGGAACGGCGACGGGTCGAAGAACGTGATCCGGCGGGTGGCCGTCTGCCCCTCGGTGATGGTGGTCCAGAACTGCTTGCGGGTCACCCCACCCGGAGCCACCACCCCGATCCCGGTCACCACCGTACGTCGGGCACTCATGACGCGAACTCCGGACGGCTGTCCTGGGCGGTGGGTTCGTCCTCGCTGCGCGACTGCGGGGCCCGCGGGACCGGCTCGCTCCTCGCAGGCTCCTCGGTGTCGACGTGGCCCAGCTCCGGCCGGGGCGCCAACGGTCCAAGGTGGAAGACCACCTCGGCGGGCTCGACACCGACGTTGCGCAGCCGGTGACGGGTGTTCACCGCCACGTAGAGGGACTCTCCGGCGGCCACCGGCACCGGCTCGTCGTCGAGGTCGACGATGAGCGAGCCCCGTACGACGTAGAGGAACTCCTCGCTGTACGGGTGGTAGTGCTCGGCGATGCGTTCGCCCGGGGCCAGGGTGGCCACTCCCATGAAGCCCGAGTTGCTGCCGACGGTACGCGGGCCGAGCAGCACCCGCAGTTCGCCGCCGCGGCGCCGGTCGGGCGCGATCTCCCGGGCCGACACCCGGGTCCGGATCCGATCAGTCACGGCCAACTCCTGTGGGTGTCTCAACCGCCCGCTCGCGGGCGATCTGTTCGATCCGGTCCCGGATGACGTCCATCTGGATCCGGCTGTTGGTGTTGATCCGTTCGGTCATCTGCGCGTTGTTGACCGGTGCCGTGGGACGCATGGCGAAGTCCTGGACCCAGGTCATCCGGGTGCCGCCGGGCACCTCCTCGTAACGCCAGTGGATCCGCATGTACTCGAACGGACCGGTCTCCACCCGGTGGGCGTTGACCTCGTACCGTTCCGGATCCATGGTGCGCTGGCTGACCCAGCTCCACGCGATGCCGTTCTCGTCGGGGAACAGGGTCAGCCGGAACAGCACCGTGTAGCCGTTCTGCTCCAACAGCTCCACCGACTGGTACTCGGTGAACAGCCTGGTCCAGCGGGTGACATCGTTGGTGATCTCCCAGACCAGGCGCAGCGGGGCGGCGATCTCGACGCTGTTCTCGGTGTGGCCCGGCGGGTCGACCTGGCCGGACTTGCGGTCGATGAGGTCGGCGATCGCGCCGATGCTGAGCTGCCGGGACTCCTCCGGAAGCTGCACCTGGTAACGGTCGGCGACAACGGCGTGGAGTTCGAGCAGGGCCAGCGAGTCCATGCCGAGTTCCTCCAGGGACGCCGTCGGCGTGGCGGCTGCCGCCTCGGCGTTGAGGCCGCAGTTGCGTACGAGGATCGTGGTGATCTCGCCGGCCGTCGCCAGCTGCTGGTCCTCCTGATTGATGGTCATCTGGTCCTCCTTGAACGTCGGGGTCGGTCAGCTGCCGGACCGCTGTTCCGGTGTCCCGGACCCGTGCAGTAGGCGGTCGACCAACCCGGTCGAGTACTGCCCCTTGCGGAACCTCGCGTCGTCGAGGACGCGTCGGACGAAGGGGATGGTGGTACGCACTCCGGGCCCGGCGATGTCGAACTCGTCGAGTGCCCGTTCCATCCGATCGAGCGCCAGGTCCCGTTCCGGTGCCCAGACGACGACCTTGGCCAGCAGCGAGTCGTAGTACGGCCCGATCACGTAACCCGGGTAGCCGTGGGTGTCCACCCGGATGAACGGGCCGCCGGGCGGGTTGAACCGTTCCAGCCGGCCCGGTGTCGGTACGAAGTCCCGGCCCGGGTCCTCGGCGTTGACCCGGCACTCGACAGCTACGCCGCGTAGCTGCACGTCGTCCTGGCTGATCCGCAGGGGCACCCCACTGGCGACGTGCAACTGCTCGTGCACCAGGTCGACACCGGTGATCATCTCGGTCACCGGGTGCTCCACCTGGATCCGACAGTTGATCTCCATGAAGTAGAAGCGTTCCGCCTCGTCGACCAGGAACTCGAAGGTTCCGGCACCGCTGTAACCGGCGGAGAGCGCACCGCGTACCGCCACGGTGGACATCGACTCGAGGGTGGCGGCCGACAGACTCGGTGCCGGCCCCTCCTCCACCAGCTTCTGGTAGCGGCGCTGCACGGAGCAGTCCCGGGTGCCCAGGTGCACGCCGTTGCCGTGCCCGTCGCAGAGCACCTGCACCTCGACGTGTCGGGCCTGGGCCAGGTAGCGCTCGACGTAGACCCGGTCGTCGCCGAAGACCGCCCGGCCGACCGCCCGGCTACGGACGTACGCCTCGGCGAAGTCGGCCCCGGACCGGACCACCGACATCCCCCGTCCACCGCCACCGGCCGCCGCCTTGATGATCACCGGATAGCCGATCTCGTCGGCGACGGCCTTCCCCTCCTCCACCGACGCCAGTGGCTCGACACTGCCGGGCAGCAACGGCAACCCGGCGTCGCGCATGAGCCGTCGGGCGCTCGCCTTGTCTCCCAGGGCCGCCATCACCTCGGGCCTGGGACCGATGAAGACCAGCCCGTTGTCCGCACAGATCTCGGCGAAGTCGGCGTCCTCGGACAGGAAGCCGTAGCCGGGGTGGATGGCCTGCGCTCCGGTGAGTCGGGCCGCCTCGACGATGGCGGCGGCATTCTGGTAGCTGTGCCGGCCAGCCGGCGGGCCGATGCGTACCGTCTCGTCGGCGAACCGGACCACGGCCGAGTCGTCGTCCACGGTGGAGTGCACGGCTACCGTACGGATGCCCAGTTCACGGCAGGCCCGGGCCACTCGGAGCGCGATCTCACCCCGGTTGGCGATCAGCACCTTCTCAAACATGGCCAGTGTCCTCGTGCCTCAGGCCGGTACCAGAACGATCAACGGCTGCTCGAACTCGACCGGCGCTCCGTCAGCGACGAGCACCTCGGCTACCTTGCCGGCCTGCTCGGCGGTGATCTGGTTCATCAACTTCATCGCCTCGACGATGCCGACCACCTGTCCCGGCTCGATCAGGTCACCCACCTCGACGAACGGTGCCGCGCCAGGCTCGGGAGCCCGGTAGAAGGTGCCGACGATCGGGGAGGAGACGGTGGCCCGGTCCTCGCGGTCGGCCACCGGCTCCGCAGCAGCCGGCTGGGCCGGTACGGCGAACGGCACCCCCACCGGCGGTGCGGCCGTGACCTGGGTGTCATGCCACTCGATCTCCAGGACCGCGTCGCCGCTACGCATGCTGACCCGGCGCAACGGCCCGGCGACCTCGGCCACCAACTGCCGTGCCTGCCGACGCAACTGGACCAGGACGTCACCGCCGTCGACCGGCTCGACCGGCTCGACCGGTGTCCCCTGTCCAGCCTGGTCCATCACGACCTCGCCCCGATCGGCACCGGTCGGGTCGATGCGCCATAGCGACGGAACCGCTGCCGGCGCTGGCGTACCAGGGTGTCCGACGGCACCGCCAGCAACGGGGTCAGCGCCTCCACGAGGGCGCTGCGCAGTAGCTCGGCTGCGGCGATCGGGTCCCGGTGCGCCCCGGTCGGCGGCTCCGGAACCACGGCGTCGGCGACGCCGAGCCGCAGCAGTTCGGGTGCGGTGACCCGCAACGCCCGCGCCGCCCGGGGGGTCGCCGTCGGATCGTTCCACAGGATGGCCGCGCAGCCCTCCGGGCTGATCACCGAGTAGACGGCGTTCTGCAACATCAGCACCCGGTCGGCCACCGCCAGCGCGAGGGCACCGCCGCTGCCCCCCTCGCCGGTCACCACCGCGACGACGGGGGTGGCCAGGCCGGTCATGGTGAGGATGCTGTCGGCGATGGCGGCTGCCTGACCGTGCTTCTCCGCCTCGATCCCGGGGTACGCGCCAGGCGTGTCGATCAGCGTCACCACCGGGAGTCCGAGTCGGACGGCCAGCCGCATGACCCGTTGTGCCTTGCGGTAGCCGGCCGGCGCGGGCATGCCGAAGTTGCGGGCCAGCAGGTCCTTGGTGTGGTGGCCCTTCTGATGTCCGATCACCGCCACGTGCTGCTCCCCGAGCCGGGCGAGGCCGGCGACGATCGCCGGGCAGTCCCCGCCGAGGCGGTCGCCGTGCAGTTCGCTGAACTCGTCGAAGGCGGTGAACAGGTAGTCGAGCGTGGTCGGCCGGTCGGTGTCCCGCGCGGACTGGACACCCTGCCAGGCGTCCCGCTCGGGAATCCGGTCCGGGTCTCTGATCAGCACCGGTTGGGCGCTGTCCGGGGTCGGTACGGCCGGCCCACGCCGCCCGGCGTACGCGGCGGACAGCAGGGGCGCGAGTCGTGCCCGCAGACTCCGCCGTTCCACCACCATGTCCACCTGCCCGTGCCGTAGCAGGAACTCAGCGGTCTGGAACCCCTCCGGCAACGGCTGACGGATGGTCTGGCGGATCACCCGGGGACCGGCGAAGCCCATCCGGGCCCCGCTCTCGGCCAGCACGATGTCGGTGTTGGTGGCGAACGAGGCGGCCACCCCGCCGTAGGTCGGATCGGTGATCACGCTGATGGTGAGGACCCCCGCCTCGCGCAGCGCCGCGATCGCCTGGCTGACGGCCGCCATCTGCATCAGGGCCAGTGCGCCCTCCTGCATCCGGGCCCCGCCGGAGGCGGTGACCAGGATCAGCGGACGACTACGTGCCAACGCCCGCTCCGCAGCCCGGATGATCAGCTCTCCGACGGCCGAACCCAGGCTGCCGCCGAGGAACCGGAAGTCCATCACCGCGAGGACGACCTCGTACCCGCCGATGTCGGCCTCACCGCACAGCACCGCCTCGGCCAGACCGGTGTCGGACCGGGCCGTGGCCAGACGCTGTGGATAGGGCACCGAGTCGACGAAACCGACCGGGTCGACCTGTGCGACCTCGTCCGGCAGCGGCTGGAAGGTGTCCGGGTCGACGAGTTGGCGGATCCGCTCCCGGGCATCGAGGCGTTGGTGGTCTCCACACTCCGGGCAGACGTCCAGATTGCGGCGCAGCCGCTTCCGGTAGAGCAGCGTCGCGCAGGATCCGCAGCGCAGCCAGGACTGGGTGTCCACGGTGGGCCGGGTCGTCATCGCTGACCTCCGGTGGTCACGACCGGGGCGTCCCAGTGGTAGAAGCACTGGGCCACGGCGTCCTGGGGTGAACGCCAGGTCGGCAGGTACGGGGAGATGTAGGGCAGCAGGCGCTGGCTGATCCGGACGAACTCCGGATGGGTACGGGCGCTCTCCAGCGCCGCCGAGGTCGGTTCCTCGGTCTCGATCAGGTGGACGTACAGGTCGTGCAGGCGATACAGCGACCGGTGCCGGACGCCGACGATGCCGGGCAGCTCCGTCTCGTCCGACTCGGCGAAGATCTGTGCTACCTGCTGTTCGGCGCCGGGGACGACCTTGGCGACGATCAGTGAGCGATGCATGCGTGACCTCCCTACGGCCGGTGCGCACACCAGCTCCGGTCGATGCCCGGCGCCAGGGCTGTTCCAGGCTGACGCCACCGTCGACCCACCCGAACGAGTGAAGGCCACGATCCTCGTGGGGGTGTCACCACGCTGTCACCGATCGGCCACGATGACCCCCTCGGTCGTGACGACCAGGTGACGGGCGAGTGACAGACGACCACGCAGAGTAAGCGACGGCCGGGGCGACGGGACCGCCGCCCGACTCGACCGGAACGACCGTCCGATCTTGTGCCACATAGATTGACCAGCAGGTCTACCGCCGACTATCGGCAAAATCCAACGCTTCAGACAAATGGACACCCGCCATGCATTGACTTAGCGTAACGAAAATTGCTACTCTTCGTCACACTTCCGGGTGGTATGCGCCCCGCCAGAACAGCCTCCTGAAACGCCGGTTTCGGGACAGAGAGTTCGGGACAACGTTCCGGTGCAGGGGGTTCGACCGTGACCTCTGAGAGCAGTATGCCGGCTCCCGGAACGCACCGGCCGTCCCCCGGCGGGCCGGCCGACGGGCCGAGTCGTCAACTCTTCCTCCTCGATGGCTTCCGGCTGCTGCGGGACGACGAGCCGGTGACCGTACCGCGCGGTCTGCAACGGGTCATCGCATTGATCGGACTACGCCCGGACGCCACCCGTACCCACCTGGCCGGCCTGCTCTGGCCGGACGCGTCGGAGGACCGGGCGCTGTCGTGTCTGCGTACCGCGCTGTGGCGTCTTCGACGGTCCGGTTACTGCTCGGTCCTGACCGCCGGGGACACCGTACGCCTCGACCCCGGGGTCACTGTGGACGTCGACGAGTTGGTGCGTACCGCGGCCTGGGTACGAGGTGGTGGCGACCCTCGCCAGGCCGACGGGATGCTGGCCGCCGGCCGGCACGACCTGTTGCCGGGCTGGTACGACGACTGGGTGCTGCTGGAGCGGGAGCGGCTGCGCCAGCTACGGTTGCACACGCTGGAGGAGATCGCCCGTGGCTATCTGCGGGCCGGTCAGCACGGTGAGGCGCTACAGGCGGCCATCGAGGCCATGCGGGCCGAGCCGCTACGGGAGACGCCACACCGGCTGATCGTCGAGGTACACCTCGCCGAGGGCAACGCGTACGAGGCGCTCCATGCCTTCTACGTCTACCGCGACCTGATCCTGCGCGACCTGCAACTCGAACCGTCGAACGCGATGTGCGCCCTGCTGGATCACATCCTCGCGCCGATCGGCCGACCGGCTCCCCGGCGGTCGATCGGCCGCGAGCCGCCGCCCCGTCCCCCACTGCCGACAACTCCCCGTCAGCGCTGACCGGCCCGACCAGCGCTCATCGGGTTCAGCGCTCATCAGGTCATCAGCGCTCATCAGGTCATCAGCGCTCATCGGGTCATCAACGTTCGTCAGGTCATCAACGTTCGTCGGGTCGGACCCGTTCCGCGATGATCCGTTCCCGCCTGGTCAGGACGACCCCACCGAGCGCGGCCGTCGCCAACAGTCCCGCGCCCACCACACCGAGCGACGGGGAACCGTCGGCGCGCGCGCCGCCGTCCCCGGTCGGGACCCCGCCAATGGGTGGGCTACCCACGACGTACGGCAGCATCATCTCGTTGTCCTCGTGTTCGAGGATGTGGCAGTGCCAGACGGACCGGCCCGGCAGGTCGAACCTGACCTTCACCCGGGTACGTTCACCGGGCAGGGCCACCACCACGTCCTTGAAGCCGCTCTCCCAGCTCTCCGGGGGCTGTCGACCGTCACGTCCCCGGCCGATCACCTGGAACTGCACCTGGTGGATGTGGATCGGATGGGCATCCGGGCTGAAGTTGCGGAACTCCCAGATCTCGGTCGCCCCCACGGCCGGGGTCTCGGTGACGGTATCGCCCCACCGCCTCGGCACCCGCACGTCGTTCACGTCCACCTGACCGAGCAGGTGCCTGACTATCCCGGCGCCGGGAACCTCTGACCGCACCACGTTGATCGACAGTCGACGGATGGACTCGGCCGGGCCGAGTGGGACGAAGTCCGGCAGTTCGAGCTGGTCGGGCGGGACGGTGGTGTCCTCCTGTTCCCAGGGCCCGACCAGGAACTTCATCACCTGACCGGTGGTGCCCCGGTCGGCCGGGTCGTAGTCCTCGCCCGGCTCGCCCCCGCCGTAGTGCCCGTCCGGTCCCTCGTTGACCAGATACAGCTCGGTGCCCTCCGGTATCCCGGTGAAGTCGACGATGACGTCGACCCGCTCGCCGTTGGCGACCGGCAGCCGCGAGTGCTGGACCGGTTCGGGCAGGAAGCCACCGTCACTGCCGATCTGCCACAGCGACAGGGCCATGCCGGCCCGGCGGGCGGTCGGGTTCGCGGTGATCTTCAGGGACAGGAACCGGGAGTTGCAGCCGTTGAGGATGCGCAGTCGGTACCGGCGGGGCTCGACCTTGAGCACCGGCCAGGTACGACCGTTGACCAGCATCGTGTCGCCCACGTACATCGAGTTCCACACCGGGGGTACGTCGCTGTCCGGGATGTACGGGCCGTCGAACCCGGGGATCTCGGCCCGATCCGGGTAGTACAGGGAGCCGTCGGCGTTGAACGTACGGTCCTGGATGATCATCGGAATCTCGTAGTGCCGACCGTCCGGGTCCGACGCGGGTGCGGGCAGCACACCGGCCGGCAGGTCGGACGATCCGCCGCGCAGCAGGTAGAACCCGATCGGCCCGGCGTAGACGTTCAGCCTGGTCAGGCCGAGGGCGTGGTCGTGGTACCACAGCGCCGTCGCCCGCTGCCGGTTGTCGTACTGGTAGGTCGCCGAGCCGGGCTGCCACTTCAGGCCGTGCCGCCGCTCGCACTTGGCCCCGAACTCGTCGTAGTACGAGCCGACGGTGGCGCATCCCCGGGGGAGGTTCTTCGCGACCGGCAGGTACCACGCCTCCGGATAGCCGTCGGCCTCCTCTTCGACGTGTGCGCCGTGCAGGTGGGTGACGATCGGCACCGGGCCGGTGTACCGGCCGGGTGTCGAGGTGTAGGCCACGTGACGATCCCGGCCGACTGTCCCGCCACCCGGATTCGCCCAGTGCAGGGTGGGGTCGACCGGCAGCAGGTGGGGCAGGAACCGGCCGTTGGCGTCGACGAGTTCGTTCGCCCAGGTGATCCGTACGGGACGATCCACCCGGGCCTCGACGGTGCAGGCGGGATAGCTGAAGGTCCAGGGGTGGTCCGGCGAGCCGTACCCCCAGACGGTCGTGCTCGGACAGCCGGGCGGGAGCACCTGCTGCCGGAACTGCCGCACGCTGATCGCGTATTCGTCGACGGCCTGCCGGGACGCCTTCCTGACCTGCGGCATCACCGGCGGAATCATCAGTTCGGTGACGTACTTCGGGATGGACCGGGGGTCCAGGCGGGCGACGCCCCTCGACGACGCCGGTGCCCGCTGGCTACCCGGTGGCAGCAGCAGGACGGCACCGCCGACGGCGCCCGCCACGAGCAGTTTCCTCCGCGCAATCATCTCTTCCCACCTTCTGCCGCTGATAGGCATATTTGGTGCAGTCGACCTAGCTCACGCGCGTCTTGCCCGAGTTGGGCGAATTTTTCGGGTTGACACTAACCGAGGAAAACTCGCAGGCACTCCCGTTGGCGACTAATTGCCCCGATAGCCTGAATCCAGCCACGAAGTGGTCGGGCCGACCACAACCGGGCTTCCAGCCGGCAGCCTGCCGGCCCGGCCTCGGCGACGGCTGCTGCATGATGTTGCAGTGACCGCGACAGGATCTTCCGTGGCTCCCGTGGGCCGTCCACCCGGCGCAGTGCTGGAGGCGGTACTGGAACGAATCACCTACGCCAACGAGGAGACCGGCTACACGATCGCCCGCGTCGCCACCGACCGCAGCGGCACGGACCTGCTCACCGTCGTCGGCTCGCTGCTCGGCGTACAACCCGGCGAGAGCGTACGGCTGATCGGCCGCTGGGGCTCCCACCCCAGGTACGGCCGACAGTTCGAGGTGTTCTCGTACACCACCGTGCTGCCGGCGACCATCCAGGGCATCGAGCGCTACCTCGGCTCCGGGCTGATCAAGGGCATCGGCCCGAAGATGGCCGCCCGGATCGTGGAGCACTTCGGCACCGACACCCTCCAGGTGATCGAGGAGCAGGCCGACCGCCTGGTCGAGGTGCCGGGACTGGGGCCGAAACGTACCAAGATGATCGCCGTGGCCTGGGAGGAGCAGAAGGCCATCAAGGAGGTGATGGTCTTCCTCCAGGGCGTCGGCGTCTCCACCTCACTGGCGGTACGGATCTACAAGAAGTACGGCGACGGCTCCATCTCGATCGTCAGGAACGAGCCGTACCGACTGGCGTCGGACGTGTGGGGCATCGGCTTCAAGACCGCCGACACCATCGCCCAGGCGGTGGGCATCCCGCACGACAGTCCACAGCGCGTACAGGCCGGCATCCAGTACACCCTGTCCGAGGCCGCCGACAACGGTCACTGCTACCTGCCCGAACCGAACCTCCTCGCCGACGCCGCCGAGATCCTCAAGGTACCCAAGGAACTGGTCCAGACCTGCCTGACGGAACTCGTCGCCGCCGAAGGAGTGGTACGTGAGCAGGTCCCCAACGCCAGCACCGAGGGCGGGGTCATCCCGGCGGTCTATCTCGTACCGTTCCATCGGGCCGAATGTTCGCTGGCCGGCAGCCTGCTCCGACTGCTGAAGTCCAGTCAGGACCGGATGCCGGCATTCGGCGACGTGGACTGGACCAGGGCGTTGGCCTGGCTGCGTACCCGGACCGGCGCGGACCTGGCCGACGAGCAGGAACAGGCGGTACGGCTGGCGCTCACCTCGAAGGTCGCGGTACTCACCGGCGGCCCCGGCTGCGGCAAGTCGTTCACCGTCAAGTCCATCATCACCCTGGCTGCGGCGAAACAGGCGAAAATCGTGCTGGCCGCGCCCACCGGTCGGGCCGCCAAGCGGATGACCGAACTGACCGGGCATCCGGCGGCCACCGTACACCGACTGTTGAAGCTGCGCCCCGGCGGCGACCCGAGCCACGACCGGGACAACCCGATCGACGCCGACCTGATCGTGGTCGACGAGGCGTCGATGCTCGACCTGATCCTGGCCAACAAGCTGATCAAGGCGGTCGCCCCCGGGGCCCACCTGCTGCTCGTCGGGGACGTCGACCAACTGCCGTCGGTCGGCGCGGGCGAGGTCCTGCGTGACGTCCTCGCCGCCGAGACCATTCCCCGGGTACGCCTGACGAAGATCTTCCGGCAGGCGCAGGAGTCCGGGGTGGTGGTCAACGCCCACCGGATCAACGCCGGCCAGGCCCCCGCGATCGGCACCTACCCCGACTTCTTCCTGTTCCCGGTGGACGACCCCGAGGCCACCAGCGAGTTGGTCGTGGACATCGTCGCCCGGCGGGTACCCCGCAAGTTCAAGCTGCACCCGCGCGACATCCAGGTGCTCACCCCCATGCACCGGGGACCGGCCGGGGCCGGCAACCTCAACATCACCCTGCAACAGGCGCTCGCCCCGCACCGGGAGGGCATGCCCGAACGACGGCAGGGCGCCCGGGTCTTCCGGGTCGGTGACAAGGTCATCCAGATCCGCAACAACTACGACAAGGGCGTCGCCGGGGTCTTCAACGGCACCGTCGGTGTCGTCACCGCACTGTCCACCGACGACCAGCAGCTCACCGTACGCACCGACGAGGACGAGGACATCCCGTACGACTTCGACGAACTCGACGAGTTGCAGCACGCGTACGCCATCACGGTGCACCGCTCACAGGGCAGCGAGTATCCGGCCGTCGTCATCCCGATGACGATGAGTTCCTACACGTTGCTGCAACGCAACCTGCTCTACACCGCCGTCACCCGGGCGAAGAAACTCGTCGTACTGGTCGGCTCCCGCAAGGCGATCGCCATCGCCGTCCGTACCGCCGGAACCGGGCGCCGACACACCGCCCTCACCCATCGCCTCACCCCCGATCACGGCTAACGTCGATGCCTGGTTCCGGGCTCTCTGCCCTCGGGTCCGGTGTCGCGCTGTCGAGTTGACAACACCAACGACTCAGCTCGACAGCATGTGGAGGTACCAGGCGTAGGGCAGCCACCGGATGTGCAGAACCGGTCTAGCATTGGCGCGTCCGTCCCTCCTGGCGAAGGGCTGATCCCATTGGCGCAGCCCGTACCTGGGCCATTCACCGGTATGCCCCACCTCGACCCGATCACCGGAATGCTCCGGATCGACCCGGTCACCGGTGCACCCCTGATCCAGTCGCCGTACCCGGCGTTGGCCCGGGCACGCGGCGAATGGCACGTCGCCCGGAAACGACTCGACGCCCTATGTCCCACCACCGAGGAACGGGCCGCGCTCACGCCCCCACTGCGACGCGAGGCGGTCCTGAAGGTGCTGGATCCGATGTCGACCGAGCTGCACATCCTGATCGTGGTGCCGATCGGTGCTCTGCTGCTCGGCATGCCCTATCTTCTGGCGCTGCTCGGCGGTGCCGCGCTCACCATCGGCAACCTGGCCCTGCTCTACGTGCTCTACCTGCCGTGCCTGGTCGTCTCCATCGTGGCGGCGTTCGCGGGTGTCTCCGGCCTGGTCATCCTGGGCGAGGATCGTCCCCGGTGGTTCCAGTACGCGATAGCGCTCAGCGCGGCTTCCGCCGTCACCATCGGCATGGCCACCTTCTGGCTCTACCTGGACAACCAGGCCACGTTCCTGCTGAGCCTCTTCTCGGCGCTGTTGGTCGTCCTGGTCACCATCGTCATCTTCCTCGCTGACATCCCGTTCGCCGAGGCCCGCAAGCGACGCCAGTTGGGCATGCTGGGCGTCGACCACATCGCCGCACTGCTGCTGCTGGAGGAGTGGGAGACGCTGGTCGCCCACCGACGGCGTTGGCGTACGCCGACCGGCCGCCGAGAGCTGTCGAAGGCCCTGGCCCGGCTGGCACATTCGGCGTCCACACGACTGGAAAGATGTGTACGCGCCAATGGTGGCCGTACGGCGGACCGGCGGTGGGCAGCGGACCTCGCCTGGCACCTGGGCCGTACGATCACCGAGCACCGCAGTCGCCTGCTGCGGATGGACCTGCACCCGCAGTACGCCGAACTCCTGGCCGAGGTGCGGGAGCAGACGGTGATGCTGTGCCGGGGCGACTGGTCGACGATCGACGGCGGCATCGACACGCAGGGCCGACCCAGTCTGCTGCGCCGGCTCGGCCGGTTCGGCGTACCGGTGGTGCTGCTGGGCATGGCTGTCGGCATCGGCTACCTGCCGGGCTTCGCCCTCCCACCGGACACGCTGTTCACCGTCCGGCTCAGCCTCGTCGTCCCGGCGGTGCTCAGCCTGCTGCCGATCAGACCGGCCAGTCAGGAGTCGCTGGCGTCGGCCATGCGCGACGCCCTGGGCTTCATGAGGTGATCCCCGGAGCGGCCGGGCCACGCAGCTCGTGGCACGCCGACCGTGGCGCTCAGGGCCCTGGCTGTCGGAGACTGTCCACATGACGCGCAAGCCCCCGGTCGAGGACCCGCAGGACGACCAACTCAAGGTCGGACCACCAATGAGGCAGGCCGCCGGGCTTCCTGCGGTGGTCTCCTCGGTCCGGCACGGCGTCGCGCAGATGGGGGTCACCCGGACCGCGCTCACCCTGCTGCGGGTCAACCAGGCCGACGGCTTCGACTGCCCCGGCTGCGCATGGCCCGAGCCGGACGGCAGACAACGGCACGTCGCCGAGTTCTGCGAGAACGGCGCGAAGGCGGTGGCGGAGGAGGCCACCCTGCGTCGGGTGACCCCGGAGTTCTTCGCCCGACACCCGGTCTCGGAACTGGCCACCAAGAGTGACTACTGGCTGGGCCAGCAGGGGCGGCTCACCGAGCCGGTGGTCAAGCGCCCCGGTAGCGACCACTACCAGCCGATCGACTGGGACGAGGCGTACGACCTGGTGGCCGAGGCGCTTCGCGGGCTCGACTCCCCCGACGAGGCGATCTTCTACACCTCGGGCCGGACCAGCAACGAGGCCGCCTTCCTCTACCAACTCCTGGTTCGGGCGTACGGCACCAACAACCTGCCGGACTGCTCCAACATGTGTCACGAGTCCAGCGGCTCGGCGCTGATCGAAACGATCGGCATCGGCAAGGGCAGCGTCTCCCTCGACGACATCCACACCGCCGACCTGATCATGGTGGTCGGGCAGAACCCGGGCACCAACCACCCCCGGATGTTGATGGCGCTGGAACGGGCCAAGCGCAACGGGGCACGAATCGTCGCGGTCAACCCACTGCCCGAGGCGGGACTGGTCCGGTTCAACAACCCGCAGACGGCCTCCGGTCTGCTGGGCCGGGGCACGACCCTGGCCGACCGGTACTGCCAGATCCGGATCAACGGTGACCTGGCCTTCTTCCAGGCGCTCGGTCGGCTGCTGCTCGACGCCGAGCAGGCCGCGCCCGGCACGGTGCTGGACCACGAGTTCATCGCCGAGCACTGCCACGGCTTCGAGGCGTACGCCGCGCACCTGGCCGAACTGTCCTGGGCCGATGTCGCCGAGGCGACCGGGCTGGCCCGCGAGGAGATCGAGCAGGTGCACCGGCTCGTGCTCGGCTCCCGGCGCATCGTCGTCTGCTGGGCGATGGGGCTCACCCAGCACCGCAACTCCGTACCGACGATCCGGGAGATCGTCAACTTCCTGCTGCTCCGGGGCAACATCGGCCGCCCCGGCGCGGGGGTGTGTCCGGTACGGGGGCACAGCAACGTCCAGGGTGACCGGACGATGGGCATCAACGAGAAGCCGCCCGCGGCGTTCCTCGACGCCATCGAGCGGGAGTTCGGTTTCGCCCCGCCCCGGGGGCACGGCTACGACGTGGTCGAGGCGATCCGGGCGATGCGGGACGGCCGGGCATCCGTGTTCTTCGCCGTGGGGGGCAACTTCGTACGGGCCACCCCGGACACGGACGTGACCCGGGCGGCACTACGCCGGTGCGCGCTGACCGTGCAGGTGTCGACCAAGCTCAACGGCTCACACGCGGCCGTCGGCGAGACCGCGCTGATCCTGCCCACGCTGGGACGTACCGAGCGGGACGTACAGGCCGGCGGACAGCAGTTCGTCACGGTCGAGGATTCGATGAGCATGGTGCACGCGTCCCGGGGTCGGCTGGCCCCGGCGCACGAGGCGCTGCGCTCCGAGGTCTCGATCGTGTGCGAACTGGCCGAACGGGTGCTGGGTGATCGGGTGTCGGTCCCGTGGCGGGAACTCGCCGGCGACTACGACCTGATCCGGGACCGGATCGCCCGGGTGGTTCCGGGGTTCACGGACTTCAACTCCCGGGTACGCCAGCCCGGTGGGTTCCAGCTCCCCCATGGCCCCCGGGACAGCCGTACCTTCGGCACCGTCACCGGTCGTGCCATGTTCACCGCCAACCACCTCGACGTACTCCGGGTGCCGCCGGGCCGGCTGATCCTGCAGACCGTACGGTCGCACGACCAGTACAACACCACGGTGTACGGATTGGACGACCGCTACCGGGGCGTGACCGGCGGTCGGCGGGTGGTCTTCGTCAACCCGGACGACCTCGCCGAACGCGGTTTCGCCGATGGTGCGTACGTCGATCTGGTCAGCGAGTGGCCGGATGGCGCGGGTGGGGTCCAGGAGCGTCGCGCTCCGCGCTTCCGGGTGGTCGCCTATCCCACCGCACCGGGTTGCGCGGCGGCGTACTTCCCCGAGGCGAACGTCCTCGTGCCGTTGGACTCGACCGCCGAAATCAGCAACACCCCGGCCTCCAAGTCCGTCGTGGTACGTCTCGAGCCCGCCGGACCGGAAAGATCACCTGCCGGAAAATGACACTTCCTTTCCTGATCGACGCTTCTAAATTGCATTTGTCGATGACATAGTGGATCGGTGAGCCTCGGCGAGGTCGGCGCGGAGTTACGGCGGCTGATCGAGCGGCTCGCCATTGCCCGGGACGAGATTGCCGCCTCCAACAAGGCACTGGCCGAGTCCCGTACGCTGCTGCGTGGCCTGACCCGCGGCAGCGCCCACCCGCAGGTGATCCGGGCGCTCGCCCAGCATCAGGCCACCGGCGACCGACTGGACAACGCCGACGATCTGCTCTCGGAAGCCGCATCAGCGATCATCAAATACGCCGCGTTGCTCGGCATCCCGCTGACGTCCTCCGGCGCGCCACCGGAGCAGGCGGATTCCTCGGCGGGTGCCCGGGCCGACCGACGGCAGCAGGCCCGAGCAGGCCCGCTGACCAGACCCTCGCTGCCGCCCGACGACAACCGTCTTCCGTCCGGGAATCCGACCGAGGTGCACCCAACCCGGAACAAGGACCGTGGCAAACGGCGGGAAAACGAGTCAGCCATCACATTGGCACGGCATGGCTATCAGATTCAGCAAAACCCGCCAACTCGTTCCAACGGCCGCAACCCCGACTACCTACTCGAGGGTCGGTACTTCGACTGCTACGCGCCGAGTACGACGAACCCGGACGAGATTCGCAAGGAGTTGAGCGAGAAGACCAAGAAAGGGCAGGCGGACCGCTTCATCGTCAACCTCGACGACTGCATCGTCGACGTCGAACAGATCCGGGCTGCCCTCACCCGACGACAGATTACCGATATGCACGAGGTGCTGGCTATCAAAAACGGCCGAATAGTTCAGGTTCATCCCCGACCCGAGGACGGCTGATGGCTGAGGAATATTTTCTCTACAGTTCTGTCGAGGCGTCGCCCGAGGAGGCGATCGACTTCCTCGTAACGGCACTCGACGCGCAGCGCACCGAGATCGGTCTGCTACGTGGCGAGACGCTGACCATGTCCGTACTGGCCGCCGACTCCGACGACGTGGAGCGCGGACTCGGACTCGGCATCGCCGGCACCCGACTGAGCGGACTGATCCGAATCCGGTCGCTGGACCTGGCGCAGGCCGACGACGATCTGCAGGCCGCCATCCGAGCCGTACTCGGCCTGCTGGACCACTACCCCGGTGACGCCGTACTCACCTTCGACTCCTGGATCGTGCTCCGCCGCGTCGGCACCAGCCTGCAACTGAACAGCGACTGGCCCGGCTGGGAAGAGGTGCCCGCACTGCAACCGATCGTCGAGGCGTACGAGATGCGTGCGCTTCCGAAGCGAGCCTGACCGGGCCGCGCTCTGGTAGACCGCCCTTTCGACGATGCGGCCGAACGATCGACCAAGGCGGCGGGCAGGCTTGGCGCCCGACCGAAGCTCTACCCCCTAGCTCCCGCCCGAGGCTCCGGCCCCGCCGGGACGAGTCTGCGCTTCGAAACGGCCGGGAAGGCCGGCGATGGAGACTGTCGAGCTGCCTCGTCTGCGCTCCCACGCCACCACAACGACGCTCCCACCCCACCGCAACGACGCTCCCGCCCCACCACAACGACGCCCGCCCCGCTTACGCGCCCAGCTCGACAGCCTGGGAAACCCTGTCCCGGACACAGAGACCGCCACGAGCAGCCTATTGACTTTCGATAGGTAGCGAGTGATAGTCGATACATGTTGAAGGAGCATCGGGCCGTAGCCCCTCTCAGAGTCTTTCTCGTATTGCTGTTCGGAATCCTGGTCGTGTTCCAGACCCTCTCGCTGCCCGGACAGTTCGCGCACATGGCCAAGGAATCCCCGAACGACGCGCACCTGAGGTGGCCGGCGACCGCCGTGGCGGTGTTCCTGGTGCTGTGCGTCCAGGTGGTGATCGTGGCCACCTGGAAGCTGCTCACCCTGGTCAAGAACGACCGCATCTTCACCGAGGCTTCCCTGAAGTGGGTGGATGCGATCGTGTGGGCGATCTTCGCCGTGTGGGTGGTAGTCCTGAGCGCGTTCCTCTACGTCGGCTTCAACGCAGACGACCCCGGATTACCGATGCTGCTGCTCCTGATCCTGGTTGCTATCACCGTGCTGGGGCTCCTGATGGTGGTCATGCGTGCCCTGCTGCGGCAGGCCACTACGCTGCGGACCGACATGGAAGCGGTGATCTGATGCCCATCGTCGTACGCATCGACGTCGAGCTGGCCAAACGCAAGATGAGCGTCGGCGAGTTCGCCGAGCGGGTCGGGCTCACGCCAGCGAACGTAGCGGTGTTGAAGAACGGTCGCGCCAAAGCTGTTCGGTTCAGCACCCTGGAAGCCATGTGCCGGGTGCTCGAATGCCAGCCCGGTGACCTGCTCGAATGGGTCGATGAATGAGATACTTCTTGGCCATCCTCGCCCTGGCGATCGGCGTCGCCGGCATCGTGTACGGAGGGGCCGACGACTCCCCGGGCCTCCAACTCCTGGGCGTCCTACTCGTCATCGGCGCGATCGTGTTCGGCGTGCGGGCCGCCCGACGCAGCAGGACGCCCTAAGCTGCCGGTGTCACCCTCCATCGGGGATGTCGCGCTCGATGTCCGGCGGGAGCGGCGGTACGGCATCGAGCCGCCCCGGGACGAGGCGGCCTTCCGGCGGATCGAGGCGGAGCTACGGACGGAGTCACCAGAACTGGTCGTCATCCCCGTTGACGACCAGCCGCACACCTTCCAACTCTGGGAACACCCGGGCGGATGGATAGCCAAAAAGACTGCGACTGACGGCTATCAGGTCGTGCTTCGGGTACGCGGCGTGGATCCGCCGGGGGTGCGACTGCACCGGATCACCGATGTCGAGCCCTACCTGCGGGGACGTCGGCAGCTCCTGGCACTGGACGGCTGACCACTGCCCGGAGACCCCCAGCCAGTTGCCGCCACTCTGTCGGTGCGGCGGGATAGCCTGCCGCTGACGTCCGCACTGGCCATTGGGGGTTGCCAAAGTGAGGTTTTCGCCCGTAGTACTCAGTCTGCCCATCGCCGACCGGGGAGCCTCCTACCGGTTCTACCGCGACGGGCTCGGGCTGGAACCCGTCGGCGAGGTTGCCGGAGACGGATATCCGGAGCCGCTACAGTTCGCCCTCAACGAGGGTGTACGAATCATGCTGATCCCCACCGGTGGGTTCGGTTGGGTCATCGGGGACCACAAGGTCGCGGCACCCGGTCAAAGTGAGTGTGTCGTCAGCGTCGACGCCTCGGACCGGGAGGCGGTCGTCGAGTTCATCGAGCGGGCCCGGAGGGCTGGGGGGCGCGTCCTCAGTGAGCCTGAGCAGCAGCCCTGGGGTTTCGTCGGCACGTTCGCCGATCCCGACGGCCACCTCTGGATGGTCAACACCGAAACGCTGCCATCCTGATCCCCTTGCCCTACGTGCAGCTCATACACCACCTGACCAAGTGCGGAAGCCCGGCAAGGCAGGCAACGGATTCACCGACGACTCTCACAGGGGCGAGGTGCAGTGCTGCATACGGTAGCTGAAGTAGCCGTCCCAGGGCGGTGGTGTGCTTCCGGTGCCCGGCTCGGTCGCGAAGTACACGTCCACCCCGGAGTAGTCCCCCGGCCTCTGGTAGGCCAGGCCACCGTAGGCGTCACGTACCAGGCCCGAGTTGTGGTTCCACCTGTATCCGGTCTGGGCACTGGTGATCTGTCCGATGACGGTCCAGGTGCCACCGCCCGTCCAGACATGCACTCCGGGGATCCGGTCGACCTCGATGTTCGCCTGCACCTCGTTGCCGTCGAGCGCTCCGGTGTCCCGGGAGACGAAGAAAACGTCCCTGCTGGCGTCGTAGGTCCAGGAGGCGTTGTGTAGGAACCGGCCCGAGTTGGGCAGGAACGGCTCGGGTGTCAGTCCGGCCGTGGTGATGAACGACCTGGCCCCCAGGACCGGCGCGTTGGCGTTGCTCAGGTTCAGGGTGCGTACGGCGGTGCCCCGGTCGAGACCGTTGCAGGACGGATCCGGGGTGTCCAGGGCGGCGCAGTCCAGTCCGCTGTAGAACAGCAGCATGTTTCCCTGACCGTCGACGCTGGTCACACTGGGTTGGCCGACTCCGTACCCGGCGGGGTTGTAGTCGGGCTCGGTGATGTCGATGATGGGCGAGCCGACGATGGTCCACGGTCCCAGGGGTGAGGTGGCCAGGGCGACACCGACGACGTTGAACCGCCCGTCGGCACCGCCGTCGTCGTTGTCCGCGCCGGTGAAGAACATCGCCCAGGTGTACGTCTGTTGCCCGGTCTGCGGCATCGTGTAGGTGAAGCGCCCGGCGACGACCTCCGGGTCGCAGATGTGGTACGCGGCCCAGCCAGGCGTCGCCGGATGGTAGTTGGGGTCGCCCGGGTTCAGGCGTGGTCGCAGCGCCACCTGGGTCGGACCCCAGTTGTACGACCCGTTCGCCTGCCGGGTGCCGACGTTGAACAGGACATGGTCGTGCGTGGCGGCGACCGCGTTGCCGGCGTTCCGGTCGTACGCCACCCGGTTCGCGCAGTAGTAGATGATCCGCTGGGTGTTGGAGGTCTGGACGATGGATGGCGCGTACTGGTAGTAGCCGGCGCTCTGGTAGCCGGCCTGCCCCGGATACACCCCGTTGGGCAGCGGAACCCCGGACGACGAGACGGTGGCTGTCCACGCGGACGCCGGCAGCGGGGCAAGGGTGGACGCTACGAGGACCACAGCGACGACTACCGACAGACGGCGGATGAGTCTCACGATCTCCCCCTCACGATCGGACCGAGCCACGCGCAATGCTGCCAGCGTCCCGCAAGTTCAAATGGAGACCGGTGGGTCCGGTGCCACCTGGTCCGCGCCATCAGGAGGTCAACGGCCCGGCGTCGGGGTTGAGCGGGCGACGGCAGTGGTAGACCAGGGCCGGTGGCAGGTTGGTCCAGACGGTGCGGCCCACGGTCACCTCGTCGAACGCCCCGGTCAGCAGCGAGTGGAAGCGCCGGGCCGGGCGGGTCGGCAGTGCGTGTCGGTACGCGAAGGTGGTGAAGACTCCGTCGGCGCCGAGCGCCCCGATCACGGCATCGAGGATCGCCCGCTGCCGTCCGGCGGGAAAGGCGGCCCAGGGCAGCCCGCTGATCACCACGTCGGCGGTGACCAACTGGCGTTGCGCCAGCATCTGCCCGAGGTTGGTGGCGTCGGCGCGTACCACCTCGACGGTGGGGTGCCGGCGGGCCAGGTCGGTGGCGAACTTCGGGTTGACCTCGACCGCCAGGTGGTGGCCCCGGCCGGCCAACCGTCGCTGGATCGCCCGGGTGAACACCCCGGTCCCGGGCCCGAGCTCGACCACCAGGGGATGCCCGACCCGGGGCACCGCCGCCGTGATGTCCCGGGCGAGTGTGGACCCGCTGGGCAGTACCGCTCCGGTGGCAAGCGGGTGCCGGATGAACTGCGCAAAGAAGGTCGAGGCATCGCTGATCATGTCCGTCGACGCTAGGCCCGCAACAGTGGGGATGCCTTCGTGCCGGCGGTCGGCGTACCGGCCACCCGGAGGAGACGCAGCGGCCGATGGGAGGGCCGTTGGGGGCACCAACCCCCCGTATGGTTGGCCAGGTGACGGAGGGGCGACGCAGCTGGTGGCCGTACCTGCTGCTCGGGCTGGTCACGGCTGGCTTGGGGCTGACCGGCACCTGGTTCGCCCGTTCCGGGGTAGCTGGCGAGGAGTGGGCGGGGGTCTTCGCGGTTCTCACCGGGCTCGCCCTGGTGGCCGTACGGCGGTGGCCCTGGCCGGTCCTGCTCGCGGAGTCGGCGCTGTTGCTCGTTGCCGGGTTGGTGACCCCGGCCGCCGGAGGCACCACCCAGATCGCCGGAGCGGTGGCGCTGGGATACGTCGCGTACCGGTCCAGTCGCGCCTCGACGGGGGCAGCGTACGCCCTGTTTCTCGGAGCAGTGTCGGCCAACATCCTGACGCAGGTCGAGCTGGCCGCGATCTTGAACATTGCGGGGATGGTCAGCCTGATCGAGCTGGCCGGGATCACCGCTGCACCGGTCGCGTTCGGCCGATATCTGCGGGGCGTGCGGCTTGCGGCGGTAGCTGCTGAGGAGCGTGCCCGGGAGGTGAAGGAGCGTCGCGCGGTGGAGACCCGGGCGGCCCGCCTCGCGGAGCGTACGGCCATCGCCCGGGACCTGCACGACATCGTGGCCCACCACATCGCAGCGATCGCCCTGCGCGCCGGCTCGGCGCGGTACGCCGTCCAGCACACCGGCCAGACCGAGGTGGCGGTGTCCGCCCTCGGTGAGCTGCGCGACACCGCCGGGCAGGTGCTGGACGAGCTGCGGGAACTGCTGGAGGTGCTCCGCGACCCAGATGCCGTCGAATCGGAGGCGGTCGAGTCGGCTGGGCCGCCGGTGGAGCCGGAGCAGGTGATCCGGGACACCGCCCGACGCGTACGCGAGGCGGGCGTCGCGGTCCAGGTGAGCGTCCCGTCCGCGCTGGCCCGGGTGCCGCTGGTGGTGGGGACGACAGCCGCCCGGGTGGTGCAGGAGGCGCTGACCAACACCCTCAAACACGCCGGCCCCGGGGCGATCGCCTCCGTGGACATCCGGGTGGTCGACCGGGCACTGTTGCTGGAGGTGCTGGACAGCGGACCGGTGAAGGAGCGTCCCGTGCTGCCCGCATCCGGTTACGGGCTGGACGGGATGCGGGAACGGGTCGGCCTGCTCGGTGGCAGGCTCACCGCGACGGCCACGGCCAACGGTGGGTGGCGGGTACGTGCCCAACTGCCGATCAGGGAGAACGCATGATCAGGGTGCTCGTGGTCGACGACCAGAAGCTCGTCCGGGCCGGCGTCGGTCTGCTGCTGCGGACGGCCGGTGACTTCGAGGTGGTGGGCGAGGCGGGAGACGGCCACGACGCCGTACGCCTCGCCGAGCGGCTGCGCCCCGACGTGATCCTCATGGATCTGCGGATGCCCCGGGTGGACGGCATCGAGGCGACCCGGCGGATCCTGGACGGGCAGCCGTCCGCCCGGGTGCTGGTGCTGACCACCTTCGCCGACGACGTCAACGTGTACGGCGCGCTCGGCGCGGGCGCGATCGGCTACCTGGTGAAGGACAGTGCACCCGAGGACCTGGTGGATGCCGTACGCCGGGCAGCGCGGGGGGAGGCGCTGCTGTCGCCACCGGTGCTGGCCCGCGTCCTGCGCCGGGCGCTCGCCGCCCATGACCGGGAACGCGAGCCGGACCGGCCGACTGCGGCGCTGCGGCTACTCAGCGCCCGGGAGCAGGAGGTTCTGGCCCTGGTCGGCGCCGGGCTGTCGAACGCGGAGATCGGCACGCGACTGCACCTGGGGATAACCACCGTCAAGACCCACGTGTCCGCCGCGATGGAGAAACTGGAACTGCGCAACCGGGTCCAGGCGGCGGTGCTGGCCCACCGGCTCGGCCTGGTCGACGACGACTTCAACCCCTTGCCGTACGCGGGCAGACCCTAGGGAGACGGTCGGCCACCCGGAGGACCCGGACCGGCCACCGGAAGGACGGCGACGCTACCCCCTGGCGCGGCACGCTGGAGACGTGACTCCCCTGGACTCCCTGCTGCTGGACCGGCTCGGCAGCCTGCCGCCGGGCTACGTCCTGCTGACTGCTGCGGCGGTGCTCGCCGCCGAGGTGGGCCTGCTGGCCGGTGTGGTGCTGCCGGCCGCCACCACCATGTTGACGGTCGGTGTGCTGGCCCGGGCCGGTGACCTCGACCTGGGCGTCACGCTCGCCGTCACCACCGTTGCGGCGTTCGCCGGGGACCAGCTCGGCTACCTGGAGGGGCGGCTGCTCGGGCCCCGGCTCCAGCGCGGTCGACTCGGCCGATGGATCGGGGAACGGCGCTGGCGGCAGGCCGAGACCCTCGTCATGGCTCGTGGCGGGCCGGCGGTGCTGCTCGGCCGCTGGACCGCCGTCGTCCGCACACTGGTACCCCGGGTGGCCGGGGCGGCCGGACTGCCGTACCGACGGTTCGTACTCTTCGACGGGCTGGCGGTGGCGGTCTGGATACCGGGGACGGTGCTGCTCGGCTGGGCGCTGGGTTCGGCTACGACGATGCTGCCGACCGCCGCAGGGGTGCTGGTCGTGGTGATCGCCGCCGGGTATGTCGGCCATCGGGTCCGGCTGCGCCGGACGCTCCGCCCGGGCCCGGTCGGCCGGGCCTGTAGGGGGTCGGTCCGGGCACGCCGCCGGTCGACCAGTGGGCGGTACGGCGGCTGCACCTGCGAGCGTTCGCCGATGTCAATGGTGAGGATTGATGGTTCACGAGATTGATCAGCGCCTCGTCGAGGCGGTAACGGCCGGCAACGAGGCCGCAGTAGCGCAGGCGCTGGCCCGGGGCGCGGACCCGAATGTGCCGGTTGGCCGATTCCGTGGAACCGTGTTGGCCGAGGCCGCGCGCAGTGGCCGGTCCGGCATCGTACGGCTGCTGTTGACCGCCGGTGCCAACGTCGGACCGGCCAATCCCTACGATGCGTCACCACTGCGGGCCGCTGTTGTCGAGGCACACCCCGACGTGGTCCTGTCGCTCGTCGCCCACGGGGCACTCGCGGCGGAACCGGCCAACAGGTCGAGCGTGCTGACGCAGGCGGTGTCCCAAACCGCGTTCCGCCCGACACCGGCGGCTACCGAGACGTTACGAGTGCTGCTAGAGGCGGGCGCAGTCCCTGGGCCGACCGATGAGGCACTGCTCATCACCGCAGTCATGCGACCGGTCGCGCCGGTGGTGCTGCGTCTGCTTCTCGACCACGGCGCGGACGCCAACCAGCAACGGTCGGACGGGACACCGGCGATCGTCGTGGCCGCCCGACGAGGCGATCACGCCACGGTGGACGTACTCCTACAGGCCGGCGCCGACGTCGACGCCTGCGACGCGCAGGGGCGAACAGCGCTGATGCATGCGGTCGAACGCAACGAACGGCGGGTAGTCGCAGCCCTGCTGCTTGCTGGTGCCGCAATCGACATGGTCAGTTCCGACGGTATGACAGCGCTACGACTGGCCCGTGGCTGGCAGCGCCAGAACATCCAGTTCATGCTGGGCGAAAACCAGGTCGGCCTGGACGATATGCCGATCACCCGGACCACCGTACGCATCACCCCAACCAGCGTCCGGCTCACCGGCGACCCGGAGATGTTCCAACTGTTGGCGAGTGTCATCGACATCGCCCTGGACGACCTCGGCGACAACGAGTGGCAGACCCGGACCGGCACGACCGCCGAGGACGCTCAGGGCTTCGCCGTACGGCTGCGCGACGAGGTCGTCCCAGCGGACAACGCGTCCTGGCACCAACTCGACGCGTCTGTGGACGAGATTGCCACCGCACGATCGGCCCTGGTGGAACTCGCGTACGGCACCACACGCGTGATGCCGGACGGCACCGACCGACTGGAGATCGTCGACCTTCTTGAAGAAGTCAACCGGCAACTTGGCCGGTAAGCCGAGGTAGCCACTGCCACAGTTCGGTTCAGCGTCGTCTGGTTCGGGATCATCACCCGGCGGGCCGTCCGACGTGCCACATTCACCCCGACCATACGCCTGACCAGGGCCGTCACCCACCACGTCACCATCTGAAACGCTGACGCCAAGCCGTTTACCTGGACCGTCACCGCCGATGAGATTCTGGCAAGGTCTGCTGGATCCACACTGAGTCCGCAAACTTCTCGTTAGCAACGACAAGTAAAATACGGCATTCTGGCATATCATCCGTAACGAATATTTACCGCATCCCCAAGAAGCGCCCAGTTCAAATCACCCGTCGACATCCCCCATTCGAAATGGGCTACATACCGAAGCGGTAACGAAACGATCAATCCAAACACAATTACGACAAGCAGGAGAAACCAACCACCTGACCACATCGGGAAGCAAGCGAGAGCCAAGGGCATGAGGCGCAAGAACCAGACAGTTAACCGATAGAAGATCGTCCGCCTATAGTTGGGCGGAACACCACCGACCACCTTCGGTTCGACCACAAGAGTCTCCGATCTTCAATTCACTGGCGAGGCTTTCAAAATCAATCCTCTGGACCAGCCCTACTCCAGCAAGGACAGACGGCACTCATTCCACAAAACAAATTGAGGGCGTCACCGTCGATAATCTTCCATCGATCCCATTCCATCGAAGAATCCACCCTTACCGGCACCTACCACACGACTGCCCCCTATCAGTTCCCCTCGTCGATCGCCTTCCCACCGGACATACCGGCATCCGAACGCTTGCAGCTTTACCACAAACTACATAGGGCGTCATGATTCAAGCACGTCAGCCCGGAGTAGATGGCCACCTGACCGTAATCACCACCGAATCTTCTTCTGCCTGCCAGGAGTGGTCAACGCCCGGCCCCCAGACCACGTAATCACCTTGCCTCTGAAGCAGGACAGCCTTTATGGAAAGATCAACTCTAAACACCCCACTAACCAGAATCACCAACGTCGTCCGCAGCTCACCCGTTGACCACTGAGACCGTATCTGCCCCGCAGGATGCACGCCCCATTTTACTTCGAGATCGCCGGTTGCCCGAACGCTCTCTGCCGGTCGCATAAAATGACCAATCAGCCATCCACGGTGGACATCAGCATCCTTGAAAGCATTACCCGAATACCACTCACCTACCACTAGTGTTTCGTGATCCTGATCGGTTTACTTTGAGTTGTTTGCCACGAGTTTCTTGATGTTGGTTTGAACGAGTTGGACTTTGGCGAGGATGTCGTCTGCGGTGGCGGTCCAGGTGAAGGGTCGGGGGTTGGC